>DATJOW010000015.1:0-22609 GCA_035506715.1 Candidatus Acidiferrum sp. | reverse complement strand
TGGGAATTCATCTGGCGAATCTTGATAGACCACGTTCTATTCACCTGAGCACCAGCAGCAGCGCCACAGCCCACCCGAGTCGGATTAGAACCCGCCAATTGTCCCCGACAGGAGCGCCAGTGATACCAAAATTGCAGCGACAATTGCCACCACCCACCAGAACCAGGCGAGGCCGTGCGGCTTGACCGGGGCTGGTCCGAATTCCCGCTTCACGAACTCGTCGTGGTCGAATTCCTCGTCCGGCAGATTCAACCCGCTGGCGTAGGCGGTTTCCGACCAGCCGGTCTGTTCGTCCGAGCCGCATTCGGGACAGGCCTTGGCACCACGCGGCACCTCGGCGCCGCAGTTGGGACAAACCTCAGGAGACACAAGTTTTGAGTTTTAAGTTTTAAGTTCTTAATTGACTCAAAATTCAAAACTTAAAACTACCCCCCCACTCCCGCGTATTCCTCGTCAGTGAGCAGATCCAGGCCCATGAGGATGTAATCGTGTTTGATGGCTTGCATGTCCTTGACGTAATCCTCCAGGCGCAGGAGCTGGCTGAACCCGAGCAGGGCGAACATTTTCATGGCCGCCTCCTGTTTGCCGATGAATTCCGCCTCGACCCGTTCCAGGCCGACGTGCCGGGCGGTTTCGATGATTTCCCCGATCAGCGCCCGCGCCAGGCCGCGGCCGCGGGACTGGGGATGGACGAGCACGCTCACGCGGCCGACGTGCCGTTTCCAGCCGCCGAGCTGCTGATGCAGCGTGGCCACCCCGGCGATTTTGCCGCTCAACAACCCGACCAGCGGCAGGTTGCGCCCGTAATCAATATTCCGGCACCACTCGCGGATGGTCTCGATGTCCGTGACGCGATGTTTGATGAACATCCGCTCGTGCTCGGTGATGCCGAGAAACAGGGCGTGGAGGTCCTTCTCATCTTCGCGGCGCAGCGGGCGCAGGGTCGCCTTCGCGCCGTCCTTGAGCGCGACAGTTTTGGGAAACTTTTGGAGTTCGAGTTCGATGTTGGTTGACATGCTTACTCTCCGGTTTGACGTGATTTGCGGTGAATCTGCCTTACTCAACTGAAAACGCAAGGCGCAATCGTTAATTCCGACTGTAACGGGCGCTTTCCTCAGCACACTTGTCGGCGGGGACAGCCGACGCTACACCAACCTGAATTCCTTTACAGCGGGTCGCCGGCGATGCCGTCGGCGTGTTTGCGCAGATGTCGCACGTCAATCCGGGCCGGATCCAGGCTCCAGCGCGCAGCCAGCAGCGGCACCTTGGCGACGTTGCCGGCCATCCATTCCGTGGCGGCCCAGGAATCGGCCACCGGATGATCGCCGTAGCCGAAACATTTTACGCTTAAATCCGTTTCCGCGGCGGTTTTGGCGCCCTGGTTCCATACCGTCTCACCGGCCCAGGCATACGCGCGTTTCACCACGCCGTTTTCCACGCGCGCCCAGGCGTGATGCTGCAGGACCCGTTCCGCCAGGAAAAATTGCACGTGCCCGACCTTGCGGCTTAGGTCGGTCAGGAACCGGAAACACTCGTCCGCATCATTGCCCGGGTCCGGCAAACCCGAGCCGGTGACGATGATCCAGCCGTTGACCGGTGCGCCGATGAAGAACCCGTGTCCGCCGGTCAGGCCTTCCACCCAGGGACAGGGCGTAAACTGGTCCAAACCCAGCGCGGCCCGAATGGATTGGGGATGGTGCGAACGGATGGCCAGCCAGCGGGAAGGTCGGGGCGCATAGGCGATTTGCAGCGGGGTGAACTCGACCGCGCGTTGAGTTGGAGATTGGCGGATATGCACCCGGTGCCGCCAGACAATCATCCACAGCACCATCGTCGTGCCTGCGCCAAGCACGAACCCCAGCAGCAAGAGCAACATCAACGGAATCGCGTCCGGATTCACATTGGAAATCTACGCCCGCCGGGCAAGGGTTCAACCAAAATCTGATGGGGCGGCTTTGCACGACATCTGGTTTGGTAGGGCGCGGTCTCCGCACCGCGCCGCGGCTCGCTCGGAGAGCAAGCCCCACCTTCACCGACAACTGTCCGCCAGCCAGGTGAGATATTTTTGGTTGCCAGCGGCCAATGGCAGAACAACAAACTCCGGCGTGTCGTAGGGATGTTTGGCCAGAACCAGCTTTTCCAAGGCTGCCAGGTTCGCGTTCCGTGTTTTCAGAGCTAGCAGGACCTCCGCGCCCGACTCGATTTTGCCCCGCCACCAGTAATGCGATTCGACATTGGGGATGAGGTTGGCACAGGCAATCAGCCGCGCCGACAACGCGGCCCGGGCGAGCCGGCGGGCCGTTTTCAAATCCGGCGCGGTGACCAGAACGACGGAAAATGCTTTGGCTGATTTCATGCCCTGCCGTTCAGGGTTTGATTTGTTTTCCCGTCCGCGCCGACTCGTGGGCGGCATCCAGAATTTCCACCACAATCAGGTTGACCTCAAGCGATGCCAGGCCGGACGGCTTGATTTCTTTTCGCACCACCGCCGCCAGATAGGAAAGCGGATCGGCACTGGCGCCGGTCAACGGCGGAGGAACGGTGTCGGCCGGGCTGGCCGCATTGGCGGTTTGGACGCGCAACAAATCCGGTTGCGGCAGAAAAACCGTGCCGGTCTGCCCGTAGATCTCCATGTCTTTGCAGCCGAACGGCCAGTTCCATGACGGTTCCAGGATGACCACTGCCCCGGGATAAGTCAGCACAATCGTCGCGTCATCTTCCACTTTGGGATAAATCTCCGGTTTGAGCTGCCGCGCGACCGCGAATACGGAGACGGGTTTTTGGCCATCCAGAAACCAGGTGGCGATATCCGCGCCGTAGCAGCCAAAATCGTTGATGGCCCCGCCGCCGTTCAGCGCCGGGTCGGTCAACCAGGCCAGGAAATTGGTTGAACAGCCGATCTCCTGCGGCCCGCGATGGCCGTCGTGAAAAACCATCCGGCGGATGTCGCCGATGCGATGTTCGTCGTGAACCAGGGCGTAGGCGGCCGAGGTGCCCGGATACCAGCTCGTTTCATAATTGACGATGACCTGGATGCCGCCCTTTTTGGCCGCGGCTTCGATGGCGCGGGCGTGTTGCCGGTTTACCGCCAGCGGCTTTTCCATCATCACATCCACATGGTGCGCCGCACAGGTTTCCACCACCTGTTGGTGATCGAAGGTGGAAGTGAACGTGGCCACGGCCTGGACGTTGGTTTTGGCGAACAGCGCCTCCAGGCTGGGATAAAACAGGTTGGAATTAAGATGGAACCGTTGCGCGTAGCGCGCGATGAGTGCCTGATTGGTTTCAACGATCCCAGCCAGTTGCACATCCGCCCGGCCTTGCATCCGGGGAATGAACCCCAGGGCATGATCATGCGCCAGGCCGACGATGGCCACGCGCACCGGCGGTTTGATTTCCTGGGCCGATGCCTGGCCGGCCAACCCAATCACAAGCAAAACCAGCGGGAAAAGTCTGTTCATAACATTCACTTGCGGGAGATTAATGCAATCGCCAAACCGGGGCGATGGTGAAATTTATGGCCGGGTTCATTGCTGCGAATCCGGTTTATTTCCGCCGGATTTTCTGGTTAAGTCAGGCCATGGACGCCGATTTGCCGCCGCTCACGCCGGGAACGCTTTACCTGGTGGCCACGCCCATCGGCAACCTCGAGGACATCACCCTGCGCGCCCTTCGCGTGCTGCGCGAGTGCGATGTCGTCGCCGCCGAGGACACGCGGCGCTCCGGCCAGTTGCTGAAACACTTCGGCATTACCAAGCCGCTCCTGAGCTATTTCCAGTTTAACGAAGCCAGACGCACCGAGGAAATCATCGAGCGGCTCCGGCGCGGCGAAAAGATCGCGCTGGTTACGGACGCCGGCAGTCCCGGCATCAGTGACCCGGGCGAGCGGGTTGTCCAGGCCGCCATCGCCGCCGGGTTCCGCGTGGAATCCGTGCCGGGTGCGTGCGCGCTGGTCGCGGCGCTCACGGCGAGCGGCCTGCCGACGGACGAGTTTCATTTTGTCGGATTCCTGCCGCACAAATCCGGCCAGCGCCGGAACCAGCTGGATTCGCTCAAAACCGTCACCGGCACGCTGGTGTTTTACGAGTCGCCGTATCGCGTCGAAAAGCTGCTGGGTGAGTTGAACGAGGTTTTTCCTGATCGCGAGGTGGTGCTGGCGCGGGAGCTGACCAAGAAGTTCGAGGAATTTCTCCGTGGCAAACCGGGAGAATTGCTGGCGATCGCCAAGAAGCGGAATCTGAAGGGCGAGTTTGTGGTTCTCGTCGGAGGGCGGAGTTCCACGACGCCTTAAGGTTGTAGGGTTCGCGGAAATCGTCCCTTCGGTTGGAATGTTTCAACAAAAACCATAGTCGTTGGTAGGGACGCCGCGCTGCGGCGTCCGGTCGGCGCAGCGCGCCGACCCTACCCGAGTGACCGCATCATTGCTCAAAATGGTCTAAACAAACTTTCCAGGATTCAGGATGCCTTTTGGGTCAAGGGCGCGCTTGACGATGCGGTGGAGTTCGCGGGCTTCGACGGAAACCGCCTGCGGCCACCAGCGCTTCTTCGCCAGGCCGATGCCATGCTCGCCGCTGATGGCGCCGCCGACCCCAATCACCCAGCGGAACAGTTCGTCCAAGGCAGCCTCGGCGCGGCCTTTGGCGCCCGGTTGAGCATAATCCACCATGACGTTGGTGTGGATGTTGCCGTCGCCGGCGTGGCCGAAACAGGCCACCGGCAGCTTGTGCTTTTTTTGCAGGCGGGCGGCGAACGTGAAAAGGTCTTCCAGCCGGCTGCGCGGGACGACGACGTCTTCGTTGAGCTTGGTCAGGCCGGTATCGCGCAAAGCGTAGGAGAATTCGCGGCGGATTTTCCAGACGGTTTCGCATTCGGCGGCGCCCAGCCCGCGCTGGACAAACCGCGGCTTCTGCCGGCGGATGATCTTTTCCAAATCCCGAATTTCCTGGCGGACGGATTTCTTTTGCCCGTCAAGCTCGACAATCAAATGGGCCCGGCACCCGCGCAGGCGCTCGCTCTTCGTCCGTTTGTAGGCGGCGGCCAGCGTGAACTCGTCGGCCAGCTCGAGCGCGCACGGCAGGAAGCCCGCCCGGAAGACGGCATGCAGCGCCCGTACGGCGGCCGGCATGGCGTCGAATCCCACGGCCAGGTTGGCGCGGAACGGGGGCAGCGGAATCAATTTCAGCGTGGCCTCGGTAATCACGCCGAGCAGGCCTTCGGAGCCGACAAAAAGCCGGTGCAGATCAAACCCGGTCTTGTTTTTGTGCGTGCGGCCGCCGAGCCGGACGATGGTGCCGTCGGCGAGCACGACTTCCAGGCCGAGGACGTAATCGCGGGTGACGCCGTATTTGAGGCAGCGCGGGCCGCCGGCGTTGGTGGCGGTGTTGCCGCCAATGAAATTATCCGCCCGGCTGGCCGGATCGGGCGGATAAAACAGGCCGCGCCGCTCGACGATTTTCTGAAGGCGCTCGGTATTCATGCCCGGCTGGACGACGACAACGAAATCGGCTGGGTTGAGATCGAGAATGCGGTTCATCCGTTCCAGCGAGAGCACGATGCCGCCGCGAACGGGCACGCAACCGCCGACGTAACCGTGTCCGGCGCCGCGCGGCGTGACCGGAATTTTATGTTCGTGAGCGAATCGCAGAATTGTCGAGACCGATCGGGTGGAGCGGGGCAGGGCGACGGCGTCGGGCTGATGCGCGGCAAACCACTTGTCGCCGGCATACTGCGCGAGTGTGGCGGAATCCAGGACGATTTCTCCGGGCCGGAGCTTTTTTAATCGCCGTAACAGTTTGGTTTTTGCGGGAGTCATGCGGCGGTGATGTCAGCAGCGTGGTAAAAACGGCAGGAATGCCCTCTCGCCCCGGCCCTCTCCCAGCGGCTGGGAGAGGGCGGCCGGAGGACGGGTGAGGGAGATTGGTAAATTTGTCGGATCATCGGCTCATGCCAGAAATTGGCTCATTCGGCGGGCGCCGGCGGCGCATTGAGAAATTCCTTCGCCTCGGCGGCCTCGGTGTCGGGTACTTGAACCCGGATGCCGCCGGCCGCGAGGGCATAACCTTCGATGCTCAGTGCCGCCGTTTCGCTCGTGACGAACGGATGAAATCCCGCCGCTTCCAGGCGGGAGCGGGCCAGTTGCGCATCCATCGGATTCAAGACGGTCAAGATGGTCACCAGGTCCATGGCGCGTGGCTCTCAGATGGTCGGCGCTTTGAGATCGGCGAAAACGATGATGCCGGCGCCGGTTTGCAGGAGGGTCTGAACCTGAACTTCCATTTGCTGGCCGATGTAAGGCTGGCCGTTGTTGACGACGACCATGGTGCCGTCGGGCAGATAGCCGACGCCCTGGCCTTTGTCCTTGCCTTCGCGGACGATTTTCAGCTGCAGGATTTCGCCGGGAAGGAGGGTGACCTTGAGGCATTTGGCCACTTCGTGCAGGTTCACGTAACTGATTTTTTGCAGCTCGGCGATTTTGGCCAGATTGTAATCATTCGTGAACAGCCGGGCATTGAGATTGCGGGCCAGCCGGATGAGCTTGCTGTCCACTTCCTTTTCCTCCGGGAAATCGCCGTCATGAATGCGGACCTCGGTGTGCGGATTATGCTGCAGGCGGTTGAGCATTTCCAGTCCGCGCCGGCCGCGGGCGCGTTTGATGGCGTCGGCGGAGTCGGCGATCTGCTGGATTTCCCTCAGCACAAAACGCGGCACCACAATCAAGCCTTCGAGAAAGCGGGTATCAATCAGGTCGGCGATGCGGCCATCAATGATGACGCTGGTGTCGAGCAGTAACAGATTGTCAGGCTTGTTTTGCGGAGCAAAGCGGACGTAGGGGATGATGAGCGAGAAATCCTCCTTGTTGCTGCGCATGGCGAGGATGATGCCGATGTAGCCGAAGCCGAGGAAGAGCCCGAGCCGGATGAGGTAGCGGACATTTTCGGGGGTGTTGACGAACAGGCCGGAATTGTCAACCAGTTCGGCGACGACCAGGCCGAGGAGCAGGCCGAAAGTGGTGGCCGAGAACGCGCGCAGGGAAAATCCCTTGAGCATCTCATCCACCGCAATCATCCAGCCGCCGAAGCCGAAGCCCATGGCCATGCCGATGAGCCCGCTGTGAGCCAGCCCGGTCAGCTCGGGGCGCACCTGGCTGATGGCGTAACCCCCCATGGTGCAGAGGCTCAGGAACAGGATGCGGATGGCCCAGAGCGAGGTCATGGGAAGGGTGGCGAGTGGCGGGTGACGATTGGCGAGATCGTCGCTGGGCCGTTGATGGTTGGTTTGCTGCTCATGTCAATTGCGGCGGATCACTTGCCGCTTTTCGGTGGCTTGGGCGTTGGCTCCTTGTGGAAAAGGAAATGCCACATGCCGAACCGGTTAAGGTTGCTGGAGGCGACGGCCAGGTTGTTTGCAATGGTTTCCACGTTCGTGCTGAATTGCTGGTTCTGAAGCATGGTGCCAGCAATTCCCTTGCCGTTCTGGATGTCGCCCATCAGGCTTTTCAATATCTCGGTCGAAGTTTCAATGTTCTTCACCGCGGCCGTGATGTCCGTGCTGTTGGTGGCCATCAGGCTCCGGGCGGAACCGGACAGCGAGATCAACTCCTGCGAGAAGAAAACGATGTTGCTGACGGCCAGTCCAACCTGGTCGCGATTCGTCGCCACCATCGCGTTGATGTCGCCCACCGTGCCCAGGGCCTGCTCCGAAAAGGTGCGCATGTTGTTCACGGCCATGGAAAAATTCGTGAGCGCCTGCTCGTTCAACACCACCCGCCGCAGGTCGGTGACGGAGTCGTCCAGCTTGCGGGCGGTGTCCTCGATGCGCTTGATGAATCCGGAGGTTGAGCGGGCCACCTCCTGCAGGTTGAACGGCTCCTGGCAGTTCACCTCGTCGCCGTTGGCCAGCACCGGCGGCGCATTCGAGGTGGGAACGACGGAGACATACGGGTCGCCCAGGAATCCGGCCTGTTCGATGACGAACCGCGCGTCGTGGTAGATTTTATTCCGGCTGTAAATTTTCAGCAGGATGGTCACGCTCTTGCCGTCGTCGGCCAGTTGAATGGCGGAGACGGTGCCGACCTGGACGCCGGCGAGCAAGACGCCCGCGCGGAGTTTGAGGCCGCCGACGTTGCTCGTGCGCAGGCGCAGGTCGTACGTGCCATGAAACAGGCTGGCGCCCTTGCTGAACATGATCATCAGCGCTGCCAGCAGCACCAGCCCGATGAACACAAACAGGCCCACTTTGATTTCCAAGCGCGATTTATCCATGATTCAAATCAACATTTCCTTCGCATCCGCGACGCCGTCAACAAACTGCCGTACGACCGGGTCCGACGACTCAAAAATTTCCTCCGGCGCGCCGCTCGCGTAAATCCGCCGGTCGTGCAGCATCAACACCCGCTGCCCGACCCGGCGCGCGGTCCGCATGTCGTGCGTCACCACCACCGTCGTCACCTGGTAACGGTCCCGAACCCGCACCATCAACTGGTCGATGCTGTCGGACACGATCGGGTCCAGCCCGGTGGTCGGCTCGTCGTACAGCACAATTTGCGGCTCATAGACGATGGCGCGGGCCAGCCCGGCCCGCTTGCGCATGCCGCCCGACAGCTCGGCGGGCTTCTTGCTTTCCGTGCCTGGCAAATCCACCACTTCCAGGACGCCCGCCACCCGCCGCGCGATTTCAGCCTCGGTCAGGTGCTCGTGCCGGCGCAGGCCAAACGCCACATTTTCGGCCACCGTCATGGAATCAAACAGCGCCCCGCCCTGAAACACCATGCCGAATTTCCGGCGCACGCCCAGCAACCGCCGCTCGTCCATGGCCACGATGCTTTCGCCGTCAATCAGCACCTCGCCGGCATCCGGCTGCAACAGCCCGATGAGATGCTTGAGCAACACGCTTTTGCCGCTGCCGCTGCGACCAATGATGGCGACGGACTCGCCGTTTTCAATCCGAAAGCTCACGTCGGCCAGGACGGAATGATGGTTGAACTGCTTGTACAGATTCCGGACCTCGATCATAACAGCCCCACCAGTTTGCCCATGACCAGCGTCAGGAAGAAGTTTGCGATCAGGATGGTGATGGAGGCATTCACCGCCGCCTCGGTGGTGGCGCGACCGACGCCTTCGGCGCCCAGGCCGCAGGTCAGGCCCCGGTAGCAGCCGATGAGCGCGATGATGCCGCCATAGATGAACGCCTTGACCAGGCCGATGACCACATCCACCTGGTGCGTGTACTTGAGCATGTTGTCCCACAGATAAGTCGGTTCGATGCCCAGCACGGTCACGCCGACCACATAGCTGGCCAGGATGCCGACCATGATGGCTTCGAGGGTGAGGACGGGGAGGGCCACATGCGCGGCGAGCAGCCGGGGCACCACCAGGTAATCCACCGGATGCGTGGCCAGCGCCCGCAGCGCGTCGATCTGTTCGGTCACGCGCATCGTGCCGAGTTCGGCGGCGATGGCGGCGCCGACGCGTCCGGCCACCATCAGGGCCGTCAACACCGGGCCGAGTTCGCTGCACATGGACACGCCCACCACGGCCAGCGTGGCGGTGTCCATCTTGACTTTGTGAAACTGGAAGTAGGTCTGGGCGCCCAGGACCATGCCGGTGAAGGCGCCGGTGATGAGGACGACGGACTGGGACTTGATGCCGATGAAAAAAATCTGGTAAACCAGGTCACGCCAGGCCACGCGCCACCGGAGCACCGAGGCGGACACCTCCTTGGCCAGAATGGCAATTTGGCCCAGCTCGATGAGGGCTGTCCTCACGCGTTGATTGGCCAGCGGATTGAGCATCGGCGCCAGCTTAACAAATCGCCGGGGTTTGGCCAGCGCCGGATTTTAACGTGAAATCGGTTCCCAAGAGTAGGTGTAGCGTCGAGGTTGTACCTCGATGGAATTGTAAATTGCCGCATTCAGTCAGACACCAGATGCCGTGTCTGCCAGCTCACGGAAAAGCGGGGCGTGGGTGAAGTCGAACCAGCGGCGGGTTGGCGTGTGGGGTGGAGGAATGGAGAATGAATTGTTGATTTGTGTTACGGTTAGCCCCACGCGCCAACCCGCCGTTCGTTTTGCCTTCCCCCCGGAGGCGCGTGAGATAAAATCAAGACGGCTCCTACACATTGCTTGGAGCTGTTTTGCCTTCCCCCCGGAGGCGCGTGAGATAAAATCCTTGGATTCGAACCACGTTGTGTTGTTCGGTTTTGCCTTCCCCCCGGAGGCGCGTGAGATAAAATAGGCTTGCCAGAGAAGCCTGTCGGTGATGTAGTTAGCGCAGTTAACGCGCTTCCGGGGGGAAGGCTTAACTGAAGAAAGAGCGTTCGGACCACTGCTTTGTCACGTCCGGGCGCTCCTGTTTTTTCAATCCCAAAACTCCACTTGGTCTGGCACCTTCGGATGATTTGCCCGATTGCCCTGTTCATAATTCGGTCCAATCACTGTCACACTTTTGAGCCATTGTTCATCGGTGACGTAAAGCAGCCGCACATTGCCCGCTTCTGGCACCAGTTTTTGCACGAAACCGATGTGCTTGCTCAATTGCTCAAAATTCACGCATGGTCGCGCATAAACCGAGAATTGAATCATCAGGAATCCACAATCGAGCAAATCATTTCTGAACCGTGTCGCCACCTTGCGCTCCTTCTTGGTCATCACCGGCAAATCAAACATGGCCATGAGCCAACCCATACTAAAAGGACTGTTGTTCATGCAACCACTGCCGTCGCTTCCGGCAATTCCGGTACCCAAAATTGCTTGGCCGAAAGCTCCTCATACGCCCGCGCCAGCGAATTGGCCGACGCATCAATCGCGTCCATCAATTTGAGCGTGTATTCCCGATGCATCACGCGCCGCTCGCGTAATTCCGTGCCGACTTTTTTGGCCCACGCTTTCATTGAAACTTCCGGCTGTATCATGAATTCCGCCAGCATCAACTCCACCGCCGGGCGAAACGACTCCATGAGATCATAAACCAGCGGTTCAGAACGATAGCGTGGTTTGTGAAACACGCCGAGCTGCGGCAGCAATCCGTGAATGATGAGGCTGCGATGGCACAACGCCGCCAGCACCGCGTAACCGTAATTGAGCATCTGGTTCGGCGCGGTGTCCTCGTTGCGGTCGCGCCGCGTGGCCGACCAGCCGATGGATGGAAAATAAAGCTGCCAATAACGCCGCGCGCAATTCGCCTCGTCAAATTCCTCCAGCTTTAGCGCCAGTTCCAGATGCGGCGACCGGATTTTCTTGTGCTGCAACACGCGCGATTGGTTCAGCGTCTTGCCGCGCAACATTTCGTGCCAAAGCCGCTCGTTCAATTTCTTTGGCCGCGCTGTCTGATGCTGAAAGGTTTTCAAATCCACCACCCGCGCCAGCGGCGCCGTCCAGCCGCATGGTTGATATCGCTCGTCGCAATGCAAAACGATGCCGTCCGTCTCCATCAGGCCGGAAAGAAAACTGGACGTGAGCGTGACGCCGTGTGCCGCGATGATGACCGCGCGAATATCATCCAACGGCAACCGCCGCACATCCTGACCGTCCGCCCGGCAGGTGATGAACCCGCGGTCACGGCCAAGAATCGCGCCGTGCTGAAAAACATGCAGAATGTGGTGGCTCATACGCTTGTGGTTTCGGATTTAGCATTTACCCGATGCAAGCCGGCTTTGATTAAAGGGGCAAGAGTCGAGACAATAACTGTGCCATCGGCTGTTTCTGCCTCCACCGCTTGGGATTTGGTGATGATCGTTTTTAACAAAAACCGATTTGGTGCAAGTGGCGTAATTGTTGCCTTCCGACGTTTCTTCTTTTCTTCGTTCAAGGTCACGAGTTTGAAAGTGTCAATCGGAACGGGTTCTTTTGTGGCGATGGTGCAACCTGATTGAAAATATCCAATGAGCTGCTTGAATTTCGGAACGGCTTCAACTTCCTTTTTCACTGTTTGAACAGATTCGAATACATATACCGGACGCACATTGACCCCGCCGTCAGGGGTGCCGTCATCCACCAAATAAACAAACTGCCCCTTGTGCTCTTTTTTATTTTTGTAAAACGTGCCTGTTCCGTCTTTTGAAAAATCCTTGTATTCATCGGGGCTGCCATCGTTGACCCGCACCTTCTTGATCGCCGCGCCATAAATGACATGGCCATCGGCATCTTTCAGAGGATTGCCATTTTTGTCTTTCCGTTCATGCGCAAGAATGTCACAGAAAGCGTTCCACGCGCTTTGGTCAGGTGGAGGATTTTGATTTACGAAGGCACGCAATCGCTGCCGAATATGCTCATCGCAAACTTTATCTATCCTCGCGTGCGCCTTTTCGAGATTGAACTTCATCGGAATAGGGCGGTGGGCGAAGATCGCAAACTTCACGGTGCGTGCCTTTGCCTTTTTCCCGCCTTCATCGAACTTCGAGCGCAATCTGGTTCGGTCAATGGGCTTGAGCGTTTCGGCGAAATCCTTACATTGATTCTCGCTTGGGGTTCCGGCAAAGAATTCACGCAATTTCGTTTTGATGATTTTTTGTTCCGGGATGTCCTCGACAATCTCGGTCACATTTTCCCTGGCGTATTCGACATCATATTCGCGGGAATTGCCCTGTTCGTAGGCCATTTCCTTGATTGATCTGCGTCGGGTGCGAATCTCTGCAACTTTCCGCACTTCGATTTTAACGAGCTTGGCCCGCTTTTGCCCGGTGAATTCGGCTTCAAACTTCTGGCAAAAAGCTGACCACGCCGGTTCACTCGGCTCTGTTTTGAGAAACTCTTGCACTTTCTTTCGTATATTTTCATCCGCGATGCCGCCGGTCATGCGTCGTGCACGTTTGAGACTGTAAGTGGCTTTGTCATTCGTGTCGTTTTCGTATGCCAGTTCAGCCAATGAAAGTCTGGCTGTTTTATATTTAACCGTCGTAGTGCTGGCACTGGTTTCTTCTGGCTGGAACGACCGCCCATATGCCATTTCTGCAAGCTTTGCTTTTTCCAAAAACAAATTCTCCGGCAGAACTTCATCAAGCTGTGATTTGAAAAACTCGCGAACGGCGTGTTTGTTGCGTTTACCAGGGAATGGCTGATCTAGCGGCGGCGGGAAGCGGAAGAAATCTGATTTTTGTGGATTGCGCATCCAATCCGGAAAGAAACTAATCAGCATGGCATCCAGCCCATGGTGCCGCAGATCGCTGCGATCCTTTTCCGCCTCTTCTTCATCTTTTGGTTTGATCTCGGCTGTGGTCTGGTTTTTGAACCGCTCGTCCAGCAAAGTATTCAGCAGGTATTTTCTGCGAATGCGCCCCGTCAATCCGCCGGGAACCACTGTCACACGCTCCTTGCCACGCTCGTGTTCCAACGGCCAACCGAAGTGCAGACGGACAAGTGTTTGAGCCAGTTTGGAAATCCAAGCTGTTTCCGCCAGTGACGTATATTTCCCGACTAAATCTGCCGCATCAGAGCGCGTCAGCAATTGAACCTTCTTGCCGCCGAGCGTTCCGATTTTCGAGGTGACAAAATTTTTATAGCCATCCCATTCCGCCATGCGGTCTTGATGAAACCAGTCAAACGGTGTGCGCTTGCGTTTGGCATTATTAGCGTCCGGCGTGGTGAGAACATAATTCACCGCCGCATCCGGCCCGTTGTAGGGAGCTTCACGGGGAACAATGTGGTCAATGACCAGCGTGTCCCAACCCGGCGTGCCCGGCATTGGCAATCCATTCTCGATGCAAACAAACTTGCCATTCTTAAGGACTTGCTTTCCATAAAGGCAAATTCCGCCTTGCGCTTCATAAAGTTCAAATTTCAACCCGCCATGTTCCCGCGCTTTCTTCCGCGCCTCGGCACGCTCGTCCTGAAACTTTCTCAATTTGCCTTTGGCCTTCTCGCCCATGAAATCTTCACGGACAAATTCCAACACGATTTGACTGGGTTCGCCAATAGGCTTCCCATCCTCATCTTTCAAATTTTCAAGCAATTTCAATCTTTCCCAAAACGTTGCCAGCCGGTGACGCACTTTAGGGTCATTCTGGGAACCAATGAGGTCTTGAATAGCTTTGTCCCTTCGTTGCCGCTCGGCCGTCATGTCACCATTCCCGTTGCCCGAAATCTCTTGAACTACCTGATCCAAACGCTGGTTCGGGATGAATAAATCCTCCCATGAATCTCCTTTCGCCCCCGTTTTTCGCATGGCCAACAGAAATGATAAATCAGACACCAGCAGCCAAGGCCGAGGCTGCTTGAGATAGGTACGAATTGTTTTGCCTGAATCAGTCTTTTTTTCTTTGACTGGCGGAGCGTCCAGAATATCCATGCCGATTTCAGCAACCAGTGCCGGGTCGCGCTTCATCAGTTTTTCGTGCATTGCTGACGGCTTCAGGCCACTCAATATCAGAGCCTTCAAGATTCTCAACGCCGGACGCGAAAATCTGCTGCGTCCGCTGGCGGTCGGGGCTTCCACGGCATCTTTTTCTTCCTTTTTCTTTTCCTTGGTCGTTTCACCATCCGTCGCTGACGCTTTTTCGCCTGCGTCGGTGATAGGCAGCAAATCAAACTTGTCGCACCAGTTGCGCCACTGCTTGGAGCTTAAGTTGTATTTTCGCTCAGGATCATACTCGTCAAAAATCTGCCTGATTTGCGCAGCCGTCAGACCGCGCTGTTTGCGCTCTGGCGTTTTTTCCTCGACGCGCATATTTTTCAATTTCATCAGAAACGTAACCTGCGCTGGCAGGAGTTTTTCCTCCGGCAAATTCTTGTATTGCTGACGGCTGGGATTGCGGCAGACATGCAGGCATGGAATCAGCGCACAGTTGTTGAGGATGCGATTTTCAAAACGTGGAATCTTTTGACCCACGACACCATGCCAGTCGTTTGCACCGCCTTCTTTCAGTTTATATTTTTTTCGCAGCGCCGGTTTGTATGAGGCGTAAGCTTCTCCTGCCTGACCGTAGAGAAGAAAATCCGCCTGACCTTTCAGCTTCGGAAAATGCTTTGCTGCTGCACCAACCATGTCGCGAATTTCTTTTTCGACCAACTTACGCGACACGATCTGATTGCGTGTGCTTTTTGCCTGACAATCGGTTCGATCTTTGAATTGCGAACCGCCGTCCCAAAGCCCCATTTCATAGGCATCGAAGTAGCAGGGATAGTGAAATTCCGGTCTGCCTTTGGAAATCTCCGTTAGCTTCTGTTCAAATTCTTCCATCCGTTTCTGCGTCCCGGCCTCATCATCATCACTGTTTTTTGTTTTTGCCCGCGACTCACGAGTTTTCCATGGAATGTTCGGGTCGTAGCCACGCCGTTGGATCGCCGAATGAAATGCTTTGTAGATTTGCCACGGCTCAAGTTTTTCTCCACGCAGCAATTTGATGCGAAGCAGACACGAAGTGTAACAAGTTGAATCTCCCTTTTCTGCAAACTCACGCTCCAATCGCGGGTCGGCTTTTGAAATCTCAATCCATTTCCCTTTTTTCTTTTTCCAATCCGATCGTGGAATTGGTTTCCCGTTTTCGTCAACTTTGCCAATTTGTCGCCCGTTCAGAATTTCGATGCCCGCCTTTTCCATTACCTCATTGAGCCATTGCTCGCGCGCCTTGTGCGCCTGCCGCGTGCGCCACATGCGACGGCGATTGGCGGCGGTCTTGGTTTCCGCAAAATCCGCCGGTATCAGCAGCGATGCCTTGTGAAGAAAAGTTGTGCCTTGCCGCACCGCCTCGCCGATGGAGCCTTTACCGAGGTCAAATGCCCAAACGATGTCATTAGAAGCCTGTTCTGTTTCTTTATTCATACCCAAATTTCCTGATTCTAAGGCGATGCTACGCCGGTTTGCCAGGGAGTCAATAACCGTTCATTTGCGCTACAAACCAATCAAGGTAAGCAATGGCCAGCAGATTTTTCCCGCCTTCGCCTTGCGCCTTTGCGTTCCTGGCGTTCTTGGCGGTGAAAAGATTTCAGAACGGGTCGCGGGTATCTGCCTTCGCCTTCAGCTTCGGCGCGACAGGCGCTCGCCCACCGGATTAGCTTCGATTAGCGTTGATCAGCGGTTAAGGCTCGGTTGAGTGCTGAGTGTTGAGTGAACGGTTAGTCAGTGGGGGATGGCATGAAAGCCGATTTCTCGCCGGGGTTTGGATTTGCGGACTTTGTCTTCGGCGATGAGGCGTTTGATGGCGTCAAAGACGGCGCGGAATTGTTCGTCGTACTTCTTTTCCAGGGCGTCAATCCGGCGGGCCAGGTCGCGATTGGAATCCATGAGGCGGCGCAACTGGACGAAGGTGCGCATGATGGCGATGTTGACCTGGACGGCCCGGGGCGAGCGGAGGACGCTGGACAGCATGGCGACGCCCTGCTCGGTAAAGGCATAGGGAAGATATGCATGGCCCCGGTGTTTTCGGGAACTCATCACAATTTGTGATGAGTTCGACTGAGCGCCTGACACGGGAGTCACAGTTTGTGATACCCGGCGACGGACCTCATCCGCTTCGGCAGGTGTGAGGTGGAACATGAAGTCATGCGGGAAGCGGTCGAGATTGCGTTTGACAGCCTGATTCAGCGCGCGAGCTTCGACTCCGTAAAGTGCGGCGAGATCGAAATCCAGAATTACCTTTTCGTGGCGGATCCAGTGGACCATTGGGGCAATGGCTGAAGGGGAAGGCGTGGCGGTGTTCGGCATTGCAACTTTGCCGACGCAGCTTTGACTGATTCGGTCCATAAATTTTTGCCCTTTGGAACTGCTGAGGGTGTGGATGTTCTACTTCCGGATTCCGCCATTGGCCAGCGGATTTTTTCAGCGGACAGCCCGTCCGCCTTCGCCTTCAGCTTCGGCCCGACAGGCGCCAGCGCTCCCGGGATCCGTCGGTCAATCGCGCCGCCAGGCCGGAATTTTCAGTTTGAATCGGCGATATTTAACGCTGCTAATTGACCGGTGAACACGACGCGCCACAACCGTATCCGAGCCTTGGCCGAGCAGGAGATCTTCTTCGCGAGTCCAGAAGGGACGTCTGCTCGGATCGCGCAAGCCGAATTGATTGCGCCGGGCGCTGACCGAGCCGACGGGATGTCCCGTGCGCCTCGCAACTTCCGTGTCCGGGAGCTTTCCAAGCAATTTGCCTTCCCAAGGAAGCCAGCGGCGATGCTTGGAATCAGGTTTGGCAATGCCAAGTTTTCCCCGGCGAACTTTGACGGATTCCAACGTGCGGCCGAATCGGCGGACGATTTCTTCATCCGGCAGTTTGCCGAGCAGCGCGATTGCGTCAGGTGTCCAGGGCCGCCGTTGGGCCGCAAACTTGGGGATCTTGAACGCAATGCGGCGCGCCTGGATGGCGAACATGGTGCGGTTGAGCCGTCGCGCCAGTTCTGCATCCGGCATGGTGCCGAGTAATTTGTCTTCCGCCCGCGTGTAGGGGCGGCTTTTGGCGTTGGGATTGGGCAGTGCGGGAATCCTGAGTTTGGCGCGGCGCTGCTCCACTGCCAAAACCGTGCGACCGATCCGACGGGCCACCTCCGCATCAAAAAATTTCCCCAACAGGGCATCCTGTTTGGGCGTCCATGCGTTGGGGAAAACACGCGGCGCCGGAGGAAGGTTAAGCGCCCGGCGGTGTTGCGATACCGACAGGCGAGTACGATGGAGACGCGCGGCGATCACGCTGTCCCCCGCCGTGCCGAGCAGTTTTTCCTCCTCAAGCGACCAAGGTCGCATGATTAAATGGTATTTGCGAAGCCCGAGCGCGAGACGATGGACGCGGACGGCGGCTGCGTTGCGGCCAAGCCGCTGGCCCAGTTTGCGGTCGGGCATGGTGCCCAGGAGTTTCTCTTCGGCCCGCGTCCACTTTTTGATGTGCTGCGGGCGAATGGAAGGAATTCCCAGGCGGACCCTCATCTTACGCACCTGGTCAGCAGTTCGCCGCAAACGTCTGGCGACTTCGCAATCGTTGAACCGGCCAAGCAGTTTGATCTCTCTCGCGGTCCAGCGGCGGGGCGGCAGGCACAAGTTGATGCGTTGACGTTCGCGTTCGGCCACCACTTCCTTGATGGTGCGGCCCCAGCGCCGGGCGAGGACAGAATCCGGTTTTTTGCCGAGTTGATTCAATTCGGCAACAGTCCACGACGCGCCCCAACGGCGTCGGATTCGCTTTTTAGCACCGGTCGGCATGGCGAGGGAAGGCCTTATTCGCAAAACAGCCGATTGAACAATTCCTCCGCCCGTTTTTGACCCGCCTCGGTCAGCACCACCGACTTGCTCTTGCTCTTCGGGTCTTGGATGAGGCCCTTTTCATGGAGCCGGTTGAGCGCGTCCCAGTCGTGTCCCTTCCACGCCCGGGTGATGTTGAATGCGCGGTGGCCTTCGGTGAAACTGGTGAGAAACAACAAGGCCATCACGGCGTCATCTATCCTGTCGAGGTTCGGTTTCATGGTCACGAGTTTGAAGGTTGATCATTGTTTACCCGGAAGCCGATGGTTTTCATACCCGATTTTCTGATACTGGGCCGATGCTACGCCGGTTTGACGGGGTGTCAATAACCGTTCATCTGCCCTGCAAACCGATCAAGGCGAGCAATAGCCAGCAGAATTTTTTCGCGGTCGCCTCAGCGATGCGACCCTACCCCAAATCAGCGTTTATCAACGGTTAAGGCTCGGTTGAGTGCTGAGTGTTGAGTGAACGGTTCGTCAATAGAGGCGACCTTACCACAACAAAAAGACGGCTCGTCAGGACACCTGCCGCACCAGACGGACGTCCCGGCGGCGCGTCCCTGCCGAATCGGTCGAGGCTCAGCCTCGACGCTACATGATGCCGGGTCCGGCATCTGGCAGGAAAGGTCAGACCTCAACTCAATGGTTGGGATCCAATTGATATGCGCCGTCCGTGTGGGCGATCACCAGCGAGAAGGGTTCGACACGGATTTTGTCCTTTACGGTTTGCAGCGTCTCCGTTCCGGCGGCCTTGTCATTTGCCACGATGGACCAATCGCCGGTCACCTTTAGATTTTGAGGTTCCTTGTTCCCGTTAAAAATCACCAGGATGGTTTTCCAACGGTCGCCGTTCGCGTGGTCCTTCAGCACGTATTCAACCACATTGGCCGGCACGACCGGCGCGAATTCCAGGGCCGCGTCCACCTGGGCCTTCTCCGTCATGCGAAAAGCCGGATGCGCCCGCCGGAGCGCGATCAGGCCTCGATAAAATTCGAACACGTCCTTGTGTTTGGTCTTGAGCGACCAGTCAATCGGATTCACCCGCGGATTGTTGTCGTCGTAGCTGTTCGAATTCAGGTTTTTGGACCGGAGAAATTCGTCGCCGGCGTGGAGGAAGGGAATTCCCTGGGAGGTCAGCACGATGCCGGCGGCCAGCTTGTCCATGTTCTCGCGCAGCGCTTCCGGTACGGTTGGAGCGGAGGTCAGCAGCTTGTCCCAGAGACACAAATCGTCGTGAGCCGAAGCATAGTTGACCGTTTCGTTCGGCGAAACCACCGGGATGGTTTCCTGGTCCCGGCCGGTGCTTTGCCCTTTGATGTTCAAGTGAAAGCGCCCCATGCCGCCATATTGCGGTCCGGCGCCTTGCACAAACCCGCAGGCCGTCTTTTCCGCGTAATCGCCCTTGATGTTGTCGCGGATGCCGTCATTGAAGGCGGCAATGCCTGTGCCGGCCACGTGGGCCTGGGTCATCATCCGGTCAGGCGGCAGCACGTGCTCCATTTGCCAGCCTTCGCCGTAAATGATGACGTTCGGATTGATCTTTTTGGCCTCGCGATAAACCTCGCGCATGGTGTCGCGGTCCAGAATGCCCATCAGGTCGAACCGGAATCCGTCAATGTGATACTCGGTCATCCAGTATTTGATGGAATCCACGATGAATTTCCGCACCATCGGTTTTTCCGAGGCGAGTTCATTGCCGCAGCCGGTCCCGTTGGCGTACCTGCCGGCTGGATCCATCCGATAGTAGTAGCCGGGAACGACCTTGTCGAAGATGGACGCCCGGCTGGATCCGGTGGCGGCAGTGTGATTGTAAACCACGTCCATGATGACGCCGATGTGGTTCCGGTGGAAGGCCTGGACCATTTGTTTGAATTCACGCTGGCGGGCGGTGCCGTTGGCGTCGGTGGCGTAGGAACCTTCCGGCGTGTTGTACAGGACCGGGTCGTAACCCCAGCTATACCAGGTATAATCGTCCACCTTCTGGGTTTCGTCGCCGACGGCATAATCAAACACCGGCAGCAGGTGAACATGCGTAATGCCGAGCTGCTTCAAGTGTTCGATGCCGCAGCCTTCACCATTTGGCATCCGGCGGTTTTCCTCGACCATGCCCAGATATTTTCCGCGATGTGCATTGGAGACGCAGGAATTTGTGTTGATGGAAAAGTCCCGGATATGTGCCTCGTAGAGCACAGCGTCCACATTGTTTTTCAACGTCACGAAATGATCTTCATTCCAGTGATCGGGGTTTGTTTTCCGGGGAGCGTAAATCAAAGTCCGGCCGGTGTTGGCGGAACATCCACGGGCATAGGGATCGTTGACGCGATCGACGACCGGCCTGGCCGCGCCGGCGTCCGCGTGAGTGATCTCGTACAAATAGTATTTGCCATCCATGTCCCCCTTCAAGCTGGCGGACCAGACACCATCCTGGTCGCGGGTCATCGGAACCAGCCGGGAAGTTTGATTCGTCGCGTCCTCGAATAAAACCAGCTGAACGTCCTTCGCCGTGGGCGCCCACAATTTGATCACCGTTTCCTCCGGATGGTAAACCGCCCCCAGGTCATCACCCGGATAACAATAGTCGAAATGCCCGGCGGCCGGAGGACCGGGCGGCGCGCTCAGGGCCGGACTCCAAAGCAATAAACTCAAGCCGACCAACAATGAAATTTGCCGGTGGGTCATCGGAGGTTTCATTTTGTGGGGCCGGGCGCATTTGGCAATGCAAATTCCCGACGGGTGAAGCCGGAAAATAAGAGGTGACAGGAACAAAGCTGCTTGCAAAACTGCGTCATTCACTTATGAAAAACCCATTTCCGCTCATCGGTTCCCTTCCGAAAATCGGCATCCGGCCCACGATTGACGGCCGGCGCAAGGGTGTGCGCGAGTCGCTCGACAAGCAGGTCATGGCCATGGCGAGAAACGCGGCGAAATTCCTGTCGGCCAACCTGCGCTACCCGAACGGCAAACCGGTCGAGTGCGTCATTGCCGACTCATGCATCGGCGGCGTGGCCGAAGCGGCCGCGTGCGCCGAGAAATTTGCGCGCGCCGGCGTGGGCGTGTCGCTCACCGTGACGCCCTGCTGGTGCTATGGCAGCGAGACCATGGACATGGACCCGCTGATTCCCAAGGCGGTGTGGGGCTTCAACGGCACGGAGCGGCCCGGGGCGGTTTACCTGGCGGCGGTGCTGGCCGGCCACAACCAAAAGGGGCTGCCAGCCTTCAGCATTTACGGGCGCGACGTCCAGGACGGCGGCGACACGAGTATTCCGGCCGATGTGCAGGAGAAAATCCTCCGGTTCGCGCGCGCCGGTCTTGCGGTGGCCCTGATGCGGGGCAAAAGTTACCTCTCGCTGGGCGCGGTTTCCATGGGCATCGCCGGCTCCATCGTGGACCAGCCGTTTTTTGAGAGCTACCTCGGCATGCGGGTCGAGTGCGTGGACATGACGGAGTTGGTGCGGCGCATCGAGGAGAAGATTTATGACGAGCGCGAGTTCAAGCGCGCGCTGGCCTGGACGCGGTCGAATTGCAGAGCAGGCAAGGACTGGAACCCGGCGAAGTCGCAGCACGACCGGGCGCGCAAGGATTGGGAATGGGAGACGGTGGTGAAGATGACGATGGTTGCGCGCGACCTGATGGCGGGCAATCCGCGTCTGGCCGAGCTCGGCTTCGGCGAGGAGGCGCTCGGCCACAATGCCGTCGCGGGCGGTTTTCAAGGGCAGCGTCATTGGACGGACCATTATCCCAATGGCGATTTCATGGAGGCCATCTTGAATTCGTCATTTGACTGGAACGGCATCCGGCCGCCGATGATTTTCGCGACGGAAAACGACGCGTTGAACGGCGCGTGCATGCTGGCGGGTTATCTGCTCACCAACACGGCGCAGATTTTCGCCGACGTGCGGACGTACTGGAGCCCTGAATCCGTCAAGCGCGTCACCGGCCACAAATTGTCGGGCAGGAGCGAGAACGGCGTGTTGCATCTCATTAATTCCGGCGCGGCAACGCTCGATGGCACCGGACAGCAGGAGCGCGACGGCAAGCCGGCCATGAAGCCGTTTTGGGAAATCAGCAAAGCCGAGGTGGAGAAATGCCTGAAGGCCACGAGCTGGCCGGCGGCGGTTTACGAATATTTCCGCGGCGGCGGATTCTCGTCGCTTTACCTCTCGCGCGGCGGGATGCCGATGACGATGTGCCGCATCAGCCTGGTAAAAGGGCTGGGCCCGGCGCTGCAAATCGCCGAGGGCTGGTCGGTGGATTTGCCGGCGAACGTTCATAAGACGCTCGACGAGCGCACGAACCCGACGTGGCCGACGACATGGTTTACGCCGAAAGTGACGGGGCAGGGCGCCTTCCGCGACGTTTACACCGTCATGAACAACTGGAGTGCCAACCACGGCAGCATCAGCTACGGCCACATCGGCGCCGATTTGATTTCGCTGGCATCGATGTTGCGGATCCCGG
>DATJOW010000014.1:0-32255 GCA_035506715.1 Candidatus Acidiferrum sp. | reverse complement strand
GCAGCCTGACGTAGTTGCTTCGGCGTTAGATTTGTTATCATAGTATTTGACGGTAGTTTATGAAGAGAGGAAAGAAGGAAGTCAAGCCTAGCGGCCTTTTAAAATCAAACTGGCGGAGAGGGAGGGATTCGAACCCTCGATAGCCTTTTGGACTATGCACGCTTTCCAGGCGTGTGCCTTCAACCACTCGGCCACCTCTCCGCCGGGAGCAGGAAACTGTGGCGGCGCAACGGTCGGGAATCAATCTTTTTCAGGTAAAACAAAGGAAAAACCTTCACTCTGACCCTCTCCCGTCCGACGGGCGAGGGCACCGCAATCGCATGTGCTGGATTTGCCAATGATCGTTCGGCAGTCATCGCCGCGCGATTTTATGATAGACGGCGGAAAATTCTCCCTCTCCCATCCGATGCGAGAGGGCAGCCGGACAGGTTAAACACTCAATATCCCACCCTGGCTCGCGTTGGTGACCAGCTTCTGGTAGCGCGCCAGCCAGCCGCCCAGCTCGCGTTTCACGGGTTTGAAATTCTTCCTCCGCTCCGCCAGCTCGGCTTCGGGCACCAAGATGTCGATCTTGCGGTTCGGGAAATCAATCCGGATGCGGTCGCCGGCCTTGAGCAGGCCGATCGGCCCGCCTTCCTCGGCCTCGGGCGAGACGTGCCCGATGCACGCACCCGCCGTGCCGCCGCTGAACCGGCCGTCCGTGATCAGCGCGCACTTGTCGCCCAGCCCCATGCCGACAATGTAACTCGTCGGTGACAGCATCTCCTGCATGCCCGGCCCGCCGCGTGGGCCTTCGTTGCGGATGATGACCACGTCGCCGGCCTTGACCTTGCCGGCTAAAATCCCGGCGCAGGCGTCATCCTGGCTTTCAAAAATCACGCACGGTCCTTCAAACACAAAACCGGGGCCACAATTCTTGAAAAACTCGGCGCTGATACCAGCCGTCTTCACCACACTGCCTTCCGGCGCGAGCTGGCCGTAAAGAATCGCCAAGCCGCCGTCGGGTGTGTAGGCGGTGTCCTTGGTCCGAATGCAATCCTTCGCGTCGAACATGAACGCCGAATCGTACGGCATCAGGCCGCTCGGCTTGACCTTGGCCAGGTGCTTCGGGTCGGTGTCGAACTCCGCGCGGGCGATGGTCCAGTTCTTGAGCTTCTTCACGCGCACCATCGCGTGCGGCGTCCGGGTGCCGCCTTTCTCGTAACGCCACATCAGGAGCACCGGCTCCTCGCGAAACTCGCCGAGTTCGGCGCGGACCAACCCCTTCGCTGCCTGAAGCTGTTCCTTGACGTTCTGCCGCAAAAGGTCGTGCCCCTTCAAAGCGCTACCGTCGGGCAGCTTCAGCGTCGCCTTGGCGTCGAACAAATCGATTTGCGCCTCGACATCGCCGGCGTTCCAGGCGGCGGCATCGCGCCAGAGCGTGATGGCCAGCGGGTCGGCGGGGAAGAACAGCATCGGCTTGGGCGCCAGGTTGCCGCTCGTGGTGCGGGCGGCCGGGCCCATCTTGTCATTCGGGTCCACCACAATCGCAGACGCGCCCGAGACGCGCGCCGTCCGGGCCCACGCGGTGCAGCTCTCCGAGCGCACGTCCCATTCATCAATATTCTCGCCAATGGTTTTGCCGGTGACGGTCTTGCACGAGGTGTTGAGCGCGCCCATGCGCTTGAGTTCGCCGAGGATAGTGTGGATGCCCCCGGCGCGGTGCACGTCCTGCACGTGATAATTCGACGACGGCGACACCTTGCAGAGGCACGGTATCCGGCGCGAGATGTCGTCAATGCGTTTGATGTCGTACGGAATGCCTGCTTCGCGCGCGATGGCGAGCGTGTGCAAAATCGTGTTGGTCGAGCCGCCCATGGCGACGTCGAGCATCAGCGCGTTGTCGAACGCCTCGATCGTGGCGATGTCGCGCGGCTTGATGTCGTGCTCGACGAGCCTGACGATGCTGCGGGCGGCGCGGTCGTAGAGCGCCTCGCGTTCCTTGGACACGGCGAGGATGGTGCCGTTGCCGGGCAACGCGATGCCGAGCGCCTCGCAGAGGCAGTTCATCGAATTGGCCGTGAACATACCGGAACATGAACCGCACGTCGGGCAGGCGGTTTGTTCGAGCTTCTTCAACTGTTCCTCGGTGATTTTGCCGGCCTGAAGTTCGCCGACGCCTTTGAACACGGAAATCAGGTCGGACTTGCCCGCGGCCGGTTGCAGGTAACCGGCGAGGTCCTCGTGCGCGGCTTTTTGTTCGGCGATGCCTGCTGCCATCGGCCCGCCGCTGACGAACACCGTGGGGATGTTCACGCGCATCGTGGCCATCAACATACCGGGGACGATCTTGTCGCAGTTCGGGATGCAAACCATGCCGTCGAAGCAATGCGCCTTGAGCATGGACTCGACGCAATCGGCGATGAGCTCGCGCGAGGGCAGGGAATAGAGCATGCCGGAGTGGCCCATGGCGATGCCGTCGTCCACGCCGATGGTATTAAAGATGAAGGGCACGCCGCCGGCGGCGCGCACGAGGCGTTTGACGAGCAGGCCGACCTCGTTGAGGTGGGCGTGGCCGGGGATGCAATCGGTGTAGGAATTGGCGATGGCGATGAACGGCTTGTCCCAGTCGGCCTCGGACTCGATGGAGCCGGTGGCGCGGAGCAGGGCACGGTGCGGCGCCCGTTCAAAGCCTTTTTTGACGATGTCAGAACGCATAGTGATATACGATTTGCGATATACGATTTACGAAATCAACAACGATGGGAATGTACCCGCAGAAGGAGGCGGTGTCACGCAATTGCAGAGCAGTCGGAATGGTGCCAATTTCATTGGGAGGGCCGATCTGCCGCTCGGCCAGGCGGCGCGGCAGTACCGTCCGGTGAAGTGTCGGCGCTGTGCGCCGATTTCGAGCCGCAGGTTCGACGTTACACAGATTCAACGAGCCGGCACGTCCTGATTTGGCGGCGCGCGGCTGTGCGCGTAGCGTCAGCCGCAGCGCGTGGAAATGCTGCGGCTGTCTGGGTAGGTGAGGTATCTCGGATGCGTAGAGATGCCGTTTATTTGGCGGCTCTTGAAAAGAGCCTTGTTAAGAACTGTCAGTCATCAGATCTTGGCAACGTTTATGGATTTCATAGCTGGGGCCTGAAGAATAAATCTCGTTTCCTGCTTAAGGCTCACTACGTTGCCGTTATTTTATTCTTCTTCGCCGCTGGATTGATCGGAATTGGCATGGCGTTTTATTGCTCGGGGTCGCATCCATGGAAAGGTTATTTGTTCGTGGCTGAGAAGGTAATTACTATTCTGTTCGTGGGATGTATCCTAATCTTGGCGTGGAAGGCCAAGGGGATAAATGATTGGCCTGTGGGTGAGGCATTCCCCAAGGAAATACTCAAATGACCAAAACTCCTAACACCAAATCGCTGCCGGCAACATGCGCTGTGCCTTCCGCCTTCGCCTGGCTACGGCGGGACGAGTCCTCGCGGTGTCGTTTCTCCACCCTCCGCAGTATTGCTGTTACGGAGGACGGGTCGCGCCTAAGCGCCACAGGACTGGCGCACTCCAGGACGCTTCGCACCCGTCGTGAGTGGTAAGAAGTCGCGTCAGTGCTTTGGAGTGTGGCGGCCCTCCGCCGTTCCATCCGGATTTGCGCTTCCACAGTCGTGCTTGCCAACATTGCTCTCTTTTGGCTTCCTGTGACGGTCCAAACCAAATTCATCGCAACCAACTATGAAAATTTTCACCCAACTATTGATCATCGCGGTCGGCGCCCTGGCGCTGGCCGGAACCGCGCGCGCCGGAGACAACGTCGCCGGAAAATGGAAAGGCCAGTTTGACAGCCAGATCGGCCTGCAGAAATATACCTTCGAATTCAAGGTGGCCGGGACCAACCTCACGGGCAAAGCCGTCGGCGAGCGGGAGATGGGCACCAATGAGGTGGTCATCACCGAGGGCATCATCACCACCAACGGCATTTTCTTTGTGGAACCGTTCAAGTTCGGCGACAACGACATCCGCATCGAATACACCGGCAAGATTGCCGGCGACGAAATCAAGTTCCACCGCAAGGTGGGTGATTTCGCCGAGGAGGACTTCACGGCCAAGCGGGTTCAGGACACCGCGACCGCGCCGGCCACCAATTCGCCGCCGGCCAAGCCGTAGCTGGCTGAAAATTCGAAATTGGCGGCAGGCTGTCGCCTTATCCCGCAGACTGGAAGCCTGCGCTACGCGGTAGCGCAGTCATCTTGACTGCGGGTTCACGGAGCTTCCCAACTCCGTAGGCCAGACAGATATTTTAAGACAGTCTCCAAGGATCGTTCCTTTCGTAGCCGCCAGCGTAAGCTGGCTCAAACCACTTTTGGAATTCTCGGCGGTGTCGTCGTTTGCCGGGTAGGATCGGTGCTTTGCCCTGATTTCGAGCCAGAGGCTCGACGCTACATCAACCCCCGATAACACCAGGTTCTTTCGAGAATTGGAGCCGACTCATGTCCGCTGCTACTTTGCAGGGGCAGTCAGGTGGAATGCTGCGGATAACCGCCGGAAATGTATTGCGCCATCTGGTCAATCTGCGCGCTCTGGGTGGAGATGATCCAGTTCACCAGGTCGCCGATGGACACGAGGCCGACGACTTTGTCCGCTTCCACGACGGGCAGATGCCGGACGCGGTGTTCGGTCATCAGCTTCATGCATTCCTCGACGGAATGGTTCATGCCGACGGAAACCACTTCGCGGGTCAAGACATCGCGCACGCGAGTTTCCTTGGAGGTTTTGCCCTGGAGCGCGATCTTGCGGGTGTAATCGCGCTCGGTAAACATCCCCGCCAGTTTCCCGCCGGACATGACCAGGAGCGCGCCGATGTTCTTGTCGGCCATCAGCTTGATGGCTTCGAAAACGGTGGCTTCCGGGGCCACGGACCAGAGTTCGGATGATTTGTGGTGCAACAAGGCGCTCACTGTGCCGCTGGAGTTCATAGGCTTGTCTTTATATCCGCCTCTTTCGGCCGCGATTCAAGCAAATAATTACTATCATTACAGCTTTTGCCCATGCCGGGTGGGAACATTTTCTTTCCCCGGACGCCCGTTTCTGGCTTGATATCCGGGTTGGAATTCAAGCTTCAGCTTGTTCGTACAGCACGCCAAAGCGTGGACTCCAACTAAACCTGTTTACAAACCATGGAATCACTACCCACTGTCCTGCTGAAACCGGGCGAGGCCGACCGCATCGTGGCCGGCCACCCGTGGATTTATCACACGGAAATTCTGCGCCTGACGCATCCACCGGTTGACGGCGAACTCGTCCAGGTGAAAGACCACCGCCAGCGCCTGCTCGGCACCGGTTTTTTCAATTCCAAATCAAAAATTAATGTCCGTGTCCTGTCGCCGGACCGGGTTGAGGTCAACGAGGCGTTTTTCGAGGAACGGATTCGCGCTGCGCTGGCCATCCGGCAAAAACATCTCCCGCAAGCCACGTCCTTCCGCGTCGTCAACGCCGAAAGCGATTTCCTGAGCGGACTTATTGTGGACAAATATGCGTACGGCGAGGCTGCTGGTGAGCCGGCTCGCGAGTACGCTCGCCCCACCAAAGGCGGCAAGGATGTGCTGGTGGTGCAGATTTCGTCGCTGGGCATGGACCAGCGCAAGGCGCAAATCGTCGCGGCGCTGCAAAAGATTTTCTCGCCCCGGGCGATTCTCGAGCGCAGCGACATGGCGTCGCGCAAGTTCGAAGGCCTGGGCGAAGGGCAGGGGATTCTGGCCGGCGAATTGAGTGGGCCGGTGACGGTAAATCTGAACGGGCTGAAATTTGAAACCGACCTGGCTGAAGGGCACAAGACGGGGCTGTATCTCGACCAGCAGGTGAATTATCAGGCGGTGGCTCAATTTGCACAGGGCGCGCAGGTGCTGGATTGCTTCAGCTTCCTGGGCGGGTTCGGCCTGCACGCCGCGCGGGCCGGCGCGGCCCATGTTCATTTGCTCGACCAGAGCGCCGAGGCAGTTGAGGCCTCGAAGCGGAATGCCGTTGCCAATGGGGTGGCGGACCAATGCTCATTTGAAGCCGTGAACGTGTTCGACTGGCTCAAGACGCAGACGGCCGTCAAGCCGCACGAAAAAGTTGTTCCAAAGTTTGACTTGATCGTGCTCGACCCGCCGTCGTTCACGCGCAATCGGGCTTCGGTGCCCGATGCGCTGCGCGGCTACAAGGAGATCCACCTGCGGGCGCTCAAGCTGCTCCGGCCGGGCGGCACGCTCGCGACGTTCTGCTGTTCGCATCACGTGGACACCGTGACTTTCCAGGACGTGATTTTGTCGGCCGCCTACGACACACGCCACGTATTGCGGCGGGTGGCGACCTACGCGCAAAGCCCGGATCACCCGGTCATCCCGATGATACCGGAGACGGAGTACCTGAAGGGTTTCGCGTTTGAACTCGTCAGATAAATTTGGACTGCGGTGACATATCACCGCACTCCGAGAAGGTCACTGCACGCCCACGCGATAGAAGCTGGTTCCCCAGGTGGCGTTGGTATCCCTGACCCGGACCACGCCGCCGGTGCTGACCAGCGTCTGCAGGTCCTGCCAGACAACGGGCGGCGCGAGATTGGTGGCATTTTGCACGGTGTAAATGGCGTTGGACTGGCCGGCGAACTGGAATTCGAAGCCATTGCCGGGAGACGAGGAAAAAGAAGTGGGCTGGAGCAAAGGCGGCTTGAGCGGCTGAACATGGATCCACAGGTCAGTGGAAACGCCACCGGGATAATCCGCGTTGTAAGCGGTGAGGGTGACGGAGTAATCGCCGGGATTGGTCCACGAGTGAGAGGTGAAGAAATTGGCGTTGCTGAGGGTGGTCCCATCGCCGAACGACCAGTCCAGTCGTGCGGCGCGGCCGGTGACCTGGCCCGCCAGGCCCAGGGAACGATTCACCAGCACGTCGGTTTGGCCTGCCTGAATGAGCACAGTTAAAGCTCCGGCGAAATCGGCGTCATAAACTTCATCGGCACCCATCGAGGGCGGACTGTTCCAGGCCTCGCCGTCGAGATCGGTTCCGCTGACGAAGAGCGGACTGCCGGCGCCGCGGCAGGGAGAAGCGGCGGACAGGTGGAAGCCGGCATCAACAAAAACCGGGTCGTTGGTGATATTACCGTAGCTGGGGCTCGTGGGATTCAGCCTAGGGATGGAACAACTGTCATAACTTTGAACCAAGCCTTCCCAATCCTGGCTGACGCTCGAAGCCGTGTTGCCAAAAATGATGCTGTTGAAGATCAGGCAGGGGTAGGTGGTTCCGTATAATCCGCCGCCGCGATACGCGGTATTCTTTACCACGGTGCAGTTGTAGCAGTTGGAGCCATTGTAAACACCTCCCGCGTAGTTCGCCGCCAGGTTGCTGACCACCAGGCAATTGTGAAGGGAACTCCAGGCGGTCGCGCCGCCGTTGGTGGCGCAATTCTCGATCAACAGGCAATTCCAGAAGGTGGAAGATGCACCTCCGCCGCCGCGGGAGGCGGTGTTGCTGCAAACCGTGCAATCGTAAAGCGTGCTGTAGCTGACTCCGCCGCCGTTGTAGTTAAGATCCTGATTGTACATCACCACGCAGTTGGAAAGCACACTGCCGTAACAACCTCCGCCCCGCACCATGTTCAGAGCCTGATTGCCGAGCACGAAAGAGTTGTACAAGACGCTTTGACAGGTGGCTCCGCCGCCACCGAAGTCGGGAGCGCCCGCGACCGTGTTACTGATGAAAAGGCAGTTGTAAAAGGTGCCGGAATAGGCGCCCCCGCCCCCGCCGCCGTTGGTATTCAGATTCGGAACCGAGTTATTCGTAAAGACGCAATTGTAAAATATCCCCTGATAGGCGCCCCCGCCGCCGTAGCCGGCGGTGTTGCCCGTGATCGTGCAGTTGGTGACCATGCCGTTGGACTCGCACCAGAGGCCACCGCCGCACTGGTCCTGGTAGAGATTGGTTCCTGACGAAGCGCTTCCGCCGGTTACCGTGAATCCGTCCAATACGGAGTAATTGCCGACGCAGGCGACACGGTAAGGATAGTAGTTGTTGATGATGGTGGCGCCGGGGCCATTGACGCTTTGTACCACAACGATGTTCGTCAGCATTACATTCTTCCACTGGATGGCTCCGCCGACCTGGCCGTAATACATGCCATTGGTCACCAGAACCAGGCGTCCCGGCGTGTTGCCCGCGTAAATGCCGTCCTGGATGGAGCGTGCCGCCGTGGACCAACTGTTGTAAGGTGTGACCGGCCCCGGGCTGTTTGCATCCACATAATAAACCGGCTGTTGCACCACCTGAACCCGGGTCGTCGCCGACAATCCGTAACCCAGGCTGGCGGAATACGCCGTCAAGACCACGTCGAACGTCCCTGGCCCGGCCCAGGCGTGACTCGCGGCAGCCTGGTTGGTGACCGTGATTCCATCGCCGAAGTCCCACCATAAATAATCCGGGCAGCCGGCAACCAGGCCGGCAAAGGACACCGGGTAGCCAGCCGCAAAATTATCGAAGTTGAAGCTTTTACGGATCTGCGGCACCAAGTCCTGAATTGGATTGAATTCACAGGCGCCCATGTCCACGGCGCCGCCTGTGATGCGCGGGTTGCCGTTGAAGTCGGTCGCCACAGTCACGTACGAATTGTTGCCGGCGTTGATGCCGGGAGAGCCGCACCGCAATCGGAAGTCACCGGCCGGCGCATTCACAAACGATGGGGCGTTCGTGATATTACCGTATCCGGACGGCGCGGGGATCGTGCAACAATTATAAATCAAGGACGACGCCAGCCAGTTCGAGCCGGTCGGCGCCGAGTTGGAATAGACAATGCAGTTGTAAAGGGAACTGGCATTGACGCCGCCGCCGCCGTTGGTGGCGGTGTTGCCGACGACCGTGCAGTTGTAGAGGGTTGCCCAGGAAGCTCCGCCGCCCTGGGAAGCGGACGTGTTGCTGATGACGAGGCAGTTATAGGAAATGCCACCGTACATCCCGCCGCCGCTGCCCAGGTTTCCCAGCAGGGCGCAATTGTAATTGGTGCATTGATAGGTGCCGCCACCGCTCGAGCCCTGATTCCCCATCAGGGTACACTCATGCAACTCGCTGTACTGGGCGCCGCCCGGGCCGTAGGTGGAATAATTGGTCAATAACAGGCATCGGAAGAGGGTGCTGCGATACGCCCCGCCGCCGGAGGTGCCGTAGATTTTCCCGTTGGCGATGAGCGTGCAATTCGAGAGCGTTCCTTGGTACACCCCGGCGCCGTTGGCGTAACCGCCGGATGAATAATTGTTGCTGGCAATCAGGCAGTTAAAAAGGCTGGCGGAAGCCGCCCCGCCGCCGGCAGATGTCGCCCAATTGTTGACCAGGGCGCAATCCCAGGCCGTGTTCGAAAATGCCCCGCCACCGGAGTTGTTGGCCATATTGCCTGCCACTGTGCAGCGATACAGCGTGCCGCCGAATACACCGCCGCCGTTTTGCCAGGCCGTGCAGTTGGTGATCAGACAATCGGCGACAACCGAGTTCGACGATTCGCACCAGCCGCCGCCGCCGCTTTGTTCCCGCACCGGATCGCCGGAACTTCTCGTTTGGCCGTAGATGAGCGTAAACCCGCTCAACGTCGCGTTGCTGCCCACATAAACGCATCGGGTTTGCGTGTCGCCCGCGATCCTCGTCGCCTTCGACCCATTCAGGCTCACCAGCGTGATGCCATTGGTCAGAGCCACGCGGTTTGCCTCCGAACCATAAACCGTCACGCTCCCGACACTGTAAGTGCCGTCTCCGGCAACGACCGTCTCACCGTCCAAGGCCACGGCCACGGCGGACTGAATGTTGGTCGCCGCGGTCGCCCAATTGGTATAGGGCGACAGCGGGTTCGTGCTGGTCAAACTTACGTAATGCACCGTCCCCGTGTACTGATTCTCGTAGGCGCCGATGTCCACCGTGCCGGCAACGATGCGCGGGTTGCCGTCCATATCCGTGGACCAGTACACAACACTGTTCGTGCCGGCATCGATGCAGGGAGAGCCGAGGTGCAGGCGGTAATTGCCGCCGGCGGAGTCCAGGAAGACCGGCGGGTTGGTGAGATTGCCATTTCCGCCGACCAACCGGGGCGTCAGGCAACAGTTCTTAATGTCGGGACCGCTATCATAGACATTCGTAAAGGGACTCCCGCCGGCGGCCAGGTAGTTGTAGTAAATGATGCAATTCTGGTAAGTAGCGCCCGTGCCATAGGCTCCGCCGCCCTGGAGTTTGGCGCGGTTGCCGGTGAGCGTGCAGTTTCTCAGGCTGCTGGCGAGGAACGTGCCGCCGCCGCTGGTGCGCGCGAAATTCCCGGCCAGGACGCAGTTGTCGAGGAAGCCATAGCCGATGCCGCCGCCATTGTTGGCGGTGTTGGTGGCTATGAGGCAGTTGTACAAATGGCTGTGATAACAGCCGCCGCCGTCGGAGATGGCCGCGTTCTGTGAAACGACGCAATTGTAGAGCGTGCCATAGTAAACTCCGCCGGCATACGCGCCTGAGTTATTGCCGGTCACCACGCAGTTGGTGATGATTTCGCTGGCGGAAGCACAGTAGATTCCGGCGGCATAGTTGTTGGCGCCGCCGCCGGTCACCGTGAAGCCCGACAGCAAGGCGCCGCCGGCCAGGTAAACGCCCCGCACCGCGCCGGCGCCGGTAATCGTGCCGGGCGCCTGAAACCCCCGGATGACCGTCACCGCGGGACCGTTGACGCTTTGCACCGTTATCGGCTTGATCACCGTCACCCGGTTGGTCATGTCCGTCATCGTGCCGCCGGTCTGGTAAACTCCGTTGGTCGCGAGCACCTGGTCGCCGTCCGCCGCGGCATCAACCGCGTCCTGGATGTTGGTCGCCGCGCTGCTCCAGTCGGTGTAAGGCGGGACCGGGTTCGCGCAGTTCAGGTCCACGTAGCGCACCGTTGCGGACGTGTTGAGATGGAAAGTCAGAGTGCCGACGGCAGCCAGCTGCAAAAGGAGTCGTTTCATCGAAGCCCTTTCTATTAACGCCCCGATGTTATCAGGTTATCTACATCAATTCAAGGAGAGAATCAGCTTGATTGAAGCTTAGTTGTGGAGTTTCTCAAGGCTGGGCTTTGAGGCGCAGTAGCCCGTTCAGCCTGTAGCCGCCGATGGGAATCGGCGGACCGGATTACGGCACGCCGGCGCGGTAGAAGTACGGGCCGAAACCGGTGGCGTTGGTGTCGGTGTAACTGGTCGTCCCGGCCTGGCCGGTGATGTTGGTCCGAATGGTCGAGAAGGCCGGCGGCGCACCAAGGTTGGTGCCGCGTTGGAGGAAGTAGCTGATACCGCTCACGCTCTGCCAGGTGACTACCAGTCCCGGCGGATTGTTGGTCGCCCGGGCCGATGCCATTCTGAACACGGACAGCGCGTTGGTCGGATTGGTGCCGGTCTGCCATTCCTGCCAGTTGTTCAGGCCGTCGCCGTCGGCGTCCACGTAATCCGCCGAGCCGTCCGTGGCCAGGCCGTATTGCTGGAGCCAGCCGATGAATTCGCTCATCCCGGCGCCCTGAAATTCGTAGGCGCCCATGTCCACCGTGCTGCCAACAATGCGCGGGCGGCCATCGAGGTCAAGGCTGCCCGGCGCGTACGCGTTCGTGCCGACGTTGATGGCGGGGGAAGTGGTCTTCAGCCGCAGATTGCCGCCGGCCAGATTGACAAAGGCCGGTCCGTTCGTGATGTTGCCCGAACCGCTGGCTGGCCGCGGCATGGTGCAGCAGAAATTCAAGGTGCTGGCGGAGTAATTGGACCCGCTCGGCGCGGTGTTGGAATAAACGATGCAATTCCACAGGGTGCTGGAGTCCACACCGCCGCCGCTGCTCCCGGCGGAATTTCCGGCCACGGTGCAATTTCTGAGGTTGCTGTAGGAATTTGCGGCGCCTCCTTTGCCGCCGGTGGCATTGCCAACCAGCAGGCAGTTGTTCAGAGAGACTTGCCATGCGGCGCCGCCGCCGTTCGGAGCGGAATTGCCGAGAAAGACGCAATTTTGGGCCGACCCATAGGTTGCCGCACCTCCCCCATAGCCGGACGTGTTGGTTGCCAGCAGGCAGCTGTAGAAGGTGCAGCTGTTTCCGGCGCCGCCGGCGTACGGCGAGCTGTTGAAAGTAGCCACACAATTGCTGAGCGTGCTCGATTCCGCGGCGCCGCCGTAGAAGGCGGAATTGCCGACAAAGGTCGAGCCGATGGCGATGCTGCCGTGCACGCCGCCTCCGCGCGCGCCAAATCCCGGCGCGGAATTGCCCAGCAACGTGCAGCTGCCAAGCGTGCCGCCCTCCACGGCGCCGCCATTCCCATTGACCGTCGAGTTGGTGATAAATGCGCAATTCAAAAATGTTCCCCTTATTGCAGCGCCACCGTTGTTGTTGGCCGAACAGGCGACAAAGGTGCAGTTGGACAGGACGACGCTGTTGTCCGCGCACCAGGCGCCGCCGCCACTTTGTTCCAGATCAGCATCGCCCGCGTTTCGCGTTGAGCCGGACACAATGCGGAACCCGCCCAGGGCGGCATTGTTCGACAGCAACAGGCAGCGAATCGCGCTGTCACCCATCACGGGGTTGCCCTGGATCGCCGTCACCGTCGGCCCATTGACGCTGCGGACGGTCACTCCGGCCGGGACGATCACACGATTGGTCAGCGCGGCACCGGCCGCGCGTCCGCCGGTCTGATAATTTCCGTTGGTCACGAGCACGTAGGCCGTCGCGTAAAGCGATGCGACGTCGGCCGCGTCCTGGATGTTGGTCGCAGCCGTGGTCCACGACGCGTATGGGAAAACCGGGTTCGTGCCCGCCGCATCCACGTGACACACCAGTGCCGGCAGGACGTGCATCGTGAGCGTGGCGCTGACACCGGCCGGGTGGCCGGCATTGAAGGCGCGATACACCACCGTGTAATCGCCAAGCAAGCTCCAGCTGTGGGAGAGCGTCGGCGTGTTGGTGGCGGTGGTCCCGTCACCGAAATCCCAGGAGCTCGACGTTGCCGCCCCGCCGAAGGCATAGCCAGCGAGACTGACCGGATAACCGGGCACGGAGTTGGTGAATGCCGCCTGAATCGCCGCCTGGAACGGAATCACGGTTTGTAGTTCATACGCGCCGATGTCCACGGCGCTGCCAACGATGCGCGGGTTGCCGTCGAGGTCGGTGCCACTAGAAGCGGATCCGTTGTCGCCGGTGTTGACGCACGGTGAGTTGGTTTGCAGGTGGAAATCTCCGGCGGCCGGGTTCACGAACTGGGGCGGGCCGGTAAAGTTGCCGGGGCCGCCGCCGTAGTAGGGAGTCGCGCAACAGTAATTCAGGTTGTCGCTCCAGTAATTCGGCCCATTCGGGGCGGCGTTGCTGTCGAGGATGCAATTGGCCAGCCAACTGGCGATGAGCACGCCGCCGCCGTAACTGCCGGCGGAGTTGTTGACGATCGTGCAATTATACGCCCAATCATTGTAGAGGCCGCCGCCGCCATAGCCGGCGGTGTTGGAGATGACGAGGCAGTTGTACATCGTCGAAGCTTCGCTCCCGCCGCCGTAACGCGAGGCGTAGTTTCCCCTGATGATGCAATTGGTCAGCGTGCAGCCGTAGAGACCGCCGGCGTCATAGGAGGAGTTCCCTTCGATGAGGCAGAAGGTCAGGGTGCATCCGCCCGCGCCGGTGGACGAATTCCCCGCCACCGTGCAATGGTCCAGCACACTGCCGGAGGCGCCCCCCGGCGAATTGGTGCTGATGACGCAGTAATGGAGACTGCCGCGCTGAACGCCGCCAATGCCGCTGCCGCTATTGCCGGTGATGATGCAATTGGAAACGACCAGACTGGCGGAATCACACCACAGGCCCGCGCCGCTTTGGTCCAGATCGCCGTCTCCATCTGTGCGGGTGCCGCCGCCGGTGAGGGTGAACCCGGCGAGCACGCAATTGCGGACCAGCGACACGCAGCGGACGGCATTGGGGCCGCTGGGCTGCGCGCCCGCGATGACGGTGAAGGCGGGACCATTCACGCTCAGCAGGGTCAACTGCCGCGTGACGCTGACGCGATTGCTGCACAAGCTGGACCCCACGCGCCCACCGGTTTGATAGACGCCATTGGACACGAAAATGGTGCCGCCGACGAATGTGGCGTCCACCGCGTCCTGGATATTGGTGGCGGCGGTGGCCCAGGACGTGTAAGGAGCCGCTGGCGAAGGATTGTTTAAAGCGACATAGTGAATCGGTGCCTGCACATGTACGGTGAGAGCCGTGCTGACACCGAACGGAAAGCTTTCGTTGTAAGCCGTGAGCACCACCGCGAAGTCGCCCGGACTGGCCCACGTGTGGGAGATGAATGGCCGGTTGCTGACCACCGTGCCGTCACCGAAATCCCATTGGCAGGCGGCGGCGTGGCCGGCTATGACCGCCTGGAAACTCAACGGGAACCCCGCCGCGACGTTGGTGTACGGCGTCGCGATGACGACCGAGAGCGGGCCGGTGATGGTGCCGGCCTGAAATTCATCGCAACCGATGGAGGGCGGATTGAGCCAGACATCCCCGTCGAGGTCGAAGCCCGACGTGAGCGGGAAAAGACCCGCGCCGCGGCAGGGAGAGCCCGTGCTGAGATGAAAGGCATCGGCCAATTGCGGGTCGGCGGAAAGATTGCCGGAGCCGCCCGGGGGCAACGGCACGGTGCAGCAGTAGCTGAAACTGCTGTTGAACCAGTTGGAACCGGCTGGGGCGAAGTTGTCATAGACAATCGAGTCAAAGTTCGTGCAGTTGAAAACGCCGCCGCCGGAATTGGTCGCGGCATTGCCGGTGAGCGTGCAATTGTAGAGCAGGGATGCATTCGCCCCGCCCCCGACATCGCTTGCGGAATTGGCAACCATCGCCGAGTTGCTCACGGAGCAACTGTCCGCCGCGCCGCCGGTACCGGCATGATTGCCGATGAAGGTGCAGTTGTTGAGCGTGCCCAGGCCTGCGCCGCCACCCGTGTCGGCGGAGTTTCCGGTCAGCTGGCACCAGCTCAACGAACTGGAATACGCGCCGCCGCCGCCACCGGCCGAGTTGGCCGCGAGGATGCAATTAATCAGTGAGCTGCCATAAGCGCCGCCGCCGGCGCCGGCGCTGTTGTTCGTCAGGGTGCAGTTAATCAAAGTTCCGCCGTAGGCGCCGCCGGCGGCATCCGCCGCCGAACACGTGACGATGACGCAATTTGAGACCACGGCGGTGGGCGCTGTGCACCAGATGCCGCCGCAGGTCCGGTTATCCGAAGACGTTTCCGCCCACCCCGGCATGGCTGCGCCGTTGGTCAGGGTAAAACCGGAGAGCGTGGCTCCCGCAGTCAGATAAGCACAGCGGATCGCACCGTAACTGCCGTCGTAGGGCTGGCCTTGAATCGAAGTGACGTCCGGACCGTTCACACTGCGAACCGTGATCGGTTTGTCAATGACCACGCGGTGCGGCACGTCATTGTTCGCGAGACGCGCGCCGTTCGGATACACGCCGTCGCCGACCAGCACCAGCGCGCCGGCGGCGTTGACGGCGTCCACGGCGTCCTGGATGTTTGTGGCGGCGGTGGCCCAGGAAGTGTACGGCGCAACCGGCGTGGCATTGCTGAGGGCGACGTAAAATACCGGTTGCGTCACCACGTGGACCGTGACCGTGGCGCTGACGCCGTCCGGGTAAGCATCGTTAAACGCGCGCAACACCACCGGATAATCACCGAGATTCACCCAACTGTGCGAAGCATACGGTTGGTTGCTGACCACCGTCCCGTCGTCAAATTCCCACCGGCTCGACGTGGCTTGGCCGCTGATCTGCGCCGTAAAGTCAAGCGGCAGACCGGGCGTGGTGTTGGTGAAGGAGGCGGCAATGGCCACGCTCAAGGCATTCGTGGCCGCCCCGGCGTGAATTTCATCGCAGCCGACGGACGGCGGGTTAAGCCACGATTCACCATCAATGTCGAAACCGGAGGTGTAAGCGACACTGCCGGCCCCGCGACAGGGAGACGCCACGCTGATATGTGACAGGCCGGCGAGCTGCGGGTCGGCGGCAATGTTGCCCGCGCCATTCGGCGGCTGCGGATAAGTACAGCAATAATTCAAGACGGTTCCCGCCGGATAGTTTGGAGTCGCCGAACCGGTGTTGTAAAAAAGGATGCAATTGTTTAACACGCAACTGCCGGAAACGCCGCCACTGCCGGCGCTGGAGGAGTTACCGATCACATTACAGTTGTTGAGCGTGCTGCCGTCGGCGCCGCCGCCGTCAAACCGGCCCGAGTTCGCCGTGAGGACACAGCTGCGCAGGGTGGAATTTTCGGCGCCGCCGCCGTAACTGGCCTTGTTCCCGGTCACCGTGCAGCGGTCGAGCAGGGTCCCTTCCATACCGCCGCCGCTCCAGTAGGCGCTATTGTTGGAAACGGTGCAAAGTGACAGCCGGCTTGCGCCCGCGCCGCCGCCCGCATTCCCGGCGTAATTTCCGACCAGCTCGCAGCCGGTGAGCGTGGAGGAAGCGGCGCCCCCGCCATAATAACCGGAGTTTCCCGACAGAATGCAATTGGTCAGGACGCTGAAACACGCGCCGCCCCCGCCGCTGCTCCACCAGTCGGACTCGGAGTTTCCAGAGAGTGTGCAACCGGCCAACGCGGCGTAGTCTGCGCCGCCGCCTTCGCTGGAGGCGGAATTGGTGGCGATGAGGCAGTTGATGAGCGAACCGCCGGCCACGCCGCCGCCGCCGAAGTTGGCCGAGTTACCGACGAGGACGCAATTTGTGGCGACAGCCGCTGCCGATTCGCACCAGAGCCCGCCGCCGCTTTGCTCGCGGCTGGAGTCACCGCCCGCCAACGTGGCTCCTTGCGTGAGGGTGAAGCCTGACAGCACCGCGTTATCGGCCAGATAAACGCAGCGCACCGCGCTGTCGCCGTTGCCCGGGTTGCCCTGGATGAAGGTGGCGTTTGGGCCATTAACGCTCAGGACCAGCACCGGTTTGGTGACGGCCAGGCGGTTGGGCAGGCCGCCATAGACAATTCGCATCCCGCTCGAATACGTGCCGTTGGTAACGAGAATGAGCGCGCCGTATTCCGACGCCGCGTCCACGGCGTCCTGGAGGTTTGTCGCGGCGGTCGCCCAAGAAGCGTAAGGAGCCAGCGGATTGGTGCTGTCCAGGGAGACATAATGGACCGGCTGCGGGATGACCTGCACCGTCACGCTCGCGCTGACGCCGCCCGGGGCACTGTCGTTGTACGCCGTCAGGGTCACCACGTGATCCCCCGGGCTGGCCCAACTGTACGAAACATAGGGCTGGTTGCTGACGACTGTGCCGTCGCCGAAATCCCAGCGGCTGGCCGCCGCCGGTCCAAAAATCTGAGCGACAAAGTCCACCGCAAATCCTGCGGCGACGTTGGTGGCGGAGGCTTGAATCGCAACATTCAGCGCGCCGGCAACCAAGCCTGGATGAAGTTCGTCGCAGCCGATGGACGGCGGGTTGGCCCAGGCTTCACCGTCGATGTCGGTGCCTGCGGCCAGCGCCGTGCTGCCGGCCCCACGGCAGGGCGAACCGGCACTGAGATGAGAGGCGGAAGCGAGTTGCGGGCTGGCGGAGATGTTGTTCGAGCTGCCCGGCGGCAGCGGCGTCGTGCAGCAATAATTCAAAATCGAATTGGCAGAGTAGTTGGCGCAGACGGCCGCCAGGTTATAAAACAGGATGGAATTATTCAGCGTGCAGGAATCGGCGCCGCCGCCCGTGAAGGCCGAGTCGCCGGTCACGGTGCAATTGGTGAGCGTGCTCAGGTAGGCGCCGCCGGCGCGGTTGCGGGCAGAGTTGTTCGCGAGCGCGCAGCTGTTGAGGGTGCTGCTGAACGCGCCGCCGCCCGTGTCACCGGCCACATTGCCCGACAGGGTGCACCGGTTCAACGTGGCGCTGGCTACGCCACCGCCGACGTTCACCGCCGTGTTATCGGTGATCAGGCAATCGACCAAAGTGCCGCCCCAGGCTCCACCGCAGGAATCGCTGGCGGAATTTCCCGTGAGCGTGCAATGATCCAGCGTACTGTCGCTTGCGCCGCCGCCAAAGAGCGCTGAATTGCCGGCGAGCGTGCAACCGGTGAGGGTGCTGGAGTACGCGCCGCCGGCGTAATTGGTTGCCCGGTTGCCGTTCAGCGTGCAATTGACCAGCACGGCAAGGCAGGCGCCCCCGCCATTGCCCGGTGTGCTGTTCCCGCCGAGTGTGCAGCCGCTGAGTGTCCCGTTGAACGTTCCGCCACCCTGGTTGCCGGCAAAGTTGCCGGCCAGCACACAGTTGGAGACGGCCACACTGGCGGAGTTGCACCACAAACCGCCGCCGCTGGCCAGCGTCGTTCCGTTGGTCAAAGTGAACCCGGCGAGCACGACGCCGTCAGCCAGATAAGCGCAGCGCATCAGGCCGGCCCCGTCAACCGTTGTGACTGCCGGCCCGTTGAGACTCCGGATGGTCATCGGTTTGGTCACCACCAGGCGGTTGGTGGAACCCACCAATACCCGGCCGCCGCTGTTATATACGCCGTCATTTACCAGAATCACGCCTCCAACGAATCCAGCATCCACGGCATCCTGAATATTTGTCGCGGCCGTGGTCCAGGAGGTGTACGGCGCCACCGGATTGGGGCTGGAAAGAGACACATATTGGACGGGCGCCGTGACCACATGAACGTTGACCGTGGCACTCACGCCGCCTGGATAACTGGCGTTGTATGCAGTCAGAACCACCGTGTAGTTACCGCTTGCCGTCCAGCTGTGCGAGGCGTAGGGCAAATTGCTCACGACCGTTCCGTCGCCAAAATCCCACCGGCTCGCCGTGGCGTCGCCGGCGATGGCGGCTACAAAATCCAGCGCGTATCCTGGGGAAGCGTTGGTATAGGCCGCCTGAATGGCCACGCTCAACGGGCCCGTGGCGGTAGCCGGACGCGGCTCGTCGCAGCCGATGGACGGCGGGTTGGCCCAGGCTTCACCATCAATGTCACTACCGGTGATCGACGTCGCATCGCCGGCGCCACGACACGGAGAGCCGGCGCTGAGGTGCGAAATGCTGGTCAGTTGCGGGGCCGCCGTAATGGTATTCGTCGCACCGACCGGCAACGGCACGGTGCAACAATAGTTCAAGGTATTATTGCTGGAACAGTTCGCATCGATTGCCGCGGAATTGTAATAAACAATGCAATTGACCAGCGTGCTGGAGGTGGCACCACCGGCAGCCGGGGCGGCATTTCCGGTCACGGTGCAATTGGTGAGCGTGCTGGCGATGACCCCGCCTCCGCTGGCACCGGCGACGTTGCCGGCAACCGCGCAATTGTATAGCGTGCTGACGCAGGCGCCGCCGCCAATATTTTGCGCCGTATTGCCCGTGAGCACGCAATTCCCCAGGGTGCCGCTGTAAGCGCCCCCGCCGTTATTCATAGCCGAGTTGGCCGTCAGCGTGCAATTGGTCAGCAGGCCGGAGCCGCAAACCCCGCCGCCGTTATTCTGCGCCGTGTTGCCGGTGAGGATGCAGTTTCCCAGATTGCCGCCATACGTGCCGCCACCGTCGGTGGCGGCATTGGCGCTCAGGGTGCAGTTGTACATCGTGCAACCGTACGCGCCTCCCCCGGTCTGGGCCGAATTACCGTTGAGCACGCAATTGCTTAACGTGCAAATCTCTGCTCCGCCGCCTCCATAAACCGAGGAATTCCCGATGAGCGAGCAATTATTCAAAGTGCTGTAAAGGGCTCCGCCGCCGCAACAGATCACCTGGTTATTCGTAATTGTGCAATTGATCAGGGTGCAGCTTTCCGTGCCGCCACCCCGGTAGGCCGTATTGCCGGCCAGCGTGCAACTCAACAAGGTGCTTTGATAGGCCGCACCGCCGCCGACGGCGCAGGCGAGGTTTCCGGTAAGAACGCAGTTTGTGAGGACGCCGCCGTAAGCCGCGCCGCCGCTGTCGAACGCCACGTTGCCGGTGAGCGTGCAACCGGCCAGCGTGCCGTGGAAGGTGGCGCCGCCTTGATAGGCCGCGCAATTGGCGGTCAGCACGCAATTGGAGATCAGCGCACTGGTGGTGTCGCACCAAATCCCGCCGCCGTAATCATATCCGCTGCCCGTGGCCCCGTTGGTCAGCGTAAAGCCGATCAACGCGGCATTGCCGACGAGGTAAGCACAGCGCACGGCGCTCGCGCCATTGGTAGTGCCGGGAATCTGATAACCGCGAATGAGTGTCACTGCCGGCCCATTGACGCTTTGCACCGTGATGCCGCCGGGCACGACAATCCGATTGGTGACTCCTGAAACGACCCGGCCGCCGGTTTGGTAAATGCCGTTCGTTACCAGAACCTGGTCCCCGGTCGCGGCGACATCAATCGCGTTCTGGATGTTGGTGGCGGCGGTCGCCCAACTGGTATAGGGCGACGTCGGATTGGTGCCGTTCAAATCCACATAATGCACCGTGGCGGGGACGTTGAAAGAGGACAACACGAAGACGGCAACGGTTGTTGGGAAGAGGCACCTTTTCATAAACCGATTCTGAAGCTCGGTTCATTAGTATCATTGCCTGCATGAAAAGCGAGCCAAAAGTGATACAATCCTTCCGCGGCCTCCAAAGTCAGAGCCTAATCACCCCGGCTGCTACCGGGATGAAATGCGGGATCGAGCGCACGCAAGTGGAAACGAGCGTCAATCGTCAATCGAATATCGCAAATCCCTTTCAGGTCAGCCCGGTCGCCTGACCCGTCGGTGACATCTTGATGTGGGCGGCAGCAGGGACCTTGGGCAAACCGGGCATGGTGACGATATTGCCGCAGACGGCCACAATGAAACCCGCCCCAGCGGAAAGACGCAGCTCGTTCACCCGCACCCGGAACCCGCGCGGCCGGCCGCGCAGTTCGGGGTCGTCCGAAAGCGACATGGCCGTCTTCGCCACGCAAATCGGGAGTTCGCCGAAGCCGAGTGTGTTGAGCAGTTCCAGGTTGCTTCGCGCCGTGCGGTCAAAGTCCACTCCGTCGGCGCCATAGAGCCGCGTGGCCAGTGTTTCGATTTTCTTTTCAGTCGGCGCTTCCAGCGGATACATGAACCGGACGGATTTGCGTTTGTTCTTCTCAATCGCACGCAGGACGGCCTTGGCCAGTTTGGTGGCGCCGGCGCTGCCCTGGTCAAAGTGTTTGGACGCCACGGCTTCCACCCCCTGTTGCTCGCAGAACTTGATGATGCGCGCCTGGTCGGCCGGCTTGTCGTCGGGGTAATGACTGAGGCACACCACCGGGTCGATGCCGAACTGCCGGATGTTCTCGATGTGCTTGGCCAGATTGCCCAACCCGCCGGTGTCGGTGAATCCCCCGTGATACGTAATGGCCTTGGTCGTGGCCACGATGACCGCGGTCGCTGGTTTCAGGCCGGCGGTCCGGCATTTGAGGTCAATGAATTTCTCCGCGCCGAGGTCGGTGGCAAAACCGGCTTCGGTGACGACATAATCGGCCAGTTTAAGCGCGAGGCGTGTGGCAACGCTGGTGTTGGTGCCCTGGGCGATGTTGGCAAACGGCCCGCCGTGGACGAAAGCCGGTGTGCCTTCGAGCGATTGTACGAGATTGGGATGGATGGCGTCGCGCAGCAGCACCTGCATGGCGCCCACGGCTTGCATGGCATCGGCCCGCACCGGTTCGCCCTTGTACGTGAACCCGACGACCATGTTGGTCATGCGCTGGCCAAGGTCGCCGAAATCCTTCGCCAGGCAGAGGATGGCCATGACTTCCGAGGCGGGCGTGATGTTGAAACCATCGCGCCGCGGCACGCCATGCAGCGGTCCGCCCAGGCCGATGATGATGTCGCGCAGCGAGCGCTCGTTCAGGTCAATCACCCGGCGCAGCACGATGCGGCGCGGGTCGAGGCCAAGTTCGTTGCCGTGCTGCAGGTGGTTGTCCACCATCGCGCACAGCAGGTTGTTGGCTTTTTCCACGGCGTACATGTCGCCGACGAAATGCAGGTTGATATCCTCGGCCGGCACCACCTGGGCCCGCCCGCCGCCGGTGCCGCCGCCCTTGATGCCGAAATAGGGTCCGAGCGACGGTTCGCGCAGGCAGAACATGGTCTTTTTCCCCAGCCGGCGCAGGGCATCGGCGACGCCGATGGTGGCAGTGGTTTTGCCTTCGCCCTGCGGCGTCGGCGTCATGGCGGTGACGAGGATCAGACGGCCGTCGGGTTGTTTCTGTCGCGCCTGCAATTCGGCGATCGGAATCTTGGCGATGTAGTGGCCGTGCGGCAGGATGCGTTCAGTGTCGAGGCCCAATTCGGCGGCGACTTCAGCAATGCGACGGGGAGGCAAACCATTGGCGGCAGGAGTTTTGTGAGGCATAACTCCGCACATTATTAAATAATTTCCATTGACGACGCAACGGCGGAAATCAAGGCCGCCTCATCTCCGGCTCAGGAATGCCAAGCCACGCATGCGCCTGGTGGCAAAAACCCAATCGCCAAACCCCAAACCCCAGAGAAGCACCAATTTCAAAACCGGAATGCGTGCCGCGCATTGGAGCTTGTAGTCTGGGATTTGGGCTTTCTGATTATTGGACGCCCACCCGATAGAAGAATGGCCCGGGACCGGAGGCGCTCGTATCGGTGTAGCTCGTCGTCCCGGCTTGACCCACAATATTGCTCTGGATGGTGGAAAAGGCCGGTTGCGCGGTCAGATTACTGCTGCTTTGGAGGAAATAAGTCTTCCCGCTCACACTTTGCCAGGTCACCGTCAGGCCCGAAACAGCACTGGTGACCGTGGTCATTTTCAACAGAGACGCTGGATCGGTGGGATCCGTCCCCGCAATCCATTCCTGCCAGTTGTTCATGCCATCGCCATCGCTATCGCTGTAAATGTGGCCGGCATCGGTCGGCAGGCCATAGCCCTGCAGCCAGGTGAAGTAAGCGAGCAGGGCAGGGGACTGATTTTCATACGCACCCATGTCCGCGGTGCCACCGATGATGCGCGGGTTGCCGTCAAGGTCGGTGACGCCGGGGGCTGACGCGTTGTCGCCAGCGTTAATGCAGGGCGAGTTGGTCTGTAGATGAAAATCGCTGTGGCCCATATCGACGAAAGCCGGAGGATTGGTGATGTTGCCGGCGCCGATGGCGGCGGGAATGGTGTCACAATTGACCAGCGTGCAGTCCTGATAATTTGGCCCGATGTTATAATAGACGATGCAATTGGTTAAGCCACAACTTTGCACACCGCCAATGCTGAACATGCTCGTATTGGCGGCCACGGTGCAATTGTCAAGAGTGCTTTTGTAGGCGCCGGCCACGTTGAGATATGAATAGTTGTATTTCAGCAGGCAATTGTTCAGCACATTCGAACACACGCCGCCAGCGTAGGCGCCGGCCCGGTTGCTGGAAACAATGCAATTATAGAGTGCGCCAAAGCAGGCGCCCCCGCCGTTGTTGGCGAAGTTGTTGCTCAAGGTGCAGCTGTACGCCGTGCTGGCGAATACGCCGCCCCCACTGCTGCCGCCACCCAGACTTTGGTTGCCGACGATCAGGCAGTTGCTCAAGGTACAGAAATACGCTCCGCCGCCGCTGTTCAAATTGTTATACGAACAGACGTTGCGGACCAGCGCGCAGCTCACGAGCAGGTTGGAACAGGCGCCGCCACCAAAGCTGGAAGCGTTGTTGGTCAAAACACAGTTCAGCAAGGTGCCGCGAAAAGCCCCGCCACCGTACATCGTGCCGGAATTGCCGGTGAATACGCAGTTGGACACGGCGGCGGTGTTGTCCTCGCACCAGATCCCGCCACCGCTTTGCGCGAGGATGGCGTCGCCGCTTTTTAGCGAACTTCCATTGGTCAACGTGAATCCGGCCAGGACTGCGCCGTTCGTCAGGTAAGCGCAGCGGATGCCGAAGATCGGAGCGCCCGGTGTGAAATCATGTTGCCCTTCGATGCTGGAAACGGATGGCCCGTTCATGCTTTGCACGGTCACGGCCTTGTTGACCACAATGCGATTGGTCACTGCATCGTAAATCGCCCGCCCGCCGGTCCGGTAAACACCGTTGCTGACAACAATGAATTCTCCGGCATTGGCCGCGTCTATCGCGTCCTGGATATTGGTCGCGGCCGCAGGCCAGTTGGTGTACGGCGACACCGGTGCGGGATTGTTCAGATTGACGTAATGAATGAGCGACTGGAACTCGTAAGCGCCCATGTCCACCATGCCCAGGGCGATGCGCGGATTGCCATCCAAGTCTCGGCTTCCCTTGACCGCGGAATTGGCCCCGGCGTTGATACAGGGCGACCCGGCTTGCAGGTGGAAATCGCCGCCCGCCAGATTGACGAACTGGGGTTCATTGGTGACATTGCCGCTTCCAACGTAGATCGGCACGGTGCAACAGGAAATTATCTTGGTCGAGTCCCAATTCCAGGTGTTTGCGTTGGGAGAGTTGTTGTAATAGACGATAGAATTGTACATGTACCCTGCCCCGGGGGTGCCGTAGTATCCTCCGCCCGACACAGAAGCGGTGTTTCCGACAATCGTGCAATTATACGGCGTGATCCCATAAACGCCTCCCCCGAGTTGGGCCGAGTTTCCCACCATCAGACAGTTGGCGGCCACGCTGTTGTATGAGCCATAAAGCCCGCCACCATTGGTGAAAGCCGTGTTGCCGGAGATGACGCAGTTGGAGTACGAGCCTGAATAACCTCCGCCACCCGAACCGCCGGCCGAATTTCCGGTGATGATGCAATTGGACACGACCGCTGAAATGGACTGGCAATACACGCCGCCGCCGTTGCCGCCGCTGATCGTGGCGCCGTTGGTCAACGTGAATCCGGAAAGCATCGTGCCGCTGGCCAGGTAAACACAGCGCACCGCGCTCGCCCCGTTGGTCGTTCCCGGCGCCTGGTAACCTTTGATGCTGGTGACAGCCGGGCCGTTAATGCTTTGTACCAAAACGGCGGAGTTTCGCAGGGTCACCCGGTTCAAGCCGTTGTTGGTCGTGATGCCGGTCTGATAAATCCCGTTGGTCACGTAAACCACAAATGGACCCACATCCGGAGCATCAATGGCATCCTGAATATTCGTCGCCGCCGTCACCCAACTGGAGTAAGGTGGCACCGGGTTGGAGCTGTTCAGGTCGACGTAATGGTTGACCGCCGATGCCGGCGATGCGATGAGAGATAAGCCAACGATTGCCAATCCAAAAGAATTTGATTTCATTTGATTGCCTCGTTTGTTGCCTGGTGGACTTAATCTGACAGAGAATCCTGACCAGCTCAATGTGCGTTTGAGCGCACAGGCGTCAGGGGTGGCCGAATCAGGTGTAAATGATGCAATTAGCGGGTTCTGCGCTGAAGTTCGGATTTATGATTGCAGCAGTTCCCGCTGCCAGTTCATCAATTCCGGCGCATGGCGGTCCCAGTTCCGCGCCAAATCACCCAACGTCGCCCGCGGAGCAATCACCGTCGGGTCAATCCCCAGTCGATGCGCGTGGGCATCCCGGCAGCGTTCCAGTTCACAGTAACGGCGCATTTCCGCCTCGGTGGGACGAGGGGAATAATGGCGGAGTTTCTCCGGCAGCCGGTCGTGCGGCACGGCCAGCCCGGCTCGAATGGCAGCCGTCAAGCCGTCCCAGCGGCGCGGCGACAGGCGCAGGGGCAACAGGGGTTCCACCGGCTGATGCCCGGCGGCGGCCCCGGCCAGGGCGACCAGCTTTTCATGGCTCAAAATGAAAAATGGCGGGCGGTTGGCCGCGACCGCTTCAGTTTCGCGCCAGCGCCAGAGTTCGCGCAGTACGGCCAGCGCCGGCCGGCTCAGCCCATAGCTGCCTTTCACGCGCCAGGCGGAATCTCCGTCAGTCGCCGGCGGCCTCAGGCAATCGCCGATCAGGCGCGCGCAAGACTCGCGATGCCAGGCCAGGCGGTTCTTTTGCTGGAGCTCCAGTCTCAGCTTGTCGGAGAGCGGCTTGAGGTAATGCGTGTCGTTCCGCGCATAGACTTCCATCCGTTCGGTGAGCGGCCGCCGGGCCCAGTCGGCCTTCTGCGGCCCCTTGTCGAGCTTCACGCCGAGAAATCGTTCCACCAGCGAACCCAGGCCGAACTGCCGCTCGCCCAGCAGCCGGGCTGCCAGCATGGTGTCGAAAATCGCGCGGGGGCGAAACGCATGATGCTTGTGCAGCAGCCGCAAGTCGTAATCCGCCCCGTGCATGATCAGCTCGTGATGTTTGAGCAGCGCGAACAGCGGTTCCAGGTTTACCCGCGCCAGCGGATCAATCAGCCGGTCGCCGGCCGTGGTGCTGATTTGGATCAGGCAGACCTTCTCCGGATAGGCATGCAGGCTGTCGGCCTCGGTATCCAGGGCCAGCCAGGTGGCATCCGCCAGGGCCGGCAGAAAAGCGGCGAGTTTCGCATCTGAATCAATCACGCGCAAAATATAATAGCCTTCACGCCGGGCGGAAGGCGAAATTTTCACATCGGCCAGCCCGGGGTCCATCTCGATCCTGTCTTTAGGCATAGGTAAGCCCGGTGGGCCTTGGGCATCTGGAAGATGCCTCAACCCGCACGCTGGAAGCGTGCGCTACGTAGCGCAGCCATCCTGGCTGCGGGTGCTGGCGGCTTCCAGCCGTTTTTTTTGAACTGCGGCAAGACACGTCACCCGTAACCGGTCGCTTGCGTTTTCATTTTCCAGACGTCGAGTCTTGTGCCATCTTGAAGGCTGGCAATGTTTAGACGAATTGAGACCTCTGAACAACGTGTAGCGTCGAGGCTGTGCCTCGATGGGTGGCTTGGCAAACCCTGTGTTTCCGGCCATAGGCCGGACGCTACATCGCTTCCCGGGCCTGTTTTTCGGAGGTTTCGAGCTGTCATTTGTGTTCTGCTGGCCGCACTTTGCCTTGAAGCAAACGCGGCGGACACCAATACCATCACCTGGCATCGCGCCACCGGCAGGGTGGACGCCGACGTGCGCGGCATGCCGCTGTGGCCCCTGCTCGAGCAGATCGCCAGGCAGGCCGGCTGGAATGTGTTTGTGGAGCCGGACACCACCCGCGCCGCGTCCGCCAAATTCAAGGATCTGCCGTCCGGAGAAGCCCTGAAGCGGCTCCTGGGCGATCTGAATTTTGCGCTTGTGCCGCAATCCAACGCTCTCCCGCATCTCTACGTCTTCCGCACGACGCAGAAAAACGCGACCCAGCCGGTGCCGCCGCCGCGAACCTCGCCCCGTTACGTCCCCAACGAGCTGCTGGTCAAACTCAAACCCGGCGCGGACGTTGACGCCCTCGCCAAATCGTTGGGCGCCAAAATCACCGGCCGCAACGACAACCTCGGCCTGTACCGGCTGCTGTTCGACAAGGCGTCCGCCACGGACTCGGCGCTGGGCCAGTTGAAGAACAACAGCGACGTGGCCGAGGTGGATTACAATTACGTTTACGACGCGCCGCCGCCCGCCCAGGCGCTGCCGGGCGCGTCTGCGTCCCCGCTGTCGCTGACGCTCAATCCGCCGGGCGATTCCGGCAAGGTCATCGTCGGCCTGATTGACACGCCGGTGCAATCGCTCGGCAGCACGCTCGACAAGTTCCTGCTCAAGCAGGTGTCGGTGGCCGGCGACACGACGATGAGTGCCAGCGATCCTACGCACGGCACCACGATGGCTTACACGATCCTGCAGGCCATCGCGCAGCAATCGCCGGGCGGCACCTCGGTGCAAATCCTGCCGGTGGATGTTTACGGTTCCGGCGCCAATGCCACCACCTGGAACGTTGCCCTGGGAATTCAACAGGCCGTGGACGCCGGGGCCACTGTCCTGAACCTGAGCCTGGCCGGCCCGAATGACAGTCCGATGCTGGCCAACCTGCTTCAGCAGGCCGTAAAAGCCGGCATCCCGGTCTATGCGGCGGCCGGCAACCAGCCGGTGACGGCTCCGATGTATCCGGCGGCCGACAGCGGGGTCATCTCCGTCACCGCATTGCAGCAACCCGGTCAGTTGGCGCCTTATGCCAATTTCGGGCTCTGGATTCAACTGGCGTTGCCGGGCGGCAGCGTGGTGGTTTTCAACGGCCAGGCGTGGGGCGTCCAGGGGACGTCGGTTGCGACGGCTTACGCGACCGGAATCTTCGCCGGAGTCAGGTCCGGCACCAGCGCCGGCTGGCAGCAAATCGTCGCCGCCATGCAGCGGCAATGGACCGTGCCCGGTCGTTGAGACGAGGATGGAGAATTGAGGATGGAGGATAGCGGGTCTGCCAAGACGGGCAGGTCCCGATCCAGAAATTCCGCACTCCGCAATCTGCACTCCGTGGAATTATGTCGTTGACAAACAACGGACCTCATTTCCTCTCCCCGCCGAGCGGGGAGAGGATGGCGCGCAGCGACCGGTGAGGGGATTTTAAATGTAAAACCAACACAATCCTGACATTTATGTCCGTCAGCGCCACCTCACCCCGCCCCTCTCCCCCGCTTCACGGCGGAGAGGGTGACGCATCCTGCGTCAGATTGTTTGTCAAAGACATAATCCCGCACTCCGAAATCTGCAATCCGCAATCGAATCAGTGTTGGGCTAGGCAGCCGATTTTGCCGAAGGCGACGACGTAGAGGACGAACGAAATGAGGAGCGGCCAGGGGTTCCCGGCGACCATCAACAGAATCCCCGTGCACAGCACGGCGGCGAGCACCAGGTAAATCAAACCAGCCAACGCAAGTTTCATTGATGTTGATTATAACCGTTTTGCGCCAGCACGCAAGCCGGAGTCTTGCCAGTCGATTAAAACCTACTAGCCTGCCGATATGCCTGAACTGAGCCGGTTCTATGGGATTATCATTCGCATGTTTTACAGCGACCATCCTCCCCCGCATTTTCACGCCGTGTATCAGGGCGAAGAGATCAAGGTGAACATCAACACGCTTCAAGTGGCCGAAGGCCACATGCGGCGGCGGGCGCAGGCGCTCGTTCTCGAATGGGCAACGCTGCATCGCGCGGAATTGCAGCAGGCGTGGGATTTGGCCAGCCGAAATCAAGAACCTTCCAAAATCGCGCCTTTGGAGTAGAGTAGAGACATGAACCGGATTATTTCCGCCGAACCGTTGCCGGGTTGCCGTTTGAAAGTGACTTTCAACGACGGCCTGAGCGGCATTTTTGACGTTGAACCCGAACGGCGCGGCGGCGTGTTCCTGAAATTGCTGGACACGAAAGTTTTCAATGCCGTCACCGTCAATCCCGACTTCGGTTGCGTCGAGTGGCCGGGCGGAATTGATCTGTGCCCCGACACGATGCACCAGGCTATGACCGGCACCAAGGCGGAAGTGGAAGTCCCTGCAGCGGCTTTCCGCGAGCAAGAGAAGAAATCATAGAGCCAGAATCGATGCCGGGTGCCCGATTTGTCTTGAAAAGTAGAAGGCCGGATGATAATGATTAGTCAGATTCACAAGAAGGTAGCATGAAACTGCGCCAATTCAGTTGGGTTGTAACCACGTGGTTGTTCGTCATGTTCCATTCATTGGCGACTGTGTTCTACGTGGACTTAAACAGCGCCAATCCCACGCCGCCTTATGCCGACTGGTCCACGGCTGCGACAACTGTGCTAGCAACCAGATCATGAGACTGATTTAGGACTAAAAGGGGTTGACACTCTAATGATGGATGGAGTGTTAACATGGAAACGAATGAAGAAAGTGAGAAGATAGAACCCCGACCCCCTAGGGGGTCGCGCGCGCCGAAAACCCAGCGGCGTTTCACGGTGGACCAGAAGCTGCAAGCCGTGCGTCTGCATTTGGAAGAAGGCTTCAGCCAGAGCTTGGTTTGCCAGGAACTCAACGTCAGCAAGAGCAGCTTGGGGCTTTGGTTAGAGGAGTATCGGCTGGGTGGGGAGGCGGGCTTGGCACCGGCCCGCCCCGGCCCTCGTCCGGCCAAGCTGCCGCCGGCCATCACCGAAAAAATCCGGGAACTCAAAACCGATAATCCCGGCTTTGGCATCAAGCGCATCAGTCAGGTGTTGCGCCGGTGGTTCTTCCTGCCGGCCAGTCCGGAGACCGTGCGGCGCCGGCTGCACGAAGCCCGGTTGATGCCGGAAAGCCGGCCGCACAAGAAGCGGAACATGGTGCGTCCCCGCTTTTTCGAGCGGGCCACGCCCAACCAGATGTGGCAGACCGACATCTTCACCTTCCGGCTGGGCGGGCGCTACGCCTACCTCATCGCCTTCATGGACGATTACTCGCGGTACATCGTCGGCGCCGACCTGTTCCGCAGCCCCACGGCCCAAGCCGTCATCGAGGTTTACCGGGTGGCGGCCGGCGAGTATCAGCCGCCCAAGGAGATGCTCACTGACAATGGCCGCCAGTACACTTCCTGGCGGGGCACCAGTCGCTTCGAGGCCGAGTTGAAGAAAGACCGTGTGGCTCACTTCAAATCCCGGCCCCACCATCCCATGACGCTGGGCAAGGTGGAACGCTTCTGGTCCACCATCTGGCAGGACTTTCTGGTCCGGGCCCCGTTCGAGAGCTTCGAGTCGGCCCGCGAACGGATCAAGTTCTGGATCAAATACTACAACCACAAGCGGCCCAACCAGGGCATTGACGGACTGTGCCCGGCCGACCGCTTCTTCGAGATCCAATCCCAGTTGCGCCAGACCATCGAGGCGGGCATTCAGGAAAACCTGCTGGAGCTGGCCCTGCGCGGCAAACCCCAAGCGCCCTTCTACATGGTGGGCCGGATGGACGGCCAGTCGGTCGTCTTGAGGGCCGAGAAAGGCAAACTCAAACTTAGTGTCAGTGACCAACAAAACCACGAACAAGAACTTACCTATGACCTCAGCAAAAACAGCGATCGCCAACGAAACGACTCCCCGCAAACCGCGAACCCCCAGCCCCCAGCACAGCGCCCCGGACAAGGTCCAGGCGGTGCTGGCGGTGTGGACCGAACGGTGCAAACCGGCGGAGGTGTGCCGGCAGTTGAACATCAACTGGATCACCTTCAACCACTGGCAGCGCCGGGCGATGGAGGGAATGCTCCAGGCGCTGGAGAGCCGCGTCAACTTGAGCAAGGGCGAAGCCTTGAGTCCCCGGCTCCAAGCCCTGCTCCAAAACCAGCAACGGTCGGTGACCGCCGGCCGATTGACCAGCCGGCTCAAGCAAATCAACAAGCTTGCCAGTCAGACCCCGGCGCCGGTAAAAACCGCTTAGATGAATGCCAAAGCCAGACAACGGGCTCAAGTCATCTTGCAAGTCCGCTCGGGCCAGATCACGGCCGTGGAAGGAGCCCGGACGCTGGGCATCAGCCGCCAGCAATACTACCAGTGGGAGCAACGGGCGTTGGCGGCGCTGTTGAGCGCGCTGGAAGACCAGCCGACCGGCCGACCCCCGACGCCGACGGACCCGGAGAAGGAAGCGCTCCAACACCGGGTGGAACAACTGGAACAACAGGTGCGGGAACAGGAACACCGGGAACAGTTGCGTCACCTCCTCAACCAGTGGGAGCAGAGTCCGCTGCCACCCAGTAAAAAAAACCCGAAATGATCCGCCACCTCCTGCACCAGTTCGACACCGCCAAAGCCGATACGCATCTGCCGTGGCGCCGGTTGTGCAACGGTGTTCCCTACGCCAGCTTCATGCGCTGGCGAGGCCGGCAACAACGCGGCCGGCCGCTCTGGCAATGTCCCGGCCCCAAGAAATCAATACCGCTGGATTGGTTGGAGTTTTATCCGCTCCTGCGCCAGTTGCGTCATGGCCGGGCGCGTTCACAGGGTACCAGCCAGCTCTACCAGCGGTTCGCGGGCGCGCTCTCACGGCGCCAACTGGCCGGGCTGGTGCAGGATTATCGGCGGAATCAACTCGCCACCATGAAACGCATTGACTGGCTCTGGACGGGTCTGGCCTGGTCACTGGATGCCACCGAATACGACAACGCAGGCCAACAAATCATCCCCGTCCAAGACCTGGCTTCACGCTATCGCTTCCGGCCGCTGGTTAGTGACCGGCTTAACGGCAACCAGATCGCGGCTCATCTTGAAAGCCTGTTCCGGCAACATGGGGCGCCGTTGTTCCTCAAGCGGGACAACGGCTCGCCCTTCAACAGTCAACCGGTGGAGGATGTCCTGGCCCGCTTTGGCGTGCTGCCTTTGAACAATCCGCCGCACTTTCCCCGCTACAACGGCGGGATGGAGAAAAGCATCCGCGACTTCAAAGCCGCCTTGGGCCAACGACTCAACCCCGGTCCGTCCGGGCCATTGGCCTTGGCCGCTGAAGTCACGGCCCACGAACTCAATCATCGTCCGCGGCGCTGCCTCAAAGGCCGCACCGCCTGCGCCGTCTTTCATGACGACGCCCAACGCTTGCGCTGGAATCG
>DATJOW010000013.1:0-58544 GCA_035506715.1 Candidatus Acidiferrum sp. | reverse complement strand
CTTAAACAAACTTTACCGTCATCCAATAGTGAGCCGGGGCGCCCTTTTGCGACAATAAACCGAACGAAATCCTGCAGCGGAAATCATACGACAAGATTCGTGTTTCAACTTGCGGGTTTCAAGTGTTGAATAAGGCCGATGACAGACCCAGGACCAGCCGCCACGCACCGGTTATTCATCGCCATTGCCCTGCCCCCGGTGGTGCAGGAAGAAATCATCTTGGTGCAGCGCGAGTTACAGCCGCTCGTACCGCGTGAAGTTGTGCGCTGGACTCGGCCGGACCAGTTTCACCTGACGCTCCGGTTCCTCGGGAACTTCCCGGTGCACGAGGTCGAAGGTCTGAAACGAGCCGTGGGTGACATTTGCCGGAATGCCTCGCCGCTCGGCTTGCAGGCCCGCGGCGTCGGGTTCTTCCCCCACGCTCGTTCGCCGCGGGTCGTCTGGGTGGGGGTTGATGACAGCGAGCGGCGGCTGCTGGGTTTGCAGAAACAAATTGAAACAGCGGTCAGCCCACTCAGTTCGGAGCCGGGTGAAAAAAATTTCGCTGGTCACGTCACCCTGGGCCGGTTGAAAAATCCCCGACCGTCCGACGTGCGGGATCTGGTCGTACGCGTCCAGGCGCTGGAAAGCCGGGCCTTCGGTAACTGGATGGCATCGGAGGTCGAGATCATCCGCAGCGAACTCTGCCCGGCCGGCGCCCGGTACACCTCGCTCGCGGCGTGCCGGCTGGCAGCGTCGCGGTCAGCACGCTGAAACTTTTTCCCGTCGGCTGACGTCTTACTGAATATATGCTTAAGCCTCTCGACAAGAGTCGCTGGAGCTTGGAGACGGCAGCGCATTTGTTGAACCGGGCCGGTTTCGGCGGCCCGCCCGCTGAGATTCGGAAGCTGGCCGGACTGGGGCCGGACCGGGCGGTCGCTTCGCTCATTGATTATGAGCGCATACCCGATTACACCCTCGCTCCGGATTGGGCCAAGCCGGATCCGGAGGAGGTGCTGCAACGGCGGGAGGCGGCGCGGGATGCCACGCCGGAGGAACGCAAGAAGCTGCAGCAAGAGGAGCAGCGGTTGCAGGGCCGGCACATGCTGGAACTGCGCCAGTGGTGGCTGAGCCGCATGGCCAGGGGACCGCGGCCGTTCCAGGAAAAAATGGTTTTGTTCTGGCATGGTCATTTTGCCACCAGCATCGAAAAGGTCCGCCAGGTGCCGAATGCCGCCTACCTGATGTGGCGCCAGAACGAACTGTTTCGCCGTCTGGCCACGGACAACTGGGAGCGCCTGTTGGTCGAGGCCGGCAAGGACCCGGCCATGCTGGTCTGGCTCGACCAGGCGCAAAGCCGCAAGGAGCATCCCAACGAAAATTACGCCCGCGAGGTGATGGAGTTGTTCACGCTGGGGGAAGGTCATTACACCGAAAAGGACGTCACCGAAGCCGCCCGGGCGCTGACCGGCTGGTCCTACGACCGGCGATACCAGAAGTATGTTTATCGTCCGGCCTTTCATGACGAGGGCCTCAAGACCGTTCTGGGCCGCACCGGGAATCTCAATGGCGACGACGTGATGGCGCAAATTGTTGCCCAGCCGCAGGCCGCCCAGTTCATCACGGCGAAACTGTGGAATTATTTCGCCGGCCAGTATCCGCCGGATGAATTGAACACCGCGCTGGCGGTGGTATTCCGCGAGTTCGGGAACAATTTCAAACCATTGCTGCGGGTGCTATTTCGCTGCGAGGAGTTCTATGCGCACGACATTGTCCGCAACCAGGTGAAAAGCCCGGTGCAATGGCTGGTCGGCAGCGTGCGCGTGCTGGAGTGCGACCTGCCGCCGGCCCCGGCCAGCTGGGGCATCACCCGCGGGCTCGGCCAGGACCTGTTCGCGCCGCCAAACGTGAAGGGCTGGGACGGCGGCACGACGTGGATCACCACCAACACGTTGCTGATGCGCTATAATCTCGCCCAGGCCATCGTGCAGGGAAACTACCGGATGTTCGGCGCCGGGGATTTCGCACGCAAACCCGGCGGGCAGGGCGGTGGGCCGCTTGCCCGGGAGCTGCAGGTTTTGCCACCGGCGCCGGTGGCTGTGGAAAAAATCCTCACGCCGGCGGAGCGCGCCACCCGGGAGCAACTGGTGGCGGCGCTCGAACGCCGCCTGTTGCAGTCGCCCCTCACCGGGGAGCAGGAGAAGGCCCTGCGCGATTTTCTGGCGTCAAAACCGGCATTAAGCGACGACGACGTGCGCGCGGCCATCCGGCTGGTCATGGCCACGCCGCAATATCAAGTGGCATAGAACGTGATGTGTGACGAGTGAGGAGTAATATGAAACGCGAAATCAGCCTTCAGACCCGCCGCGAATTTCTGCGGACCACGATGCTCGGCAGCGCACTTTCGTGGACGGTGCCGGTGTTCGTAGCCGATACGTTGGCCGCGCTGCAAAGCCAGGCCGCGGCGGCTGCAACGCCGGCCGTCACGGGCAAGGACGCCAACATTCTGGTGGTTCTGCAGATGGCCGGCGGCAATGATGGCCTCAATACCCTTGTGCCTTTTGCCAACGACTTTTATCACCGCGCGCGACCCAAGCTCGGGTTGTCGGCCGAGCACGTTCTGAAACTGAATGACCAGGTGGGGTTGCACGAGTCCCTGACCGGCCTCAAGGACCTTTACGATTCCGGTTGTCTCGCGGTCGTCCAGGGCGTCGGTTATCCCAATCCCAACCGCTCGCACTTCCGGTCCACTGAAATCTGGCAAACGGCCAGCGATTCCGGGCGGGTGGAGAAATATGGCTGGCTGGGCCGGTACTTTGACAACGCCTGTGCGGGCTGCGACCCGACCGTGGCGGTGACCATTGGCAGCCAGCTGCCGGAGGCGTTTTTTGCCAAAAACCCGAAAGGCATTTGTTTCACCAACCCAAACCAGTACCGCTTCCTCGCGGGCGACCCGGTCCGCGCCGGGGAAACGAACCTGACCGAGATGACGTACGAGCGGATGAACGCCGTGGAAATGGCCGCGGTCAGCGCCGACGAAAATTCCGGAGGCACGATCGGGTCGTTGCCCGCCGGCATGCCGATGCAGGGCGGGTCGGCGGCGGAGTTCATCGAGCGCACGGCGCTGGATGCCCAGGTCAGTTCCGACCAGGTGCGGAATATTGCCGCACGGTTTGAGAATCAAGCGACTTATCCGGTGTCGCCCCTCGGCAACGCGCTCAAGCTGGTCGCCAAACTCATCGGCGGCGGCCTGTCCACGCGAATATACTACGTGTCGCAGGGGGGATACGACACGCACACCAACCAGTTGGGCACGCAGCAGCGATTGCTCAAGGACTTGGGCGATTCCGTCCAGGCGTTGGTGACCGATCTGAAGGTGCAGGGCAACCTGTCGCGCGTGCTCGTGATGACGTTCAGCGAATTCGGGCGGCGGGTGGCCGAGAACGCCAACGGCGGGACCGATCATGGAGCTGCTGCGCCACTCTTTGTGGTGGGAGGCAAGGTCAAAGCCGGTTTGCTGGGAACCTATCCCGGCCTGGCGCCGCAGGATTTGTTTCAGGGTGACCTCCGGTATACAGTCGATTTCCGCTGCGTGTATGCCAGCATCCTGGAACAGTGGCTGAAAACCGTGAGCGCGCCGGTGCTGGGGCGTCGCTTCGAGCCATTGCCGGTCGTTTGAGGCCAACCTGCCTCCGGTGGGCCGTCAGGGGCGGCCCGATTTCTTTCATTCATCCTTCTTGCCATTGGTTCGGTTCTGACCTATACTTGGACAGGTCAGGAGTGTTTTAACTAACGGTGTGTACATTTTATGATTTCTAACGAACGACCTTCGCCTTACGGCCAGCGGCCTTATCACCAGTCGTATATGCAGCCCCGCCCGCCGGTTGTTGAAGACACACTCAAATCCGGCCAAGTGCAGATCGAGCGCAAAACGCTGGTCTTGACCCTCAAGGAAAATCCGCGAGGCCGTTTTCTGCGGATTACCGAGGAGGCCCGGGGTCATCGCAATGCCATTATCATCCCGGCGCCGGGGCTGGAGGAGTTCAAGAAGTTGCTCGACGAAATGGTGAAGGCTTCGAACGAGATCCCGATGAAAGCTCAGAACCCGCCGGAGGGCTGACCGGAGGAGGGTTAAGCGGGTCCGGTGGATGAGGCGGTCGCCGAGGGTGGTGCGGTGCTCTGGCGTATGATCAATTCGGCCGGGAGGCGTTTGGATTCTCCCCGCATACCGCGCAGCAGGTTCATCATCATCTCCACCGCGGCCAACCCCAGCCGGTACTTTGGCTGCCGGATGGTGGTGAGCGGGACGCGGTAATATTCCGCCGCCATGATATTGCCGCAACCCACCAGCGATACATCACCGGGAATTTTGAATCCCTGATTAAACAACGCCTCCGCGCAGCCGATGGCCACTTGGTCGCTCACCGCCTGGATGGCGGTGGCGGAGCAGGATTCGTTGAGCAGCTGTAGTCCGGCCTTGGTCCCGTCTTCGATGGTGCTGCCGGCGGCAAAAACCAGTTTGTCATCCACTTCAATCCCCGCCTCCCGCAGCGCGCGGCGGTAGCCTTCGAATCGTTCGTGGGCCCACGGTGCCACCGGCGGGCCGGTCAAGTAAGCGATGCGTTTGTGGCCGAGTTGCAGCAGATGTTGGGTTGCCGCGTAGCTCGCGCCGGGTTCATCGGCCTCCAGACTGAGGAAGGACTTGCAGAACGGGGCCGGCGGGCCGAGCAGGACGGTGGGAATCTGGCGGGCCAGCACCTCCTGGTAAATGCGCGCGTCGGCCTCAAACCGGTAAACCGGCGTGATGAACAGCCCATCCACGCGCCGGGACAGCAGCCGCCGGAGACAGGCCTCCTCGCGTTCCGCCAGGTTCAGGGTATGGCCGAGCACAAGGTCGTAGCCCAGCTCGTGCACGCGCTCTTCGATGGCCGAGACGATGCGGGCGAAAGCCGGATTCATCGTGGTCGGCACAACCAGACCGAGCAGTTTCGTCGTGCGGGTGCGCAGTCCCTGGGCGGATGAATCGGGCACGTAGCCCATTTGATGGGCCAGCGCCTTGATGCGGCTCTTCGTCGCCGCCGACACGTCCGGTTCGTCGCGTAACGCCTTCGAGACGGTCATTACCGACACTCCGGCCTGTCGGGCTATGTCCTTAAGCCGGACCATGGTCCAAACGTAGATCGATGTACGTAAAATGCAGAAAAAGGGCCATCGGACTCAAATTAAATCTGCTCGGCATTCTGCCTTCATCCATCTGGCGCTATAAATACGCTCCGCGCCAGTGCAACTTGCGGCGCAACGCCTCCAGAAACGAACTGTCGGCAAGATGCATGAGCCGGACCGCACCCCGGCTCCGGCGAATCGCCACTTCGTCCCCCGCGCCCAGCTCGGCCACGAACTGGCCGTCCGCGCTCAGGATGATTGGGTGCGGCGTGCTGGCGGCTTTGACACGGATGGTGGAGGCCAGGGGCAGGATGATGGAACGATTCGACAAGGCGTGCGGGCAAATCGGGGTCAAGGCAAACACGTCGGCCGTGGGCAGCACGATGGCGCCGCCGGCGGCCAGCGAATAGGCGGTGGAACCGGTCGGCGAACTGATGATCAGGCCGTCGCAGCGATACCGCGTGACCAGTTCATTGTCCACCGTCACATCCAGGCTGATGAGCCGGGATACGGCGCCGCGGCTGATGACCATGTCGTTGAGCGCGGTTTCCCGGATTTTCCGGCCACGGCAGGCGCCGGTGACTTCGATCAAGGCGCGGGAATCGAAGTTAAATTCGCCGCGCCAGACCCGCCCCAGGGCCCGGACCATTTCGTCTGACGGGACAGCGGTAAGAAAGCCAAGGCCGCCGACATTGATCCCCAGCATGGGGGTGGCCGAGCCGGCAATCTCACGGGCGACATGCAGCATCGTGCCGTCGCCGCCGAACACGACCAACAGGTCCACCGCCCGCGCCAGCGTGGCGGCATCTTCAAACACGGGACATTTCAATCCCGCGAGCCGGGCGGTGTCGGCGTCACACCACACCTTCCGCCGGGCGCGCTGGATGAGGCGCGCCGCCTGGCGCACGCTGTGCACGCCAGCGGCCTTTTCGGAATTGCCGATCAGTCCAACGCGCTTGATTTTGTCAGCCTGTTTTTTCAATCAATGCCAGAAATTCCTTGTTGCCGGCCGGGCCGGACAACGGTGATTCCACAACTCCGCGCCAGCGCACCCCGGTTTGGGCGCTGACAAATTGCCGCAATTCGTCCACCACGCGTTCATGCACGGCCGGGTCGCGAATGACCCCACGGCCCCGGTCAGCTTCGGCCTTGCCGGCCTCAAATTGCGGTTTGATGAGCGCGATGATCCTGCCATCGGGCCGCAACAAATCAATGGCAGCCGGCAGAATGTTTCGCAACGAAATAAACGAACAATCAATCACCGCCAGATCGGCGGGGACAAACGACGAGGGCATTTGCCTGGCCGTCAGGTGCCGGGCGTTGGTCTGCTCCATGACGGATACGCGGGGATCCTGGCGAAGTTTCCAGGCGAGCTGACCGCGTCCGACATCCACGGCATACACCCGGGCAGCACCGTGCTGAAGCAGGCAATCGGTGAATCCGCCGGTGGACGCGCCGAGATCGAGCGCGGCGCAGCCGGCGACGTCGAGTTGAAAATGGCGCAGGGCATGTTCCAGCTTGTGGCCGCCGCGGCTGACGTACTTTTCGCCGGACTCGAGCGTGAGGTGGTCGGCGGGTTTGACGGAGTCGCTCGGTTTATGAGCGGACTGGTGATTGATGCGGACCTGGCCGGCGAGGATGGCGCGTTTGGCGCGTTCCCGGCTTGCGCAAAGGCCGCGTTCAACCAGGGCCTGGTCGAGGCGAGTCATCGGACGACCCGGGAAATTAAACGATGGGCGCGCCGATTACAAGCGGTTGCCGCTGGTGTAGACGCGGTTCTGGACTTCGCGATAGCTGTGCAGGAACAGATCGTTGTCGGCCACGGCCTTCTCCACGAGCTGTTTGAGCAGGAACATTTCGGAGCTGTTGATGACGGCGTGGACGCTTTGTTTGAAGGCTTCCATGGGCGTGAAGGTCTGGAAGGAATCGCCCAGCAGGATGATGGTCGCATGGCGGCGCTGGTTGACGGGCATGGTTTGCAGCGCCTTGAGCGTGAGATTTTCCTCGATGGTGTTCGCGGCGAAGAGTTCCTCGACGACAACAACCTGGTAATGCGCCTGGCCGAAGCGGACCAGGAAATCACTGTGGGTGGCAGCGGTGTGGACCTTGTAACCCAATTCGCGCAGGGCGCTTTTGGCCGTCTCCAGCCATTCCGGCGTGGAGAAGGCAATCAAGGCCGGCTTGTCCTCGGTGCTGACGAATTCGAATGAGCCATTCATAGTTATTTGATTTTGAGGACGGGTGGCGCCGCGCCGCCGCCAACGGGCGACGTCTTCATGCGCAACGAACCCATGGTGGTGGTCATTTCACCGCGGGATTTCTTGAGGTTATCAATGCCGCGGGAGATGACGCTGCGTTTACTGCAATAGAGCACGGCAGTTTCCTCGGTGATCAGGCCCTGCTCGAAGGCTTCAATGCAGGCGTGGTCGAAAGTTCGCCAGCCGAACGGATAGCTGGCTTCGATGATGTCGTAAAACGTCTTGCCTTCACTTTCGCCCAGGCGGATGGCCTCTTGGGTGCGCAGGTTGGCACCCATGATTTCCAGCAGCGCGTACCGGGCGCCGCCGACCTTGGGCACGAGCCGCTGGCTGATGACCCAGCGCAGAGCGTCGGCCAGGCGCACGCGCACCTGTTCCTGCTCTTCCGGCTCGAACATGCCGAGGATGCGGTTGACGGTTTCACCGGCATTGATGGTATGCAAAGTACTGAGCACGAGGTGACCGGTCTCCGCCGCGCTTAACGCAATCTTGACCGTCTCCTGGTCGCGCATTTCGCCGACGAGAATGACCTTGGGGGCCTGGCGCAAGGCAGCCCGCAGACCGTTGACATAGGAATCGAAATCAATGCCCAATTCGCGCTGGTTGAAGGTGGCGTGCCTGTGCGTATGCACATATTCCACCGGGTCCTCCAGCGTGACGATGTGAAAGGGTTTGGATTCGTTGATTTCGTTCAAGATGGCAGCCAGGGTGGTGGACTTGCCGGACCCGGTAGCGCCGGTGACGAGAATCAGGCCGGTTTTTTCCTTCGGGATCTCTTTGAAGATGGGGGGAAACTTCAGTTTGTCCAGCGTGGGGATGGCCGCATTTAATTGGCGGCAAACAATCGAATAATTTCCCCGCTGGGCGAAAACGTTGACACGAAATCGGGCCTTGTCCTGGAGCGCGTAAGACGCATCACAGGAGCCGTGGCGGAGCAGGTCTTCGATCTGCCAAAGATTATCGCCGATGATGTTCAACGCAATCATCTCGGTCTGGTACGGAGTGAGCTTTTCGATGGGCGGATCGAGAACCACCGGCTTGAGCTCGCCGTAGGCCTCCACTTGCGGCGGGCGATCCACCGTGAACAGCAAATCGGAAATTTCCGGCTGCGAAGCCAGCATTTCCGTCAAAATTTGGTCCAACTCGGGTCGGCGCATAAATCAGGTCGGTCAAGCGTCATCTTCGTCCGGCGGATGGGCGAGCAGGGAGCGGAATTTCTTCTTGTCGAGCGCCTTGTCGTACGCCTCCTCCGGCGCAATCCGTTTCATGCGCACGTGCTCCATGATGTGGTCATCCAGCGGCTGGTTGCCGTACTTCTTGCCCACCTGGATCATGCCGGGCAACTGGTGGGTTTTGCCTTCGCGAACGAGGTTGGCGACGGCGGTGTTGAAGACCAGGATTTCGAACGCCGCAATGCGGCCCTTCTTGTCGGTGCGTTTGAACAATGTCTGGGCGACAACGCCCTTCAAGGCCTCGGACAGCGTCTGGCGAATTTTATTCTGCTGGTCGGCCGGAAAGACGTCGATGATGCGGTCCACGGTCTTGGATGCGCTTTGGGTGTGCAGGGTGCCAAAGACCAGGTGGCCGGTCGCGGCGGCGGTGATGGCCAGCTCAATCGTTTCCAGGTCGCGCATTTCGCCGACCAGGATGATGTCCGGGTCCTCGCGGAGGGCGCCGCGCAAGGCCGCGGCGAACGATTTGGTGTGAACGCCGACTTCCCGGTGGTTGACGAGGCAGTTTTTGCTTTCGTGAACAAATTCAATCGGATCCTCGACCGTGATGATGTGGTCTTTGCGATTCTTGTTCGCATAATCCACCATGGCGGCGAGCGTGGTGGACTTGCCGGAGCCCGTCGGCCCGGTCACCACGACCAATCCACGGTTGAGCATGGAAAACTTCTTGAGCACCGTCGGTAGCGGCGCTTCAATCTTTTCAAAGTCTTCGAACGAGAGCACCCGGCTGGGAATCTGGCGGAACGCCGCGGCAATGCCGTTCTTTTCGTTGTAGAAATTGACGCGGAAGCGGGAGATGTTCGGAATTTCGTAACCGAAGTCAACGTCGCCGGATTCTTCAAACTGTTTGATTTTGTAATCCGGCGCCGTTTCGTAGAGCATCGACTTGAGCGTATCGTTTTCCAGGGGTGGAAAATCCACGCGCTGGAGTTCGCCGTTGATGCGTAACATGGGCGGGTTGCCGGAAGCCATGTGCAAGTCTGACGCTTTTTGTTCGAACATCAGGTTGAAAAACGCATCGATTTTAGCCATAAAACCTTTCTTTGACGTAAAATGTTAGCTAACGCCGCGCCAAATTTCCGGTCATGAGCCCGTTGATGGACATCCTGCGTCGCGAAATTGCCGAACGCGGAATCCTGTCCTTCGCACGGTTCATGGACCTTGTCCTCTACTGTCCCAAACATGGATATTACGAGAAAAATAGAGACAATCCGGGCCGGCGTGGCGACTTTTACACCAGCGCGGGCACCGGCGAACTCTTCGGCCAATTGCTGGCCTGGCAGTTTGCCGAATGGCTGGTAGAACTGCCGCGGGGGGCGGGGGGCGGGCAAATTGTTGAAGCCGGCGCCCACGACGGGAGGCTGGCGGGAGACATTTTAAGCTGGCTGCAAACCAACCGTCCGGGGCTGTTCGATCAGATGGAATACTGGATCATTGAGCCCTCGCCACAGCGCCAGGTCTGGCAGCAGGAAACACTCAAGCCATTCGGCACCCGCATCCGCTGGCGGGCGCGATTCGGTGACGTGTCCTCCTTCACTGGGTCGGCCGCGGATGCAAAGGCCCGGCGATTCCACGGCGTGATCTTCAGCAATGAACTGCTCGATGCCATGCCCGTCCATCGCTACGGCTGGGATGCCGCCAACAAAAATTGGTACGAGTGGGGCGTGGCGCTCGACGGCGAAAGATTTGTGTGGGCCAAAATCCGGAACCCGAAATTTAAAAACCAGAATCCCGAACTGGAGCCGGTCCTTCCTGATGGCTACACCATCGAAACTTGTCCGGCGGCAGAAGCCTGGTGGCAGGCAGCGGCTGGCGCTCTGGGTCGGGGAAAACTGATGACCATTGATTACGGTCTGGCGGCCGACGAATTGTTTTCGCCCGCCCGGCTGCGAGGGACGGTGCGGGCGTATTTCCGGCACCAGGCCAGCGACGATTTGCTGGCCCGGGTTGGGGAACAGGATCTGACGGCCCACGTCAATTTCCCGGCCATCCGGAAAACCGGTGAAGCCGCCGGACTGAGCACGGAGAGTTTTCAAACGCAAGCCCAGTTCCTGACACAAATTTTGGCGAAGGCGGCAAAAAGCGGGTCCCTGGGCGAATGGGGTTCAACCTTGGCGCGTCAGTTTCAGACGCTCACTCATCCGGAGCATCTGGGTCGCGCTTTCCGGGTGTTGATCCAAGCCCGATGAGCTCCAGCCGCTGGCGAGGATCGATTGCCGCAGCCAGATGCGATGACTACTCGGCCGGATTCAGCTCATAATTCAAAACCGACAGGCAATAGATGGCCGCGGTTTCCACCCGCAGGACCAGCCGCCCCAGTGAAACCGGATGCGCTCCCGCGGCCTGGATTAATTTCAATTCTTCGATCGTGAAATCGCCCTCCGGCCCGATCCAGACCCCCGCGCTGCGCGGTTGGCGCCGGTGTTGCGCCTGAAAGGCCTGAATGCACTCCCGGGGATGATGCCGGTCCGGCTGTAACGAACCAACCAGCGCCAGGTCAAATGTCTCCTTCCGCTGCAGAAAATTGTCGATGGTTGCAGGGGGTTCAATTTGCGGCAGCCAGGTGGCGCCACATTGCTTGACGGCTTCAATGGCCACCTGCTGCCATTTCTGCCCTTTCGCGATGGCTTCGCGGTCGTCGAGCCGGATGACGACTCGACGGGTCAACAGCGGCACGACGCGGCGGGCACCCAGTTCGACCGCTTTTTGAATGATGTCCTCGATGATCCGGCCCTTGGGCACGGCCTGGAGCAGCGTGATGGAGCAGGGCGGGGGCGGGACAGAAATTGTTTTCGTTACCTGCAAGTCCAGCGACGATTGGGAACGCCCGGTGATTTCGCAGACAAATTCACGACCCGCGCCGTCGAGCACCGACACCGCGTCTCCGCGCTTGACGCGCAGGACGTGCAACGCGTGGTGTGCCTCGCGGCCGTCGAGCCGGAGCGCAGCTTCGCCGCACTGTTTGGGCGGCAGATAAAAGCGATGCATTGGGCGAATGTTCGAAGGCAGCGCGAGCCGCCATGCTTGTTCAGCCAGTCCGGTCAAACACACGTCATTTTATTTCCGGCCGCCTTCATCGGAACAATTTCTTCGCCTTTTCGAAAAAGCTTTTGCTGAGCGGATTGGCATCTTCGTCGCAGGATTCGGCAAAAGCCTGCAGCCGCGCCTTTTGCTCGGCGGTCAACCGGGTGGGCACCTCGACCTGGATGCGCACGTGCAAGTCTCCGTGTCCATGGCCATGTACATTTTTTATCCCCTTGCCTTTGACGCGGAAAGTGGTGCCGGGCTGGGTTCCGGGAGGAATTTTAATCGCCGCGCGACCATCCAGGGTTGGCACCTCGATTTCTGCACCCAAGGCCGCCTGCACGAAACTGACCGGCACCTCGCACAGCAAGTCGTCCTCCTCCCGCTGGAAAATGTCGTGGGCTTTGACGTGCAGAACCACGTACAGGTCGCCTGGGGGTCCGCCGCGCGAACCGGCCTCGCCATTGCCGGCGGAACGCAAGCGCGAGCCGTTGTCCACCCCCGCCGGAATGCGGAGTTTGATTTTGGAATGGCGCTGCCGCTTGCCTTCGCCCTGGCAGGCTTTGCAGGGCTTTTCCACCAGGCGCCCGGCCCCCCGGCAGTGCGGACATGTCTGGGCAATGCTAAAAATGCCGCGGGACGTCAGCACCTGTCCGCGCCCGCCGCAGGTGGCGCAGGTGCGGATTTTGGAACCCGGCTCCATGCCGGAGCCATTGCAGGTGTCGCAAGGGTCGAGCTTCGTGACGGCGATTTCCTTTTCGCAGCCCAGCGCCGCCTCCTCCAGCGTGATCTCAAAATCGTATCGTAAATCATTGCCGCGCTGCGGCTGGGACGGATCCATGGCTCCGCCAAAGAGGCTTTCGAAGATGCTGCCTCCGCCAAAGACCTCGCGGAAGATTTCGAATGGGTCATGGAAACCGCCGCCGTAGCCGCCGGCGCGGCCGGCGCGGGCGTGGGGGTCAAAGGCGGCGTGGCCGAACTGATCGTATGCCGCGCGCCGTTGCGGGTCGCTCAAGGCCTCGTAAGCTTCGCCCAGCTCCTTGAATTTATCCTCGGCGGATCGGTCGCCCGGATTTTTATCCGGATGATATTTGACGGCGAGGCGGCGGTACGCCTTTTTGATGTCCTCGTCGCTGGCGTTGCGGCTGACACCCAGCACTTCGTAATAGTCGCGTTTGGACATCGGAATGGGAGGTTTCGGCCAGTCGGGCGTACGGCTGCGATTTTACGGGGACGGCGCGGCTTTTCCCTCGGTTTTATTTTCCGAAATTTCCGCCGGCTTCTTTGCGACGATGACTGCGGCCGGCCGCAGCAGCCGGTCGCGAAGCCTGTACCCCTTTCGGAGCTGCTGGACGACCTGGCCCTCGGGCGCATCGGCGGTTGCCATCTGGGAAACGGCCTCGTGCAGCTTGGGATCGAACGGTTTGCCGCTGGCATCAATTTCCTCCAGCCCGGTTTCGGCGAGGATGCTCTTGAGCTGTTGTTGGATCATGGCGATACCCGCCCGCAGGGACTCCAGGTTGGCCGGCGGCGCGCCGGTCGTTTGCGCCGCGGATTGCGCCATTTCAAAATGGTCCAACACGGGCAGCAGGCGTTGGAGCAGCGCCGCGGCGGCGGATTGCGCCGCTTCGAGGCGTTCCCGCGCGGCGCGCTTCTTGAAATTTTCGAGGTCGGCAGTGGTCCGTAACAGACGATCCCAGTGTTCGTCGGCCTTGGTCGCGCGGGCTTTCAGTTCTTCGAGCTGTTCCGGCGTCGGCGGGAGCGCGGTGGCGACTGCTGCCGGCGGGGCGGCCGGCGGTTCGGCATTAGGGATCGGTGTGGCCGTTTTTTTCATTCAATCAGCGTTCGGCGTAATGATTCCAGGTCGTCAAATTAGACGATTATTGGGAAACCGCAACTGGGATGAAGCGGCGGGTCAGTTGGGCGATACGACCTTTTGGAAAGCCGGGAGGTTCCGCAGCGGGTCGAACCGGTGGTCCTTGCGCGCCTCGTCAAGCAGGTTGCGGGAGGCGGAGTTGGTTTTAAGCCGCTGGGCACTGAGCGTGAGCGACCGGTCGAGATGCTGAATGGCCTGGTCGGATTTGCCCTGGACGGCATCCAGGGCGGCGAGGTCATACCAGGGCTCGGGCTGCTCGGGGATGATGACGACCAGCCTTTCAATGGCACCCTGGAGTTTGGGCAGGTTTCCCATTTGGGCATAAGCCTGGGCAATGAAACCGACTTCACCCGCATTGACATGGGCATTGGCGAGGGCGCGGTCGAAGAATTCAATCGCCCGGTTGGTTTGCTGCATCTGCAAATAAAAGGTGGCCAGCGACAGGACATTTTGCAGGTTGTCGGGATTGGTGCGCGCTTCGCTCTCCATGTGCTGCAGCTGGTTTTCGACCTGCACCCGGTCCGCCGACTTCTTCTTCCAGTCGTCCAGATTGCTCACCAGCGTTTTTACCTGTTCATTGTTTGGATCAAGGATCTGACAGGTGCGGGCGATGAGATAGGCATCTTCCATGCGGTTGTACTGGAGCAGTAAATTGATGTAACGGAAGACGGCTTCCGGGCTGTAGGGGCAGAAGGCGAAGGCCTGTTTGAAGGCGAATTCCGTCTCGCGCTTCAGGGCTTCATTGGCGGCCGGGGTTTTTTGGCGGTATTCATCCGGGCATTGCGCTCCCAAGCGCCAGGCATACACGCCGGCAATGGAGCTGCGCAACTTGGAGAAGGCCTTTTGTGCCTGGTCGTCGCGCACAAATTTAAGGTCGCCTTTGAAGCCACTGTAGTCATGGCGGATATAGACCTTTTCAATGAAATCCACAATTTCCTGCACGGTCGTGTCGTAGGTAATCCAGTTGCCGATGAGCCGGTCGGAGAATTTGGACCAGAAGAAGTGGTCCCGCTGAAAGACTTCGTCCGGCAGTTCCGCCAGCGGTTGGCGGTTGATTTTCATGATGATGCCGTAGGGCGTTTCATAGGGGTACATCCACGGCAGCGGGAAGCTTTCCTCGATGTAAAATTCGTTGTTGGGGTTGTGGTCGAAGATGACCTTGCACAGCAGACCGTTGATCATCATGACGGCAACCTGGCCGCTGACCTGCATCTTCCCCGAGGGATCGACGTTCACATTCTCGCCGGGCATCATCTGGCCGGTCTGCATCCGGCGTTGCACGTCTTCCATGTAATCCGCAAAGCAACGCTGCGAGTCCTCGGGGCTGGGAATGTAAATTTCGCGATCGGGATAGACGCCGCCCAGACTCTTGGCGATGTCGTCCGGGTAGGCGGCCTCCAGCAGCAGCCGGTTGAGGCGGATGCGGGTGTCGCCCTGGGGATTCTGGGCGAGGAATTGCTGCAAATAATCGGAGATTTTCACCTGGGCAAACCGGGTCGGATCATAGATGGATGGCCCCTCCAGCAGCTTGTTCCAGTTTTCCGCCAGCGCGGTGCGCAGGGCGGTTTCGCTGCCCTTGCCGGTGATGAGGTTTTTGGTCGGCTGATCGAGGTTCTGGAAAAGCCAGCGCGCGAGCGGGTCCTGGCTTGAATGCAACTTGGACACCACGTCGGGCAGGTTGATGAAATCGGAGGGTTTAAACCACGAGGTGGAAACGCGCCAGCGCTTTTCGATGCGGGCGCCGCGCGCCATGAAATACGTGTCGAGCGGCGTCACGAGCCGGGCGAGAAAATTGGTGGTGTAAGGATCGTCCTTGAACAGCGTGCGGACGAGTTCGCTAAAGAAGGGCGGGTCCTTCTGCTGGCTGCGGAAATACTGGGCGCGCAAGTAATTGAGATACGTGCCGTCCGCCAGCGCATTCTGCGTGATGAGGTAGACATCCCGGCGATCGAAATTCTGGTCCTGCAACGGCTGGCAATCATGGGGGATGAAGCTTTCACAAAAGATCATGTAGGTGGGACAGAACCGGCCGGGGTCGGTGCCGCCGAACAGGATCGTGTTCCGGTCCATCTCGGGATAAATCAAGTGGCCGGTTTTGGGGTCTTTCATGGCCTGCTCGCGCAGCTTGGCGTCGTAGGTCAATTTGCCGTCCGGTCCCGGAAACGGCGGGGTGAACATATCGTGGCCGAACCAGTAACCGAACCAGTGATTCCGCTGCTCGCTATGGGCCCAGTGGCAAATGCCCGAATAAAAGGGCATGGTGGTGAACAGGGCGAGTGTGATCAGGACCGGGCCGCGGCGCTGGTAGAGGAGCAGCGCCAAAATAAAGATGAACGGCATTGCCACGAGGATGAGGTTGCCGTAGATGGGAAGGCCGCCCTGGTCCTTGGCAAAGGCCCGCGCAATCCAATGCGGCAGCTCAAAAAGGCTGACCACACCGGCGGGCCCGAAATAATGTTTGCCCGTGGCATCCCACAGGCAATAGATGCCCAGCAAGGCGGCCACCGCGCCACCCAGCAAGCCCCAAGGGCGGAACACCGTGTAATGGGTCGCCATGAAGGCGGCGATCAGGGCCATGCCGTACCCGATCAGGATGGCGACGATCGCATGGGACGAAATGAAAAACACCTTGTTCAAATCCGCCGTCTGGCGGTCGGGCGTGACATTCATGAGGACCATCAGCAGGGCGCCGATGCAGAGGTAGATCGAGACCAGGCCGATCAGCCAGGCGCGTTCGCGCTTCTGCACTTTGAAAAAGAACAGGAATGGCACCAGGGCCACGAAAACCAATACCCAGTTGAATTCACCGGCAACATCCCAGAACAGGATGCCCATCTGCATGATGAAGCGGCTGGGGTCGGTGAAGGGATTCGAGGGATTGGCTTTTTCATACTGGCCGCGGCTCAATGCGTGGAAGAAGCCCTCGACGGTGCGCGGATAACCCCATTGCATGGGCGGGTCCGTCATGCCGGCAATCGGTTCATAAAAATAGAACGACACGCCAAGGACATACAGGATAAGCATGACGAGGCACGGCCACCACTCGGTTAGAAGCTTTTTGGTTTGGATCGTGAGAATGACACACCCGACAATGGAACCGAGGCCAATGATATGAAACAAGCCCGCGACAATGGGGTTGCCCAGCGCCTCCAGCAGTTGCGGCACCATTTGGTTCTTCGACGCATACCAGAGGAATATGTAGATGATGCTGTTGCCCAGCAGCACGTCCCGGCCCAGCTTGGGTTGGGCGGCGATGATGGCGGCTTCAATGCCCATCGCCGCAACCAGCAGGGTTTGGTGAATGGTCGCACAGATGCCAAAAAAGAACATGGCGATGTAGAGGTATCGACGCTGGTGCGGAGCATAAATCCAGCGCAACAGACACAGCAGGACAATCGTCACCCACGGAACGCCGAACAGAGAAATGCGATTGATGGCCACGGACTCGCTCCACATGACGCCGCCCAGACCCAACAGGAGACCGGCAACCGTCCCGGAAACCAGGCAGATGGCACTTTCCCACCTGCCCGTCATCTCGCGCAGTTCCTCGATGCCTTCCATGAGCATGCTGCTGCCTCGCGATACGATGAAGGCCACCAGCCCGCAGGCCAGGGCGGCGGCGGTGGCTTCACCCACTTCCACCCGCCAAGCCACATTGCCGATCGGCAAGAGTTTCGTCCACAACCAGGAATAAATCGCCCAGAACGGATACCCTGGCGGATGGGGAATTCCGGCGTAAAACGAGCCCGTGCAGAGTTCGCCGGAGTCCTCCAGGGTCAGTTCCGGTGCCAGGGTCAGGAAATAAACCACCCAGATCACGCCGAAGGCAATGATCATGGCCAGCCAGTCAATGCGGCGGAACAGCGGAGGCACTGCGGCGGGTTCCAATGCCGGGAGTTTCGGCGCCGGTGACGGTTTGGCGGTCTGGGTCCGTACGTCCTTCAGTTTTTGCTTGCCCATTTTGGTTCTATTCGTTTGGCTTGGTGAACGGCGTAAAACCCCCATTTAACGCGGAACCAGTGCGGTTTGTCGATTCAAAAGTGGGCGGCAAAACATTGTGCTCGATTTGAGACGATCGGCCGGCAAGCCAGGCAACCGCGTTTTGGTTGCTCATCATCATGGCGACGGCGGGATCGTGGCGGGGCGGCTGGGAAGGCAGGCCATTCTCCTGGCGGAAGGCCGTCAGGGCCAACAGCATGCAGACCGTCGCCGGCGCCAGCCAGTTCAACATCCGCATTATCTCCGGACGCGCCTGCGATACCGGAAACAGCCGCCGCTTAATGCTCGCCGAGGGTCGGCGCGGTTTCCAGGAGCCCAAGCGGGTCTCCAGCGAATTCGTCTCGTTCATACGTCATCCTTTCCAAACAAACTTTGATTTTCTGCAATCCGTAGCGGTACCGGCCCGCGGCGGTATTCGGCGAAATTTCCAGCAGCGCGCCGATTTCCTCGAACGTGTAGTGATGCCAGATTTTCAGTACAATGACCTCGCGCTGCTCGAGCGGCAGTTTTTCGAGGCAGCGCATCGCCGCCCGCTCAGCCGGACTTTCCCCCGGCTCCCGCTCGAACCAGCGCCGCGACTCCAATTCGCGCGTCAGCCGCCGCCAGAAGGAACGCCGGTAATTCCGCGCGCGGTTCCGGTAACTGCGCACACAGTAATGCTCGGCCAACAGCGGCGGCTCGGATTTCTGCAGCAGCGCCACGAACGTCTCCTGTAAAACATCCTCGGCTTCGCCGTGACTCAAGCCCAGCGCCCGGCCGTACAGCACCAAGTCGCCGGCCTTTCTCGTGTACAGATTTTCGCGCCAATCACTCACGATTTCATTGCATAGACACCATCGGCAGGGGATTTGTATAAAATAATTTGACCAAACAGCCAATAATCAACACGGGGCGCCACTCCCAAGGTCTATCCCAGCCAGGATCGTGCCACGATTGCTGGATGTTCGAGATGACCCGTTGGGCTTTAGGTATTAAGCGGCCGTTCTTATCCCCAGCCCAGCCAATGCCCGCCATGCCAGGCGATAAAGGCCATAATCCACGCCAGCACGCCCATGTAAAGCCACTGAAAGACCGGCCATTTCCAGGAATTCGTCTCACGCCGTACAACCGCCACGGTACTAACGCATTGCAGGGCAAAAACATAAAACACCATCAATGTGACGGACAGCAAAGGCGTATAAAGCGGCGATCCATCCGGACGCGTTTGCTCCCGGAGCGTTTGCGCCAGAGCCTTCGTCTCGGGTTCCCCGGTGCCGCCCACGTTGTAAACCGTGGACATGGTGCTGACGAACACCTCGCGCGCGGCAAACGATGATACGATGCCAATGCCGATTTTCCAATCGAATCCCAACGGCGCAATCACCGGCTCAATCGCCCGGCCCAGCATGCCGGCAAAACTGTGGCGGAGCTGTTCGCCGGTCGATTGCCTTCCATCAGCCGCGCCCGTCGCATTGAATTTGGGGTACGTTGCGAGGAACCAAAGCAGAATGTTGATGCCCAAAATCACGGTGCCGGCGCGGCGCAGGAAGAGCCGCGAGCGATCCCACATGTGTCGCAACACCACGCGCAGCAACGGGCGTTTGTACGGCGGCAGCTCCATGATGAGCATCGGGGCTTCGCCCTTGAGCAGGGTCTTCTTGAACAACCACGCCATCAGCAGCGCCACGGTCGTCCCGAGCAGATACATGCCCAGCATGGTCAGCCCCTGCAGCTTGAGAAATCCCAGAACCTTGAGGTCCGGAATACACGCGGCAATGAGGAGCGTATAAACCGGCAGCCGCGCCGAGCAGCTCATCAGCGGCGCCACCAGGATTGTCACCAGCCGGTCCTTGGGCGTTTCGATCGTGCGCGTGGCCATGATGCCGGGGATCGCGCAGGCGTAGGAACTCAGCATGGGGATGAAACTTTTGCCATGCAGCCCCACCTTGCTCATCAGCCGGTCCATCAGAAAGGCCGCGCGCGCCATGTAACCGGTATCTTCCAGAAAACCGATAAACAGGAACAACAACAAGATCTGCGGCAAGAACACCACGACCGCGCCGGCTCCGGCAATGGCACCGTTGACCAGTAAATCGTTCAAATCGCCGGGCGGAAGCAGTTTCCCGACCATGGCCCCGGCCCAGTCAACGATGGCCTGCAACGCCTCCATTGGAACCTTGGCGAACGTGAAAATGCTCTGAAACATCAGCGTCATGATGCCGATGAAGATGAGCGTGCCCCAGATTTTATGGGTAAGAATGCGGTCCAGTTTATCGCTGAACGTCTCGCCCGGCGGGGCGAGCTGGGCGGTGGCAGCTTGTTGGATTTCCGCCACGCGGGCGTAACGCCATTCGATGGGGGCGCCCCGCCAGTCAATGCCGTGGTTTTCGAGCCGCTGGCGGGCGGCGGCCACGGCGTCCTGGATTTTTTGCGGATAATGTTCCCGGCTTGACGCCAGCGCCTTTTCGTTGCTGAGGATGAGCAGCGCCTCGGCGGTGGCCTGCAGGCGGCGCTCTTGAAACGTTTCGGCCAGCAGGTTGGCCAGGCCGGTGGCTTCAATTCGGAACAGGCCGGGCAACTGGCAGAACAGCCGTGGTTTGATTTCCGCCGGATTTTGCAGGGTCGCAATGATCTTGGCCAGCAACGCGGGCACTCCTTGGCCGGTGCTCGCGACAATCGGTAAAACCGGAACCCCCAGCGCTTCGGTGAGCCTGGCCTCGTCGATGTGGTAACCGTTGGCTTCGGCCACGTCCACCATGTTCAAGGCGATGAGGGTGGGATGGCCCAACTCGACGACTTGCGTGGCGTAATACAGGTTCCGTTGCAGGTTTGAGGCATCCACAATCACCACAATCAAATCCGGGGGCGGCAGTTCGGGCAGCCGGTTGAGGAGCACGTCGCGTGAGATTTGTTCGTCGAGCGAGTTGGGGCTGAGACTGTAGGTGCCGGGCAAATCCAGCACCCGGACGTCGAGTCCAGCCGGTACCTTTTGCAGCCGGCCTTCCTTGCGTTCGACGGTGACGCCGGCGTAATTGCCGACCTTGGCTCGCAGGCCGGTCAACGCGTTGAAGAGCGTGGTCTTGCCGCAATTCGGATTACCCGTCAGGACGACGTAAGGCGGCGCTGGTTTGGCGGAGGTTCCGTCGCTCATCGTTGCTGCGCGATTTGCGCTCAGGAACCGGGTTTGACGAAAATTTGCTCCGCCTCGTGCTTGCGCAGAGTGAGGTTGTAACCACGGACCTTGATTTCGACGGGATCCCCCAGCGGCGCGAACCGGACGAGTTCAACCGGCGTACCGACGAGGAGGCCCATTTCCATGAGGCGCGGCCGGCTTTCGGGCGGAAGCTTGATTTCGGTGACCGTCGCCGTCGTGCCCACGGCAACCGAACTGAGCGGCTGGGGAGCGTCGGGCATAAATCGGTCAGGCAGCGGGTGAGGGCAACGGTTCGACCAGGATGGTCTTGGCCAGGTTTTCGCTCAGGGCCAGGCGCGCGTTGCAGACCTGGCAGATGACATTGGCCTGGCGGCTCAGCAATTTGATCCGCTGTTCTTCGCCCAAGCCGAGTTCGCGCAACCGGTCGCGCAGTTCCGGGGATGCCGCCAATTCCTTGATGCAAACGGTGGTGCCGGCGGTGACATGGCTCAACGGGCAAACTGATGGCCCGGCACAATGCCCTTCCACCACTTGATAATCCGGCTTGGGCGCCTGTTCTTTCACGGCACTCCAAGGTAGGGCAAACGTCTCGACCGGGCAAGCGGGTTTTTGGCATGAGTTTGACAATTTATGGCGCGCCCGCCGGAATACGGCTGCGTCCCTTGCGCCTTTCATGATAGCAACATCCCGGTTTTCGACTCCGGTTCATGCCGACGAAGGGAACACAGATTTGACTTCAAGCGTTTGAGGAGTTCGGGCAGGATGAATGAAATTTCGCCAGACCATGTATAACGGAAAGAAAATCGCCGTGGTAATGCCCGCGTACAACGCGGCGCAGACGTTGCGCCAGACTTACGACGAAGTCCGCGAGCAGGGCATCGTGGATGAAGTCATTCTCGTGGATGACCGCAGCCGGGACGACACGGTTGCCGTGGCCCATTCGCTCGGAGGGGTGCAGGTTCACGTGCACGACCGCAACACCGGGTACGGCGGCAACCAGAAGACCTGTTACCGGCTCGCACTGGCAGCGGGTGCGGACATCGTCATCATGATCCACCCGGATTATCAGTACACACCCAAACTGATTCCGGCGATGGCCTCGATCATCGCCAACGGCCTGCATCCGTGTGTGCTGGGCAGCCGCATTCTGGGGGGCTACTCGCTTCGGGGGGGGATGCCGGTTTGGAAATACGTGGCGAACCGGTTCCTGACTTTTGCCGAAAACCTGTTATTGGGAGCGAAACTTTCGGAATACCACACCGGGTATCGAGCGTTTTCCCGGGAGATTCTGGAGCGGCTCGACTTCGAGAGCAATTCCGACGACTTTGTTTTCGACAATCAGATGCTGGCGCAAATCCTCTGGCACGGATTCACGATCGGCGAGGTGAGCTGCCCGACAAAGTATTTCAAGGAGGCGTCCTCGATCAATTTCCGTCGCAGCCTGAAATACGGCTTTGGTTGCCTGGCCATCGGGGTGAGCTACCGGCTGGCCAAGATGGGCCTGCGCCGCCCGCGGCTGTTCAGTTCAAGGCCGCGGCCAGACGCGACTTCTTCCGGTTGACGGTGGCGCGGGGCAGCACGCCGGATTTGACGGCCTTGTCGAATGCGGAATGAAGCGCCGGGAGGCGCTTGGCAGCTTCGTCCCTTTTACCTTCGGCCAGCAGGGTGCGATAGTCCTTTTCCCACCGCCGCAGACGCGATTTGACGCTGCGGTTGTGCTGGTGTTTGCGTTCGCTGCTGCGCGCCCGGCGTTCGGCTGATTTCGTATTCGGCATATTGATTGCTTTGGCTCAAAGGGCGCTGAATTTAGTGCAATGCGGGTGAATGTCAACAGTGAAAGCCGGCGCATCGCGCTTTACATTTTCGCCGTTTCTGTGTTTGTTGTCGCCGGCATGGCCCGATGGACGCGGTGGCGCCGATCATGAATAAAAAACTGCACATTTTGCATCTCGAAGATGAGCCGGATTTTGCCGAACTGGTGCGGACCATGCTCGAGCAGGACGGGCTGGACGCTGAGATCCGGTGCATCGGCAGTCGGGCGGCGCTGGAGGAGTCGCTGTCCGGCGGCGCCTTTGACGTGGTGATTTCGGATTATCACCTGCCTTCGTTTTCCGGTTTGGATGCGCTGGCCATCGTGCGGAAAAGGGATCCCTTTCTGCCCTTTATTCTGGTCTCAGGGACGATCGGTGAGCAGGCGGCGATCGAGAGCTTGAAGGCGGGAGCCACGGACTACCTGCTCAAGCAACACCCTGACCGGTTGCCATCCGCCGTGCGCCGGGCGGTGCAGGAAGCCGCGGAAAGGGCCCGGCTCCGGGAAGCGGAAACGGAGCTGATCCGCCGCGAAAAATATTTCCGGACCCTGACCGAAAACTCGCTGGACGTGCTGGCCATCTTGAGCCCGGAAGGCAATTATCTCTATGTCACCCCCTCGGTCCAGCGGGTCAACGGCTTTGCCCCGGAGGAACTGCGGGGTCGGTCCCTCTTGGAGCGGGTGCATCCCGAGGACGCGACCCGGGTGCAGGATGCGTTGCACTGTGCCCTCCGGCATCCCGATCTGCCAGTCAAGGTCCAGTATCGCCACCAGCACAAGAACGGCGAATGGCGGCAGCTGGAACTGGTCGGCCAGAATCGTTTGGAGGATCCGGAGATCGCGGGCCTGGTGGCCAACTGTCGCGACGTGACTGATCGCTGGCGGGCGGAGATGGAACTGCGCAACAGCGAAAAGCAGTATCGGCTGCTTTTTCAAGGCAACCCCAACCCGATGTGGGTGTTCGATCCGGAGACCGAGAAGCTTCTGGAGGTGAATGACGCCGCCGTCAAACACTACGGTTACACCAGAGAGGAATTCCTGACCAGAACGCTGACCGATATCCGGCCGCCGGGCAATGGTGGTCTGGCCCGGCGCATGCCGCCGGAAGCCGCCGGTCACCCTTTCATCCAACGCCACCGATGCAAAGACGGCACCTTGATTGATGTGGAGATTGTCTGGAGCCCGATCGCTTTCGGGGAGCGGATGGCCGCACTGGCCATGGCCACGGATGTGACCGAACGCCTGCGCACCGAGCATCGCAACGCGGTCTTCTTCAAGCTGGGCCACCAACTGAGCGCGGCCAGCACGAACGCGGAGGCGGCCACGATCATTTGCGAAGCGGCGGATGCGCTGTTCAAATGGGACGATTTTACGCTCGATTTATATTTGCCCGAACGCGATGAAGTCTTTTCCCTGCTCACCATAACCACGGTCGGCGGGCAACGGGTTGAAATTCCGTCATCGCCCCAGCCCAAAACCGCCAACGCCCTCGTCCAGCGGGTCATTAAAAAAGGCGCGGAATTGGTGTCTTCCTTCGAAGCCAAACATTTTTCTGCGATCACCATGCTGGCCCCGATTCGCAAGGGCGAACTGGTGATCGGCCTGTTATTTGTTCAGAGCCACACCCCGGGCGCGTACACGGCCCGCGATTTGGAGGTGCTGCAGACCCTGGCCGACCAGTGCGGTGGAGCGCTGGAGCGCGTCCGGGCAGAACAGGAATTACGCGAAAGCCAGCGGCGCTTCCGGGATTTGTTCGAGAATTCACCCGACGCGATCTTTGTGGAAACGCTGGATAGCACGGTGCTGGATGTTAATTTTGCCGCCTGTCTGCTGCATGGCCTGACCCGCGAACAGCTGATCGGCAAGAACGCTCTGAACGATCTGGTCCCGCCCGCCCGCCGGGAAGAGTTTCGCCAGGATTTTCAGAAGCTGGCCGGGGGCAAGGTGTCCTGGGTGGAGGGCGAGAGCCTGACGGCTGACGGCGGGACAACGCCCGTTGAATTGCGGGCGGGGCGTGTCGAATACAGCGGCCAGCCGGCGTTATTGCTGCACGTGCGCGACATCAGCGAGCGACGGGCGGCGGAAGCGGCCGTGCAAAGCTCCGAAATGCTTTTCCGATCCGTCTGGGAAAATTCCGTGGACGGGATGCGGCTCACCGACGGCAATGGGGTCATCATCGCGGTCAACAAGGCTTATTGCGATCTGGTGGGCTTGGCGGCGGAAGAACTGGAAGGCAAACCGTTCACCGTGGTCTATGCGGCATCGGAAAACCTCGAGGCCATGCTCGAGCGGCAACGCTCGCATTTCCGCGCGCGGGCGGCCAACCGGAAGATTCAACGCCAATACACGCTGCATAACGGCCAGGTGATGGCGCTGGAGATCACCGATTCATTCGTCGAGTTGCATGGGCAGCCCCTGTTGCTGTTCAGTCTGTTCCGCGATGTGACCACGCAACGCCGGCTGGAGGAGCAGTTGCGGCAGTCACAAAAAATGGAGGCCATCGGCCAGCTGGCCGGCGGGGTCGCCCATGATTTCAACAATATTCTCACCGTCATCCACGGCCACGCCTCGTTGCTCGTGGCTTCGGAACTGGGGGAATCCGCGACGCGGTCGGCTCAGCAAATCACGCAGGCCGCAGAGCGCGCCGCCGCCCTGACCCGGCAATTGCTCACGTTCAGCCGGCGCCAGCTCATCCAACCACGGAAGCTGGACATGAACAAGATCGTGAACAACATGACCGATCTGCTCGGGCGGCTGCTGGGCGAGGATGTGATGCTGCAATTGAATTACTCGCTGGCGCCCGCGATGGTCGAGGCCGACGTGGGCATGATGGAGCAGGTCCTGCTCAATCTGGCCGTCAACGCGCGGGACGCCATGCCCAAGGGCGGCCAGCTGGCGGTACGCATCGCCATCGTGGACATCAACGAAGCCCACATCCAGCGGCATCCCGAAGCGCGGGTGGGCCGCTTCGTTTGTGTGAGCAACTCCGACACCGGTTGCGGCATACCGCCGGAGAATCTCCAGCGCATTTTCGAGCCGTTTTTCACCACGAAGGAGGTGGGCAAAGGCACCGGTCTTGGCTTGGCCACGGTTTATGGGATCGTGAAGCAACACCAGGGGTGGGTGGAGGTGGAAAGCACCGTCGGTCAGGGGACGACCTTCCGCATTTTCATTCCCTATGTGGGTTCGGCCCAGACGGAAACGGAAAGGCCGACCACTCAAATCGCGGTTCGGGGAGGCGACGAAACCATTTTGCTGGTGGAGGACGAGAAGCCGGTGCGGGAACTGGTGTCGCGCGTTCTTCAAAAGTACGGCTACCAAGTTCTCCAAGCTGGCACCGGGGCCGAAGCGGTCCAAATCTGGAACCAACACAAGTCCCAAATCGCCCTGCTGTTTACCGACCTCGTCATGCCGGACAACATGAATGGCCGGGAACTCGCGGAAAAGCTCCGGGCCGAATCGCCGGGATTGAGAGTCATCTTCACCAGCGGGTACAGTGCCGACATTGTGGGAAAGGACTTTAAACTGGAACCGGAGTTGAATTTCTTGCAGAAGCCGTACCAGCCGCAGACGCTGGCCTTGACCGTGCGGCGTTGTCTGGATGAAAAACCCGCCTGAAACCCGCCGGTCATGCCGGTCTGGCATATTCCAACTTTTCTTTGGGGCTTCTCTCCGGCTAAACTGAGCCCATGATCATTGCACCTTCGCTGCTCGCTTCCGATTATACCCGGTTCGGCCGGGAAGTCGAACGCGCCAGCCATTCCGGCGCGGAGTGGTTGCATCTGGATATCATGGACGGCCATTTTGTGCCGAACATTTCCTTCGGGCCGGAAGTCGTGCGGTCCATCCGGCCGTTGACCAAGATGTTTTTTGACGTTCACCTGATGTGCTCGCGCCCGCAGATCCTGCTTGAACCCTTCGCCCAGGCCGGAGCGGACGAAATCATTGTTCACGTGGAACTGGGCGAACAGGTTGGCTCGTTGATCTGGGAAATCAAAAAACTTGGTAAGAAGGTCGGCCTGGCCGTCAATCCGCCCACCAACATAAACGAAGTCCAGCCGCATCTGGAAAACATTGATTTGCTGCTGGTGATGACCGTCAATCCCGGGTTTGGCGGTCAGGAATTCATCCATGAAACGCTTCCCAAAATCCAGCAAGCCGAGGCGTGGCGGCGCGAGCGTCGGCTGCCCTATCGCCTGGAGGTGGACGGCGGCATCAATTTCGAAACGGTTGCCGAATGCGCGCGGGCAGGGGCCGACACGTTCGTGGCCGGTACCGCGCTGTTTGAGCGGCGCAACATGGCGGCGGCCGTAAAAAAAATGCGCCAGATTGCCAGTGCGAACGACCCGGCGCTGGCCGACTTGAAGGTTTGATTGACGTTTATGGCTCCGATCAAGTTTGGCACGGACGGCTGGCGCGCGGTCATCGCGGAAGATTTCACTTTTGCCAACGTCGCTCGTGTGGCGCAGGCGACGGCAGGCTATTGGCAGGCCAACCCGGTCAAGGGCGCTGATCCGAAAGTCATCGTTGGCTATGACCGCCGGTTTTTGTCCGACCGCTTTGCGCAAATCACCGCGGAAGTCTTTGCCGGCAACGGGTTCACCGTGGTGCTCACGCCGGAGCCGACGCCGACACCGGCGGTTTCGTTTGCGGTCAAAGCACGGCATGCCATTGGCGGTATCATGATCACCGCCAGCCACAATCCGCCCATTTTCAACGGGTTCAAACTGAAGTCGCATTATGGCGGCTCCAGTGATTCGGAAACGTGCCAGGCAGTGGAAAAATTTCTGGACAAAAAACCCGTCAAGTCCCAGCCGCTGGCTGACGCCGTCAAGGCCGGTCAGATCAAGATGGCCGACCTCCGGCCCGCGCATTATGCCGCCTTGAAGAAATTGGTGGACTTCAAGCTCATCGCGAAGTCCCGCCTGCGCTTTGCGCACGAGGCGCTGTTTGGCGTCGGCGCGGGTTGTTTCGAGCAATTGCTGGCTGGCACCACCTGCCGGGTGACCACACTGAACGGTGAGCACGACCCGTTATTCGGCGGCATCAATCCCGAGCCGATTCAGCAAAATTACCGGCACAGCCAGGCGTATCTCCGCCGACATCCGCATGATTTTTGTCTGGTGACCGATGGCGACGCCGATCGTGTCGGCGGCATGGACGGGCGCGGCCATTACCTGACGACGCACCAGATTATCTGCCTCCTGCTGCACCATCTGATTGAAAACCGGAAGGGCCGGGGACGGGTGGTCAAGGCGCTGACAACCACGGCGATGGTGGACAAAATCTGCGCGGCACATGGCCTGCCGCTGGTCGAGACGGGAGTCGGTTTCAAATACATTTGCAAGGAGATGCTCAAAGGCGGGGTGCTGATGGGCGGCGAGGAAAGCGGCGGGATCGGCTTTCGGGGTCACATACCGGAGCGAGACGGCATTGCGGCGGGTTTGATGGTCTTGGAATTGTTGGCCACCGAACGGAAATCCATCAACCAGCTGCTGGCAAAACTGGAAAAGCAATTCGGGCCGCACCGTTATGGGCGGCTGGACATTCATTACCCGCTGGAAAAGCGCGCGGCGTTGATGGAATTTCTCAAGACCCGCCCGCCGGGCAAATTGTTGCGTTCGCCGCTGGCGGAGGTAACAACGTTCGATGGGGTGAAATTTGTGGCGGTGGATTCATCCTGGCTGATGCTCCGGGGGTCGGGGACAGAGCCGGTTCTGCGGATTTATGCCGAGGCCGGCACCGCAACCGGGGTGAAAAAGCTGTTAAAACTGGGCGTGGCGCTGGCGCGGCACAAGATTTAGTCCATGATTAAGACAGGCATTCTGAATCCGCAAATCCTTTCGCTCCTCGCGCGGGTGCGCCATACCAACGTGCTCGTCATCGCCGACCGCGGTTTCCCAAATTGGCCGGAGATCGAGACGGTGGACCTTTCGTTGGTGGACGATGTGCCGACGGTGTTGCAGGTGTTGGCGGCGGCGCGGGCGAACCACAACTTCACGCAGGCCTACATGGCGCGGGAGTTTCAAAAGCAGAACGCTCCGGCCGTCCGTGAAGAATTCGCGAAAGGATTGCAGGGCATTCCAACCGAATTCGAGCCGCACGTGGACTTCAAAAAGCGCGTACCGGGAGCCATCGGCCTGATCCGCACCGGGGACACGATTCAGTACGCGAACGTGATTTTGATTTCGGGCTGACCATCGATGGAAGCGGCAGGGACAGCGCGCCGCCCATGCCGGCTCCGATTTTCAGGTCAATGTCCGCCGGACGCGCCCACGCCGTGCAACGCTTCCGCCCGGCTCAAATTGGGCCAAGCATAGCCGTAAAACGCGATGAACACAAAGCAGATCAATGGCACGATAAATCCGCGCGACATGTTGTAGTGATCGGCGATCGCGCCCATGATCTTCGGCAGCAGGGCCCCCCCGACGATGCACATTACGATGTAGGCCGAGGCGCGTTTGGCGCGTTCACCCAATCCGAAGATGCCAAGGGCAAAGATGGTTGGAAAGGTGATGGACATGAAGAAGTAGCACAGGAACACACACACCACCGAAAACCAGCCAAGTTTCAAGAAAATCAAGAAGCAGAGCACCGCATTGACCAAGCTGTATAGCCCAAGCATCTTGTGCGCGGATACTTTTCGCAACAGAAAAGCCCCAACAACCCGTCCCAAGAGGAAACAAAAGAAGCCGGCTGACGCCAGCGCGGCGGCGAACCGATTAGTAACGCCCAGGATGCCGTCGCGGAAAGTCATCTCTTGCGGATAGGCGTCCGCGAGCAACAGCCGGTTCAGGCGCACTTCATTTCGGCCTTTTTCCAGAGCCAGCAGTTCCTTGGTCTTCGCTTGCAGCACCACCCCGTTAAATCGTTCCGGGCTGTAAATGCTTTGCTTGAGAATGACGCTGGTCAGGTCTTGCGCCAGCGCAATGCGGGCGGCCGCGACACTGGCCTTGCCCTCATTCAGGCGCGTCAGCGTCTGCATCGTCGTACTCGAGAGGTTGGTGGCCAGGAACGTGGACAAAGGATCGGCTGGCGCCGTCAGCCTCTTCGCCAGGCCCGGCACATCCTTGAAGTCCGAACTCGTGAAGGCCGTTCGGACCTCGATCCATTTACGGCCTTCCTTCAGCCACGATGCCGGGAGGGACGGCGGTTCGGAAACCATGTAGTTGATGAAGAAGGCGAATATGCCGCATTGAGCGGCGACGTAGAAGAACTGGGCCAGGGTCGCGCCGGTAAAATGTTCATGGGCCCAGATGCTATGGTGGGTCAGGCGTCTGGTGATTCCGAGCAGGACAAAGGCGGCGATGATCAATGCCAGGCAGGCGCCAGCCGCCAACACCACTCCGATGGAGTTTTCGGCGCTGACGACCACACTGGAAGGGTGCGGAATGGCCGAGGCCAAACCCGCCAGACGCGGTCCCAGGTGAAGGCCATCGAATGTCAGCCAGAGAATGAAGACAAACACGCCGATAAGCGCCGCCACGTTGCCGAGCAGCAACGCGTAGGACAAGGCGCGATTGACGTGCCGGACGCCAGGACGGGACGACGACTCGTGATCGTTGGCTTTAGCATCCATGTCCTCGCTCTTGATGTCCGGTACCGGCGCGAAAAAGAAAATGATGGCCAGAATCAGGACCACCACCGCCACGCCCGCATACGGAATCCACAGCGTTTGCGAACCCGTGCTGCGGCCCGTTTCGTCGGTGCCGTAAAAGAAGAGGCCCCCGGCAATGGGACCGAGAATCCAGCCGACGCCGTTGCAGGATTGCGCCGTGTTGATGCGGGCGGCGGAGTAACGCGGCGGCCCCAGCACCGTAGTGTAAGGATTCGCCACCGTTTCCAGAAAGGTCAGCCCCGATGCCACAACACAGACACCGAGCAAAAACGCCCAGAATGCCGCGATCTTTGATGCTGGGATGAACCAGAAACCGCCCACGGCGACCAACAGCAAGCCGGCGATGATTCCGCCCTTGTAACCCAAGCGGGTCGCGAGCCAGCCAGCGGGAATGGACATCAGGAAATAGCCCATCCAGTGCGCGAACTGCACCCAGGCGGACTGCGACAACGTCAGCTTCAGCTCCTCCTGAAAATGCTTGTCCATCACGTCAATCATCCCGTTGCAAAATCCCCAGAGGAGGAAAAGGGAACTGACGAGAATAAAGGTGACGATCAAATTCTTGCCGTCGGCCGACACGAACATGCTTTGTTTGTTGGTATTCATGAGGTCTCACGCAGGATTCTGGAGATTCCGAGGCTGGCCTGTACGCCGCTCGCCGAAAACCTGGATTTTAAATGCATGGCAAATGGTTGCTGACTGGCCTGCAATTATGTGAACCTCGCGTTGTCGTCAAGTTTTTCATTTACCATGACGTCGAACTGCCAGCACACTGAACCGGCGTCCGGTCTGCCGGGAAGAAGTGGACGCCAGCAGGGAGACGCTGCATGTTCGTTGGCCGGAAAATCTTGTATCGAATGAATGCCACCCGAGTCGGGTACATTTTTTTACCGATCATCGGCCTCTTGTGTGTTGTCACCAAGGTCGTGCCGGTCGAGGGGACCAACGCGATCCGGTCCGTCATTCCTGTTAACGGTAAGGGCAGGGAAGTTGACAGCAATTCCATGCAACGGGTTTACGAGGAGGTGAAAACTCCGTTCAAGTATGGCATGGTTCTAAGCGGGGAAAACACGAATGAATTCGTAGATTGCCCGAGTGTCTTCCGTTACGGTAGCCATTGGTACATGGTGTATGTCGCGATTATCAACCAGGTCGGGTACCAGACCTTTCTCGCCCGGAGTGACGATTTGCGGCATTGGGACAAGCTGGGGAGGATCCTCTCCTTCTCCAAGACCGGTTGGGACGCATGGCAGGCTGACGGAGGCATTGCCTTGGTCGATCCAGATTGGCTTGGTACGCACGAACCGCAAACGTTTGATGGGAAATATTGGCTGTCCTACATCGGCGGGGCGCGACAGGGTTATGAAACCGACCCGCTTTCCATTGGTATAGCTTGGTCTCTCACTCCGGCAGAAGCAACCGAATGGAACCGGATTGCCGATAATCCCGTTTTAACTCGAGATCAACCCGATGCCCGGCAATTCGAAAAGAAAACCCTTTATAAGAGCAGTATTATCCGCGACGAATCCAGGTTTACCGGTTATCCGTTCGTCATGTTTTACAATGCCAAGGTTAAGAACGGGTACGAACGCATTGGGATGGCTGTTTCAGAGGACATGACGCATTGGCGTCGCTATGGAACCGATCCGGTTGTAGCTAACGGAGAAGCGAAAACTAACGGGATTAGCGGAGATCCCCAAATTGTTAAGATAGGAAACCTATGGGTCATGTTTTATTTTGGCGCGGGTTGGAAGCCAAAGGCATTTGATACGTTTGCTTGTTCTTATGATTTGGTGCATTGGACCAAATGGACAGGGCCGCATCTGGTTGAACCGAGCGAACCTTACGATCGGAGCTATGCCCATAAACCGTGGGTTCTGAAACACAACGGGGTGGTCTATCATTTCTATTGCGCTGTAGGAAACGAGGGTAGGGTCATTGCCTTGGCAACGTCGCGGGATTTGAAATCAAGCCCCGCCCGATGACTCCTTTAAATGTGACTGACTTAAATTCAGACACCCTGCCAGAAAATAAGACACCAGCCGTTAATGGTACACTGGCGTAATGCGTTGATACACTGTGGCATTTCAAATGCTGGGGTCTTGTCATGCATAAAACATGGTTGCATGCCTTTGCGCTCAATTTGCTATTCATTGAGATCATGGCGAAACTGCGCAACTTTTATGAAGGCCAGGTTCCGTTGGGTTACCAAGACGAAACGGGCTTTCATTATGGTGTCCAAAAGGCGCCAGAGCGCAGTTCGCCTGTAGTTGGGTAGCATGCAGGGCGGTATATTCGGAATTGTGGGAGTGATCTAGGAACATGGTTCACTCGATCTTCGGGTCTAATCTTCGGGTTTGCGTCCTTCTTTACTGTCTCATTTTTTGTCAGTTTTTAGTCTAAAACGGGCTGAAATGGCCGGATTTAAATTTAATCAGATAGGTATCATATTGCATATAAGGCACTTATGTATATTAGAAATATGTTGCATATCTTTGGGACGCGTGTATAATCAACTCACGAATTTTATCCATTAGGACGATGGAGGTTAACTTGATGCAGGTTTGGCTGCTGGCGCGCTCCGTGGGTGGGTAGGCAGCAGTTGTTCAGTCTCGAATTTGAGCGAAGTGGATATGGAATCCCAACAATGTTGGTAGGACGACGGCAAAGGCATTTGATGGAAGTAGTAGTATTCCAAAATGAAAATTGAATCTCCAGCTTGGTATTGTGCTCGGACGAAACCCAAGCATGAGCACATCGCCGCCAGGAACCTGCGAGCCCACTTGGATTTGGAGGTTTTCCACCCCCGGTTGCGAATTGAGCGGGCGACGCGACGCGGCGTTGTTCGAGTGAGTGAACCCCTCTTCCCCTGCTACATTTTTTTTCGCTGTTTAATTGATGAAAAGCTTGCGGAAATTCAACGCACCAGCGGAGTAAGCACAGTGGTTCATTTTGCCCATCGGATCCCGAAGATCGCCGACGCGGTGATTGACGAATTGAAGGAGTGTTTTGAAGGGGAAGAAACAATCACCGTTGAAGACCGGCTGTCGCCGGGAGACGAAGTCATTGTGGCGGACGGTGCATTTCGTGGGATGAGCGCATTCGTTTTGCGGGTCATGCCGGCTAGGAAGCGTGTTCAGGTACTGCTGGATGTTTTAGGCCGGCCCACGCCAGCAGAGTTGGACGAGAATTCTGTTGTCATGGAAAGCAACGGGGTGGCAAATTTGGTTCCAATGCTTGCGGCAACTGTTGAACAAAAGGTCGCAGTTGGGGGTTGATTCAAGGTCAAAAGTTTCCCGAACGTGGAAACTAAAAAAATCGGGATGGAAACAGGGGAAAAGTTCGTTGAAGAGTTGTTTTAAACGAACAAGTGCGGAGCTTTGCCTGCACGCGAAGGTCACCGGATAGTTGATTTATCTCATTTATGGGCTTCCCAAAAAATGGCAGCGGGTCTGCAGGCTTTCGGGGTACGGGAGCGAACGACGAATTCCGCTGGAAGCGTCATCTGGATGTGCTTCTGATTTTACTGGCCCTGCCTTTTCTCATACCTCTGGGGTTACTCATCGCGTTGCTGATTCGTAGCGTTTCCGCCGGGCCGATTTTGTTCCGCCAGGAGCGAGTGGGATATCGCGGCCGGCGCTTCATGTGTTTCAAATTTCGAACCATGCATGTCGATGCCGACACCACCCTGCATCAAGGACATTTGCAGCACCTGATGAATTCCAATCAACCCATGATGAAAATGGACTCAAAGGGGGATCCCAGGATAATTCCGTTTGGTGTTTTGCTTCGCGCTTCCGGTTTGGACGAATTGCCGCAATTAATCAACGTTCTGCGCGGGGATATGAGCTTGGTCGGGCCGCGCCCCTGTCTGCCCTATGAATACGAGAGGTACCTGCCGTGGCAGAAGGAGAGGTTTAGCACCTTGCCGGGGCTGACCGGCCTCTGGCAAGTCAGTGGTAAAAACAAAACCACTTTCGTGGAAATGGTTCAGTTGGATATCAAATATGCGAAGCGGCGAACCCTTTGGTGGGACGTGAAGATCATCCTGATGACGATTCCGGCCCTGCTAATCCAAATCTTGGAAGCAAGGTGGATCAAGCAACCCTCTCGCCGCGCCATTCAACCCAAAGCGAGCTATTCCCACCAGTCCGCGAGTGCCTATGCCTTCACGAAAGCCCCGTTGGTTGGTGCGGTTCATGCTGCCGGGCAGGGTGATGAAGCTTGGGTGCGCAAGGAAACCAAACTGAATTTATAATATGACAAAACCAATCAAAGTTGGAGTGGTAGGCTGCGGCTATTGGGGACCCAATCTGATTCGCAATTTCAGATCGCTTCCCGACTGCAGTCTTAAGATGATGTGTGATCTCAGCGAGAGCCGGCTGGCCCATCTGAAATCACTGTACCCGGAGGTGGAAGGTGAAACCAATTACAGCAACATGCTTAACGGCGTTGGGCTGGATGCCGTGGTTATCGCCACATCGGTCAAATCGCACTTCCCAATGGCCAAGGCCAGTTTGTTGGCCGGGAAACACACCTTTATTGAAAAGCCCATGGCCGCCTCCTCTCACGAATGTGAAGAGTTGCTGGACATTGCCCGGGCCAAAGGATTGGTGCTCATGGTGGGACACACATTCCTGTACTCGCCGGCGGTGAGGAAGATCAAAGAAATTGTCCAGAGCGGCGACATCGGCGAGATTCGTTATATCTGCGCCCGGCGATTGAATTTGGGCTTGTTCCAGAAGGACATCAATGTCGCCTGGGACTTGGCGCCTCATGACATTTCCATCATTTTACACATCATGGAAAAGGAAGCGGTGACCATCAATTGTGAGGGCAGCGCGCATATCACTCCCGGCGTGGAGGACGTGACAACCATCTGGCTCAATTTCCCGGAAAACCGGTCGGCCATCATCCATAGCAGCTGGCTGGACCCCAGAAAGGTCCGCGAAATGACCATCGTGGGAAGCAAAAAAATGATCGTTTACGACGACGTCTCCCAACTCGAGAAGATCAGAGTTTTCGATGCCCGAGTGGAGCGCCCGCCCCACTATGACACATTTGCCGAATTCCACTATGCGTATCACTACGGCGATGTCCATGTGCCATACATCAAGCAGGAGGAACCGTTAAAAACCGAATGCCAGCATTTCCTTGATTGCATCAACCAGGGAACGACACCGCTGACTGATGGCAAGCGGGGGCTCGATCTGGTCCGCATCCTGGAGGCGTCCTCCAAATCTCTCAAATCCGCCGGTGCAGTGGTTACCCTTTCGGGTTCGAACAACGGCAACGGCCAGGCCACGTCCATGGCCGAACCCGCCATCCGCATCTCCGCCGTCACCATTGCCGAGCAAAAGCCCGCCCGCTCGGGCAGCGGCCGGTTGCAGCCGAAATTGCAGGCGCGGCGGCGCCGGAATCTGGCCAAGCCAGCGGTATGAGCCTTTCGCCGCAGCCGTTGCAGCGGATCGCTCCGGATGTCAAGTTGGGGAAAAACGTTCGCCTCTTCGCCTTTGTCAACCTGTATGGTTGTCAAATCGGAGACGACGTCAAAATTGGCACTTTTGTTGAAATCCAAAAAGGAGCCAAAATCGGCAATCGCTGCAAGATCTCGAGCCATACCTTCATTTGTGAGGGAGTGACGTTGGAGGACGAGGTTTTTGTTGGTCATAATGTGACCTTTACCAATGATCTTTATCCTCGGGCAACCAATACAGATGGCCAGTTGCAGACGGAGGCGGATTGGAAATGTGTCCCCACGCTGGTGAAACGCGGCGCTTCGATCGGCTCCGGAGCCACGTTGCTTTGTGGCATCACGATCGGTGAGAAGGCGCTGATCGGGGCGGGGTGCGTGGTGACAAAGGATGTGCCTCCGGGCGCAATCGTGGTGGGCAATCCCGCCCGCATCGTCAAGACCGTTCCCGCGAGGCACTAAGTTGGTTTTTGGTCCGAATCTCTTCGGCATGAGTTCCAAACATCAGGGAACACCCTCAGGCGGAATGTCGCTGGGGGATATTTATTTCACGATTTTCCGCCACAAGTGGAAGATCGTGCTTTTTTCCGCGTCCGGCATTCTGGCCGTGCTCGCTCTGCTCGTCATCAAACCACCATTGTACGAATCCAAAACCAAACTGGATATTTTGTACGTGGTGGAGAGCAAATCGTTCAACATGCCGGGTGAAAATGCCAATACCGTTACCCTCAACGCGCAGGGCTATGGCATCATTCAAACCGAGTTGGAAATCATGCACAGCTTGGATGTGATCATGGAAGCGGTGCAAACCATCGGGCCGGACCGCATCCTCGCCAAGGCGGGTGGGGGCAGTGACACCAACGCCGCGGCGGCATTGGTGGCAAAGGGTTTGACCGTCGAATCGTCGCCGGGCAGCAGTGTGATTCAAATCACGCTCCAACATCCTGACCGGGATATGGTGCAGCCCATTCTCAGTGAAATCATGGCCAGCTATTTCAAGAAGCACAACCAGATTCACCTGGGAAATGTAATGTTGGGCGACTTTTCAATTCAGGAGACCAATCGGCTTTACAAGGAGATCGCCCAGACCAAGGAGGCGCTCAAGAATGCCCGAAGCACGGCCGGAATTTTTTCGGCGGATACTTCCGATAAAAGTTACGACGAGCAGGTATCGCAAATCCGCGGCCGGCTGCTCGCCGCCCAGGCCGAACTGGTCGAGCGCAAGGAAGTGTTGAAAGAGATGTCAAACCGGCTGTCGGTCTCGCTGGAATCAACCAACTTAAATATCGAAATATCCAGCGACAAGGCCGACGAATACCGGAACGTCTGTACGCGGCTGGAGATACTCCGAAAGAAGGAGCAGGAACTTTTGCTCCAATACACCGACCAAAGCGTGCCCATCAAGGATTTGCGCGCCCAGATTGCAATCAGTGAAACTTTGAAACGAAAACTAGAAGCCGAAGAGCCCCGATTGACCGGCTTTGGCGTCTCCCTGGTTTCCACTGACCGTCCGCCCTTTAGTGTGACGGAAAACGTAGCGCAGGTGTCGGCCCTGGAAGCGCGCATCAAGGTGCTCAATTCCCAATTAAATCAAATCCAAAGCGATGCGGCCAGGCGGGATGAGGCCAAAGACACGATTGCGGAACTGGAGCAGCGACAACAGCGGCTGGAATCCGAGTTGGCCTATTTTCAACGCAACTTGGAACAGGCCCGTATCGACAACATGGTCGGCGCCGGAAAGGCGCCCAACATCGGAATCATTCAATCTCCATCTCCCCCGAGTAAACAGTGGTCCAAAAAGCTCAAGAAAATAGCAGCCATGCTCGTGTTCGGCGGCATGGCCAGCGGCTTGGCCCTGGCGTTTTTGATCGAAATGTTCCTGGATCGCTCCCTGAAGCGTCCGGTGGAAGTCGAATCCAAACTGGGCGTGCCCCTGTTTATTTCCATTCCCGACTTCAACCAAAATGGATCGTCGCCGGCTAAAACGAAGAGTCCGGAGCCACTGCTTCTCCCCGAGACAGCGGGAACAGGCACGACGAAGGAATCCCCCACCGCCCCGTGGAATCGGCACCACCCGCTGCGCCGCTTCTGTGATGGTTTGCGGGATCGATTAATCGTGCATTTTGAGGTTCAAAACATTAAACACAATCCCAAGCTGGTGGCCGTGACCAGTTGCGGCAAGGGCGCGGGGGTGAGCAGCGTGGCCACGGGCCTCGCCTCTTCCCTGTCGGAGACGGGCGATGGGAACGTGCTGCTGGTGGACATGAACGTCGAAGGTGGGGCGGCACAACAATTCTACAAAGGCAAGCTGGGCTGTGGTTTGGATGCTGCCTTGGAAACGGAGGCCAGAAAAAGCGCCCTCGTGCAGGAAAAGCTTTATTTCGCGACCGAGCCGGTTGAAAACAGTGACAAACTTCCGAGCCTTTTGCCTAAGCATTTGACCGGCTTGATTCCCAAACTCCGGGCCAGCGATTACGATTACATCATTTTTGACATGCCGGCAGTGACTCAAACCAGCATGACGCCGCGGCTGGCGCGGCTCATGGACATGGTCCTGCTGGTCATCGAATCCGAGAAAACCAAGCAGGAAGTGGCCAAGCGGGTGATTTCGTTGCTCGATGAGTCGAAAGCCAACGTGACGACCGTTCTGAACAAGACCCGGTCTTACGTTCCGGCCAAACTGCACCAGGAATTCCTGAACGACATCTGAGGGGCCAGCCCCTCTGTGCAGTTTTTCCCGGGTGGTGAGTCGCAGCCCAGCATCTTGTCCTTGGAGCAGGATGCGGTTTGATGGCGCTTTTGGTCCGCCGGCAAGCAAAACAAAATGAACCGTTCTTCCCCATTCCCCGCGATCCCTAATTTGCCTTTGGCCGGGAAGGCCGCACGTTTTGGCGGCCGAATCTGGGTTGATCTCGACAACACACCGCATGTGCCGTTCTTCAAGCCGATCATCCGGGAACTGGAGCAGCGGGGTTATCAGGTGATATTGACAGCGCGTGATGCGTTTCAAGTTTGCGAACTTGCCACGCAATCCGGCCTGGCCTATACGAAGGTTGGCCGTCATTATGGCAAGAACCCGGTGTTAAAAATCCTGGGACTCGTCTGGCGGAGCCTGCAGTTGCTTCCCCTCGTGTTGAAGGAACGACCCATGATGGGGTTGTCCCATGGCTCTCGTTCCCAGATTCTCCTCTGCAATTTGCTTAGGATTCCAACGGTGATGATCATGGATTACGAACACGCCCAGACCCCGCTGCTTTTGCAGCCCCGGTGGGAAATTGTGCCGGACATCTTGTCGCAGGCGGACCTCCAGTGCAGAGCCAAGGAACGGGTCCGGACTTACAAGGGAATAAAGGAAGATGTCTATGCGCCGGAATTCAAACCGGATGCAGCGCTTCGGCAACAACTTCACCTGGATGAAACTCACGTCATCGTCACCGTCCGTCCCCCCGCCAATGAGGCTCACTATCACAACCCCGAGAGCGAGACGTTTTTTGTGAAATTCATGGAGCGCGTTTATGACACACCGGGGGTCAAGGCGGTTTTGCTCCCGCGGAACAAGAATCAGGAAAATGAGATCCGGCGTAACTGGCCACAATGGTTCGAGGATTCCAAGGTGATCATCCCCAAACAGGCGGTGGACGGCCTCAATCTGCTCTGGCATTCGGACTTGGTGGTGAGCGGCGGTGGAACGATGAATCGGGAAGCCACAGCGCTCGGCGTCCCGGTTTATAGCATCTTTCGCGGCAAAAGCGGTGCCGTCGATCGCCATTTGCAGAACCAGGGGAGGATGACCCTCATTGAAAGTTTGGCAGACGTGCAGAACAAAATCCAGCTTGTTCCCCGGAAACGCGATAACCGACCGGCTTCCGGAACGCGTGAGGCACTGCGGGACATTTTGGATCGAGTCGAGGATATCATCGATCGTGACTGCCGTCGATGATCGACGTTGGACTTGCTTTGACTGACGAATGGCCATGAGCCGACACTTGAAAACGCTCGTTATTGCCGGTGCCCGACCCAACTTCATGAAGGTCGCCCCACTCATGAAGGCGGTAAATCAACACAACGCGGCCCAGGGAAACGGCCGGGTGATGGTTGACGCCCGTTTGGTTCACACCGGTCAGCATTATGATGATGCCATGTCGAGCGTGTTTTTTCGGGAGCTGGGCATCCAGCCGCCCGATATCAACCTTGAGGTTGGATCGGGCAGTCACGCGGCCCAGACCGCCCGAATCATGACGGCTTTTGAGACGGTTTGTGATCGGGAGAAGCCGGATTGGGTGGTGGTGGTGGGTGACGTTAACTCCACGATGGCTTGCACCCTCGTTTGCTCAAAAATGGGAGTCCGGGTGGCCCATGTTGAAGCGGGCTTGCGCAGCTTTGACCGCGGCATGCCCGAAGAGGTGAATCGCCTGGTGACGGACAGTCTGGCGGACCTGCTATTGACCCCTTCCGCGGACGCCGATGAGAATTTAAAACGGGAAGGGGTGCCCGATGCGAAAATCAAGCTCGTCGGGAACGTAATGATCGACACCTTGGTAGCCAATCTGGACAAAGCCCGCGCGGCGCATCTGCCCAAGTTGCTGAATCTGGACAAAGCGCCTTTTGTTTATGTCACTCTGCATCGTCCATCCAATGTGGATTGCCAGGCGAGCCTCGCGGCGATCATGGATGAGCTGAAGCGGCTCGCCCGCCAGATCACGGTCGTGTTCCCCATGCACCCGCGCACGCGCAAGATGTGTGCGCAATTCGGCATTTCACTGAATCATGCGGAGGGCCTGGAAATTTTGGAGCCGATCGGGTATCACGACTCGCTCTGTCTCACGGAAAACGCGCGCCTGGTCCTGACGGATTCCGGAGGATTGCAGGAAGAGAGCACCTATTTCCGGACGCCGTGCCTGACCTTGCGACCGAATACGGAACGGCCGATCACTATCACCGTGGGCAGCAATCGCCTCACTTCGCTGCAAACGTTGCGGCAGGACATTGCAGACGTCCTGGGAAAACCGCCACGAACCGGCAACGTGCCTCCGCTCTGGGATGGCCGCACGGCGGCGCGGATCGTTGACCGTCTGGTCAGTCAGGGTTGAATCAACAGCGGGCGATGAAAGTGGAGTCGGCCGGCGCTGCGGCAGCTATGCTCAACGTTATCTTTTCACTCGACTATGAGATTCACGGGAACGGCGAAGGATGCCCCCGGGATCTCATGGTTGAACCCACCCGGCGGCTGATGAATGTTTTTGAAGAGTACGGCGCCAAGCTGACCATCATGGCCGACGTCGCCGAAATTCTGAGATTCAAGGAATACCAGGAGCAACAGGGACGCGACGATTATCATTACGAGGCGATTGCACAACAGCTTCGGGACGCCCTTGTGCGCGGGCACGATGTGCAACTGCACCTGCATGCGTCGTATTTCAACGCGCGGGAGGAAAACGGGCGTTGGGTGCAGGACTGGTCCGAGTATAATTTTGCGGGCCTGTCCCTGGACCGTTTGAATGAAATCGTGCGGCGGGGAAAGCAATATTTGGAAACGTTGCTGCAGCCGGTGGCCCCGGACTATCGATGCACGGTGTTTCGCGCGGCCAATTGGGCGGTGAGTCCCTCCCGCAACGTCGTGCGAGCCTTGGTCAAGAATGGGTTCCGCGTCGAGAGTTCCGTGTTCAAATATGGCCGGCGGGAGGGCCTGGTGAATTTTGATTACTCGGACGCTCCAAGTGAGCTCATCCCGTGGCCCGTGGACGAGGATAACATCTGCCGCTGCCACCCGGATGGTGAGCTGATGGAGGTGCCCATCTATTGCGAACGGCGCTGGATCGGTGCCTTTTTGAGTCTGAACCGTCTCCGCCGGGCGTTGATGACCCGGGCCCATCCCATCCAAGGCGCTGCCGTTGAGGCCAATGGCGCTTCGTCGTTGGGCCAGCGCCGCACCCCGGCCTGGCGGCGAAAGTTGAAGCTGGTGACGCAGCCGCAGGCGTGGAAGGCCGATTTTAACCAGTGCACCGGCCGGCAATTGATTCGGGCCATTCAGCGTGCGGAAACAAAAGTCGCCCGGGGAGAAAAGCGCGCGATCCCTTTTGTGCTGATCGGCCATTCCAAGCAATTCTCTCCCGCCAACGAACGCAGTCTGCGTCCGTTTCTGGAATATGTGGCCGTGAACAAGTCGCGCTACCGCTTCGCCACTTTCACGGCAGGCACCGCCCAGGTGCGGGCATTTGACCAAGAGACGAATAACGCATCGGCTTCGTCGTGAACACAAACCTTCCCCTTTACGCCGTCGTCAGCCCGGTGCGCAACGAAGAAGAATTTCTTCCTCGAACGGTGGAATCGCTGCGGCAACAGACCCACCCGCCCACCTGGTGGGTGATTGTTGACGATGGTTCAACGGATCAAACCCGGAAGATCGCAGAACAGGCAGCCGGGCGGCATCCATGGATCCGGCTGGTCAATCGGCCGGACCGCGGATTCCGGCAGGCCGGCACCGGAGTGGTCGAGGCCTTTTACGACGGCTACGCCCTGGTGGCTGGGCGGGAGTGGGAATATCTGGTGAAGCTCGATGGCGACGTGACACTGCCGGCGGATTATTTCGAAAAATGTTTCGCCCGTTTCTCCGCCAACCAGAAGCTGGGCATCGCGGGGGGAACCGTATGCCAGCGCAAGCACCAAGGGCTGGAGCCCGAATCCAAGGTGGACCCGCCCTTTCACGTGCGCGGTGCCACCAAAATTTATCGGCGGGAATGCTGGCGGCAAATCGGCGGCCTGCTGCGGCAGCCGGGGTGGGATACGCTCGACGAGGTGAAGGCGAACATGCTGGGTTGGATTACGGCGACCTTTCCCGAAATCCAGCTCGAGCATCATCGTCCAGCTGGCGGCGCCTATGGAACCTGGAACAACTGGGTCAAAAACGGGGTGGCCAATTACATTGCCGGTTATCATCCGTTGTTCATGGCCGTCAAGTGCCTGAAGCGCAGCCTGCATCCGCCCGTCATGATCGGCGCGCTCGGACTGGGCTGCGGATTCCTGAGCGGATACCTGCGCGGCCTGGGGCAGGTGGATGACCGTGATCTCATCCGGTATTTTCGTCGGCAACAACTGGCGCGCCTGCTGGGCCGGCCCAGTCTTTGGGACCGGAAGCCGGCGCTCCTCCCGGCGGAGCCGGCTGGTGCTCACCGGCAAGCGACCGGCCAATTGGCGTCAATGGCACTGTGAATTTTCTCGGTTTCCTCATTACACTGGTCTGCGGCCTTCTGTTGTTCAGGCTGCCCCGCCGGTGGGCGCTGGTGCCGCTGCTCGTCGGAACGACGTACCTGACGCAGGGGCAGGCTGTTCAGATTGGGCCGGCGTCGTTCTCGGTAATCCGGCTGCTGGTGCTGGCGGGATTCATCCGCGTCAAAAGCCAGGGAGAGCATGTGGCGGGTGGTATGCGAACGCTGGACCGGGCCATGATCGGCTGGGCCGTTTGCGCCGTGGTGACCAGCCTGTTTCATAAAGAGCCGGGTTCGCAAATCATCTCCATGCTTGGCATCGCCTTCGATTTCCTCGGTTTGTATTTTCTCATGCGGGTCTTCATTCAAAGCCTGGAGGACTTGAGGCAGATATCGAAAGCGCTGCTGATCATGATGGTGCCGCTGGCCCTGGAAATGGCGCATGAAAAAATCACCGGCCGGAACATCTTCTCCGTCTTTGGCTACGTCACCGAAATGGCAACTGTGCGCGGCGGCAAGATTCGGGCGCAAGGCCCGTTTGCTCATTCGATTCTCGCGGGCACGGTGGCGGCCGTGTGCATGCCGCTGGCAATTTTCGTTTGGAGAGAATCACGCCTGGTGGCTCTCATCGGACTCGCGGCTACCGGGATCATGGTGCTGACCAGCGCTTCCAGCGGGCCCATCCTCACCGCGGCGGCCATCATCGGCGCACTCGGCATGTGGAAGTTCCGGTCAAAATTGCGGCTGCTGCTCTGGGGAGTCGTGGTGATGCTCGTCGCTTTGAATTTTATCATGAACGATCCCGTGTATTTCCTGCTCGCCCGGATCGACCTCACCGGGAAAAGCACGGGGTGGCATCGGGCGGAGTTGATCGATGCCGCAGTCAAACATTTGGATGAGTGGTGGCTGGCGGGAACCGATTACACGCGGCACTGGATGCCGACCGGCGTTTATTGGACACAAAATCATACCGATATCACCAACCATTACCTGAAAATGGGGGTTTGGGGCGGATTGCCGCTGATGATGATATTCATTTACATTATGGCAACGGGTTTTGCCAACGTGGGAAAAACCCTGGATCTTCGCGAGGATGCTCCGCCCGACGAACGGTTTTACATCTGGGTGCTGGGCGGAATCCTGTTTGGCCATGCGGTTTCCTTTGTCTCCATCAGTTACTTCGACCAGACCATCGTTTACTTCTGCCTTTCCTTGGCGGCCATCGGTTCGGTGTATTCAGTGACCGCCGCCGCCGCCGCCCGGGCGGTGGAAGCGGCGCCGGCAGCTGACCCGGCGCTAACCGAGGAACCCTGTCCCTCGCATGTCTGACATTTCGGTCATCATCGTCAGTTGGAATGCGCACGGCCATCTGCGTGACTGCTTGGATTCCATCCGTAAGACCGGCGGAAGCTGGATTCGGGAAGTGGTCGTCGTGGACAATGCCTCGAGCGACGGATCGCCGGAAATGGTGGCCAGGCAATTTCCGGAAGTGAAGCTGGTTCGGAACAAAGAAAATCTGGGATTTGCCCGGGCCAACAATCTCGGGATCAAGATTTCCGCCGGAGCTTACCTGGCGTTAATCAACTCGGATGTGGTGGTTCATCCCGGATGCCTGAAACGACTCGCGGCGTTTCTTGACACCCGCCCCGATGTCGGCTTGGTCGGACCCAAAATACTGGGCCGTGACGGGTTGCTGCAGCGCACCTGCCGGCTGCTGCCGGGGGTCTGGAATATCATCTGCGAGACTCTGGCCCTCGACCGTCTGTTCTCGAAATGGCCGCTCTTTTCCGGCCGGGAGATGCGTCATTGGAACCAGGACACAGAAGCGGAAGTGGAGGTGTTGAGCGGCTGCTTTTGGCTGGTCCGGCGAAGTGCAGTGGAAAGGGTGGGGGGGCTGGACGAACGGTTTTTCTTTTACGCGGAGGATATCGACTGGTGCAAGCGCTTCAACGACGCAGGCTGGAAGGTCTGTTTCTTTCCGGACGCCCAGGCCACCCATTTTGGCGGCGGCAGCTCGCTCAACGTGCCATTGCGTTATAGCATCGAGATGGTTCGTGCCAACCTGGCGTATTGGAAGAAACATCACGGCACGCTGGGTCGAATCACCTACCGTTGCTTGGCGATCGTCTATCACCTCGTGCGCCTGCTGCCGCTGAGCATCATGCGGCTCACCGGATTGGGTGATCCGTCGTTGATCCGCTACAAATTCAGCGAGAATTTTGTCTGCTTTCGTTGGCTGCTCACCGGCAAGGAGGTTTGACGCCGACGCTGGGCCATTTGGCAACTAATTCGTAATCGGGAATTTTTCATTTGGTGAAGCAGGAAATCAAAGTCCGGGTGTCGCCGCTGGAATCGTCCGGCCTCGATCTTTTGGAGATTTTCGAGGTTCTGCAGCCCATCACCTTCGCGCGCTTGCCTGGTGGACGGGCGGACGATGCCGGTGGAATCGTTTTCGAAGCGACACTGCCGAAGTCAAGCAGGGCGGATGGCGCGGAACGGCTGGAGTTTGCATGTCCCGCCACGCAAAGTGACCCGGCTTCAACTGGCCTGACCGAGATGCCGGTGATGTTTTCAGATCTGCCGGCCGTTCCGTTTCCGTTTCGCGGGAGAAAACTAAACGTCAGGCTGCCTTCCGGGACAGCCGGGCTTTCGCCAATGCCGGGGGAGCTTGCCCTCGCGACTACGGCGGGCGGTCCGATTTGGGTGGCGGGCGCCCGGAACGGTGTCGGTTGGCACCGCTCGAGCCTACCGCTGCCGTCGCTCGCAATTGACGGAATGTTACAGCAAGTGCTGAATGCGGACCGTTTTCTCGAGTTGCTGCCGTGGTTGGAATTTCTGCGCCAAGCGGGTGGCGACGGCAATTTTGCGCCGCCGCCGTTGCGGGCTTGTTTCATGGTCGATGATCCGAACCTGCACTGGCCGCGGTATGGTTTTGTGGATTATCGAGAGCTCGCCGTGCGGGCGGCCCGGGAGAATTATCACGTGTCGTTTGCCACGGTGCCGTTGGACGGCTGGTATACCCATCCCGGCGCGGCCCATCTGTTTCAAAATAATCCGCGACAACTATCGCTTCTCGTCCATGGCAACGACCACACGCACTACGAATTGGCTCGCGAACGCACAGCGGAGCAATGCCTGGACCTGTTGCGCCAGGCCGGTGATCGGGTGGAGCGCCTGGAGCGAGCCGTTGGTTGTGAAATATCGCGCGTGATGGCAGCACCGCATGGAGCGTGTTCGGAAGCCATGTTGCAGGCCATGCCGGCTTGCGGCTTTGAATCGGCCGTCATTTCTCACGGGTCGCTGCGGGCCCACAACCAAGGCAAGCCGTGGACTCGCCGGCTTGGCTATCTGCCCTCCGAAATCATTCAAGGCTGCCCGGTCCTGCCCCGGTGGGGCGTGACGGGGAATACGCATAACACCATCCTGCTGGCAGCGTACCTCGGTCAGCCCATCATTTTGCGCGGACATCATGCGGATTTGCGGGATGACGCCGAATTGTTGGGTCGGCTGGCGAACCTGATTAACGGACTCGGCCCGGTCACCTGGGGGAACATGACCGAATTGAGCCGCATGAATTACCAGATGCGGTTGGAGGCGGACACGCTGCGGATCCGTCCCGGCGGTTTGAAGCTGAATGTGCCATTGCCCGCCGGCGCGAGGCAAATGGTCATCGAAGCGCCCTCGGCGGCCACCTGGAATAAATGGGTTTGGACGGGGGCGAGTGCTGGTCAGCGCCAGTTGAATTCCGGCGAGGTGGTGGATCTGCCGCGGGGATGCGAAAAAATTTTTCTAGCCGCCGTCGTCGCGCCGGCGGCTTCATCTGTCAACGGTCATCACGGACTGCCGCTCTGGCCGCTTTTGCGTCGGTTGCTGACCGAGGGAAGGGATCGCTTGCAACCGATGGCTGGCTAGCGCGTCGCATCGTACACTGAGAAGCAACCCATGGGCTCCTACAGCTCCCAAAAAACCAATCTCGAAGGTTTGTGCCGGGAAGCGCTGAACCTGTACCGCACGCAGTCGGAGAATGTGGCCGGAAAAGTCGGCAGCGTGTTGCGACATCTGGAAAACCTGGAAAATCGAATCCGCCAGAATTACGGTTTGGTGTTGCACGACTGCGACGTGCTCGACATCGGTGTGGGCCAGTTTCCATTGCACCTCCAGTACTTTGGCAGAAACAATCGAGTGGTGGGGATTGATTTTGATGTTATCGCTCAGGGATTCAATCCCGTGCAATACGTTGAGATGTTTTGGTCAAACGGATGGCGGCGGGTTGCCAAGACGGTTGGCCGGAAGCTGCTGGGAATTGACCGGCTTTACATCCGTGAACTCAAACGGCAGATGAATTTGGCGTCGTTGCCGCGCCGGCCCATTTTGCACATGGACGCCTGCCAGATGGATTTTGCGGAAGCCACCTTCCACTTTGTTCATTGCCAGTCGGTTTTTCATCACCTGTCCACCCCCGCGCGGGCGATGGAGGAGATTAAACGCGTTTTGCGCCCCGGGGGTGTGTGTTTCATTTCCTTTCACCTGTACACCAGCGAGACCGGTTCGCTGGATCCGCGAGTGTTCACGGACCGGCGGCACGAGGCGGCATTGTGGCGGCATTTGCGACCCCGACATGCAGCAGCGCTCAAATCCAACGCCTTTTTGAACAAGCTGCGATTGGCGGAATGGCGGGCCCTCTTTGAACAACATATGGCTGGAGCGAAAATGATTTTGCATCCAAGCCAGCGGCCGGGGGTCGAGGAAGATGCTCAAAGGCTGAAGGCGCAGGGGGAGTTGCCGGAGTACAGCATGGAAGAATTGCTGACGCACAACGTGTGGGTGTTTTGGCAGAAGCCGGGCGGGTCCCCAGCGAGGTCGGTTTAAGATCCAACTGCAGGAATAAGACTTGTATTTCCAACCGGGAGGGAAAACACTTCTCCCATTGGTGCCCAAAGCTGAACGAGGATCACGCGAATATATGCTTGTACGAAAATCAGATGGCCTTGTCCGAATTACCGTTGCGGAAGTCGGCTTGGCAGCTTATAAAACGCCAAAGTTTGATGAAATCGTCGCATTATGATGCGTTTCGGCCGGAAAACCCTGGTTTTGGGCTGGTGGCATACCCCCTGCTTGGGGTGGAATCGGCGCCGATTTTGGACCTGAAGGGCTGAAATATGGTTGAATTAAAGGACCAACGGCGCATTTGTATGAGACGTAAAATGGATCTGGTTGGGCACCCAATGCGCGACCGAACCGCGTGGCTAACGCGTGGTAACTTTCAATTGAAATCACTCCGACAATTGACTCTCGGCCTGGCATTTTTGGGCGGAGTCATTTCCGCCCCTGCCACGAATTGGTACGTGAGCGGCTCGGTTTCCTCCTCGGGCAACGGAAGTTCCTGGGCGACGGCGTGGAAGACTCCCGCCAATATCGCATGGACCAGCATCAGTCCGGGAGACGTCATCTACTTTGATGGCGGCACCTCCGGCATGAGCTACGGGTCCTTCGGGACCATCACTGCCAGTGGCACGAGCACGAGTTACATTACGATCGCTCGCAGTACGGAGTCTGGTCGCGACGGCATCGTCACGATTGCAACGCCATTCCTTATCAGTGGCAATTACATCAAGTTCGATGGCGGCGGCTATAAGCCGGTGACCGGCAGTGTCAATACTTTTGGCGGCCCGCTGTATCGCTGCGGGATCGTTTTTACCTGTGACAGCAGCTCTTACACAGCAACGGTCCCATCGGGGGCATCGATCGCGGCATCGGGCGCGAATCCGTGGTTCCGCTACTGCTACTTTAATGGTACCTATGGCGCGGGCACCGGGCATTCGTTTGGGGCGGCAAACTCAACGGGGTTTGTCATGGAACGATGTTGGTTTTACCAATCCTGCTACGAGGACCAAATGGTTTATCAGGCTTCGGGCAGCGGCGGCAGTGTCGCGCTGACGAACACCGTTTTCCAGGACAACAACAAGCCGAACCGCAGTGACACGGCGCATCGGGACGTGATGAATCCCTGGACCGGTGTGGGTGGTTGGAATCTGTATGTTGTGAACTGTATGTTCTTTGACACGCCCGGTCACGCCAGCGACCAGCCCCAGGGTGACGAATTCCTGCTCCAGGTCGGATACGGGGGAAGCACTACCCCCATGAACAATGTCGTCGCGATCAACAACGTCTGCTACGACACCGCCCGTTTTATCGCGTTCGGATCCCAAAACAGCGGGGTAAACAGTTTTACCCTGTACAACAACACGATCAATAACGTGATAAATGGCGATAATTTGGGGGTTACCGGCGCGACTTACACCTCGGCCAACAATCTCGGCAACAGCTCCAATCCGGGATACTTGAATTCTGCCAATCCGCTCGGGGCCGACGGCATTCCATTCACGGCGGATGACGGCTTCGATCTTACCGCGGGCAGTTCCGCAATCAACGCGGGTTCAAACGTGGGGGTGACCACCGATATCTGCGGCAATACCCGCACGGCGATTCCCGATTTGGGCGCATACGAGTATGGTGCCGGCGGTCCGGCTACCAACCCCGTGGTTTCCGTTTCACCGCTCACCCTCGACTTTGGTGTCGTGCTGGCCAATGTCGCGACCAACCTGACTTTCACGGTAGCCAACGCCGGCGGGGGCGTGCTGACGGGGATGGTCAGCGTGGCGGCACCGTTCCAGATTGTTTCCGGCGGAACCTACAGCTTGGGAAGCAATCAGTCGCAGACGGTTACGATTCAATTCAATCCCGCGGCGGCGGGCTCGTTCAGCCAGACCGTGACCTTCACGGGTGGCAGTGGCGCCAGCGCAAGCGTGAGCGGCTTGGCAGATGTGCTCCAGTCAGGAGCATCGCTTAATCCAGCCAATGGTACAGTGCTGGCCCCATTTACCGTGGCCAACGCGGGCTCCCTGGCGGCGACCAATGCCTATATTTCCCAGGCTGTTACGACAGATTTGCCTGGTAGCGGGGAGGCGGTGTGTGGCTTTAATATCACGAGTGCAGGAAATTACACCCTTTCCGCCTGGATTAATGCGCCCAGCGACGCTGCGAATTCTCTTTATGTCAACGTCGATGGCCAGCCGACCGACCCAACGATGATCTGGGACATCCCGGTGACGGCCGGCTTCACCAATCAGCTTGTCTCCTGGCGCGGGACCGGATCCTATACGAACAATCAATTTGTCCCCAAGGTGTTCAGCCTCACTGCCGGCGTGCATCAATTGATTGTACGTGGCCGGGAAAGCAACACGCAATTGGGGACCATAACCCTGACTCCCTACGTGGCGCCGCCGCCGCCGCCAACCGGCTTGCACGTGGTCAGTCCTTAGCGCAACGCAAATCGCATGCCGGCATTCTAATGGGGTTCGCCGAACCCATTCCATTTCGGGGTGGGGGGCGACGATTTTACCGGCAGGATACCGAACCGCACTTGACCATCAATATTCCAAGCTCCTCCGTCCCCGGTGTCAACCATTCACCGGTTCGGTTCCAAACCGCGGGCGGGAAATGCAGCGGGTTGGTTGAGTCTGAATTCGCCGTTTTTAGAATGTTAGAATTATTTTCGGGAACGCTCCCGTCAAAGGCCTTTGTCGGCATCATGGCCGCCAAGCCGTGAGGCGGGTGTGCGCGGCTCAAAATGGCGGTTGAGCCTCGAGCTGCGCTGACCACAACTGGGAGAATTCAATGGACTGGACGCTCATTTGCGCCACGAACGACGAGCAAATCCTGCGGAGTTGTTTGCTGAGTTCGCCGGATCTTCCGGCCGCACGCGACGTGCTCTTGCAGCGAGGTTTTGATGGCGCGGCTGCGGCCTATAATGCGGCCATGGACAAGGCCAGATCGGATCTGTTGGTGTTTGTTCACCAGGATGTTTATTTGCCGGCGGGCTGGCTGGCCCGGGTTGAGAATGCCGTGGGAATGATCTCCGAGAAAGATCCGGATTGGGGGGTCTTGGGAGTTTGGGGGGTCCAAACTTCGGGCGAAAGAGCCGGCTTGGTTTATGATGGCGGGTGGGGCCGGATTCTTGGGGGTCAATTTGACGGCGGATTGGAGGTGGAATCGCTGGATGAAATGGTTCTGATCCTCCGAAAATCGGCCGGGTTGAACTTTGATCCGCGCATTGCCGGTTTTCACATGTACGGAACGGATATCTGCCTTGAGGCGAAGCGGCGCGGGAAAAAGTGTTATGCCATCGCGGCGTTATCCATCCACAACACCAATCAGTACTGGATGCTGCCCTGGCAGTTCTGGAAGGGCTATTGGGCCATGCGTAAAAAATGGAGGGCCCAGTTGCCAGTAAAGACCACCTGTACCGACATTACCCGTTGGTGCTGGCCGATGATCCGCTGGAATGTCGTCCGCGGCGTCAACCTCCTGACCCGGAGAGATTCGGCGCCGCTCAAGCGCGTGGCGGATCCCCGTCACTTGTATCAGGAATTGATCGCATCGGGCAAGGTGGCCCCCATCATTGCCTGAGACTCATCCAGCAAAAATTGGAATTCCGAGCCCCGTTCCCTCAGGAGCGGGCGTGACCCACGGCGATATGAAAATCAAAAGCGATCCACCCGGAGAAGCGACTTGGAACCGGGTTGCCGGGATCAATCAGGCTCTTTTTGATGTCTGTGTTCGCAACGCAAGAATTTGCGGTGACGAGCACAAATATGAGGAATTGCTGCAATGGGGCTCCGTGGCGGCGTGGTCGGCGGCGGGTCAAGGCTGGTTTGGCGAACTCAGTTCCCGGGAGTTGGAAGTTGAACTGCTGCGGGCAGCCCGGCAATTGCCGCTGCCGGCCCCGGCTGGCGGTCGCCCCCCGCGCCCGCGCTGGCTGCATGTTTTGAGCGAAGCCTACGCAACTCTGGGACATACGAATCTGTGCCGCAGATGGATGCTGTACGACCAGATTGTCATTCACGATGTGATTCTGGTGGATCAGAAGAGCGTTGTGCCCCAAAACCTGGTGGACGCGGTCAAAAGTGCCGGCGGCCGGTGTGTAGTGCTCGATCCCGCCGCATCCCTGATGCAAAGGGCGGCGGAACTGCGAAAATATGCCTGGGAGCATGTGGACATGGTCGTCCTGCACACGCATCCGGCCGAGGTCCTCGCTACCGCAGCGTTTGGTGTGGAAGGCGGTCCGCCGGTCCTGGTGGTCAATCATGCCGACCATGTTTTTTGGGCGGGATGCAGCATTGCCGATATGGTTTTGGATATTCGCATGTCCGGACATTTGTGGACCAAACAACTGCGCGGCGTGGACCGGGCCATGATTCTCCCCATCCCATTGGTTGAGAATGACCGCCAAGGACGTCCGGCCAATGTCGTCTCGCAGGAGCGGCAGGCATTGCGCCAGTCTCTCGGCATCCCCGACAACGCCGTGCTGCTTTTGACGGTCGGTAGTCCGGCCAAGTACGAGCCGATGCCGGGCCTTGATTTCGTGACAACCGCCCGGGAGATCCTGCGGGTTTGCGGTGACGCCTATCTGGTGGCCATCGGCCCGCGTGATGAGGGAGTTTGGAAGGCTGCGCGAAAGGCGACCAACGGCCGGATAATGGCGTTGGGCTATCAACCGGATTCGGCACTTTTTTGCCGGGCTGCGGATTTATACATCGAAGGCTTCCCGCTCGGGTCGCTGACCGCGATGCTGGAGGCGGGTGAAGAAGGCCTCCCTTGCATCTGCTCTCCCAGCGTCCCCCCGTTTCGCAGCGACAGCCTCTCGCTGGATGAATGTCCGCAGCCCGGAGATGTGCCGGACTACATCCGGGCGGTCGCCGCGCTGGTTGGAGATGCGCAGTTGCGTGCGCGGTGCGGAGTCAAATTGCAGGAGACCATCCGGGCGCAACATTGTGCTCCAGGCTGGCAGGCGCGCTTGAATGAGATCAAGGCGAAGCTTCCCGGAAGCCATAACCTCTACCCGGATTTCAGGCCGGGAAAGGTCGAAACTGGATTGCGCAACTGGTTCCTGCATTTTCAATTTAAAGAGCCAGGAGTGCCAACCGCAGCCAGGCGTGCTGAAGATGTGTTTGTGGAGGCCTGGCGGCGGACCGATTCCCAACCGCAACTCGATTCGCGTTTGGGCGAGGAATTGAGTCGTTTCGGGCAAAATGGCCGGGTGGAAGGCTGGTCAATCGGACCGCACGAAATTCTCTCGCTGACAAGAGTGAACCGGAGGATTCGGGCTCGCGGCGACTTTAACCGGTTCATGCGGGCCGTCCGGGATGCGTTCCGGAATGGCGACCTTCGGCTTGCCCGTAAATTGACCTATCGCTGTTTTTGGGCCAACCCGGGTTGTTTGCTCGACGCCAACTGGATCCGGCAGTTTGCCAAGGCCCACTTGGGACCCCGGCTGATTTTCAAGTTACAAACGGTATTCTCGCGTCCGGGACGGCAGTTCCATCGCCGGCAACTTGCTGTAAACCAATAGAATATCAGCGATTTGAATGGCACGATGGCACGGTTGGAGGGGACATCCTAAGCGGTGTCCAAGGAACTATACAAACAGGTCAAAAGATGATACAGTATTAGACCGTTTCTGCACTATGAAAAGAATTGTGAATGTTGAGGTTAAGAGCTGTTGCCCTCCAACTGCCGCCGTCCGCCGATCCGGAACTCCGTGCCAAGGGAAGAGTCTCTGAATCGGTCTTCCGACATTCAACCGATTTGACCTTACACACCCAGACAAGAAACTGCTGAACTCCGAACCGGCAACCTGGAGATCCCAGCCGGTGCGCGGTTAGGCCCAAGGATTAGTCAAAAGCCAAACAGTCTCTCAAAGATATGCCACTCACAAAATTGTCGATCATGGCGGGAATTTTCCTGGCCGCAACCATGGCGGTCTCCGGCCAGTCCGTGAGCTACTCGACCAACACGATCACGTTCGGTTATACGAACCGGACGGCCCTGTTGGCGGACGGCTGGAGCTTTATTGCAACGGGCGTTGATGGAACGCCACGCAACACAGAGATAACAAACTCCGGCAATGGCGCCGTGATCGTTTACAATCCGTCTGACAATCCGGGAGTCCTGCGGATTCCCGTGGATGACGGGTACTTGCTGCTCACGCCAAATAACTCGCGCAATACGTTGTTCCGCAGCCTGGCCACCAACTGGGTTAGCATGCGACTGCGACTCTCCTTCCACCCCTCCGCAAATTATCAGGAGGCGAATATCATGCTCTATCAGGACGACGATGACTTTGTCTGGATGGGGCATTCATTCAGCGGCAACGAGCGCATGCGGTTCGGCCGGGAATTTACCGGAGCGCTGCTGGAGAACACTTATAACGTGAATGTCCTCGGCGCGCCGGTTACCAACGCCTATCTACGGCTGGATCGAGACCCGGTGACGGACCGGATCAGCGGGCTCTACTCGTTGGATGGGACAACCTGGGTAACGGTTGGGAATTTCAGCCAGGCGTTTACCAATGCCAGTTTGGCTATTTACGCGGGTGGATCAGCTGGAGGTCTCCCCAATTGCGATTTGATCCGCCTGGATGTGATTAGTCAAACCACTCCGGTTTCGCCCGCCTTGGTCGTGCGCCCGCAACATCTGGTCTTCAACAGCGTGGCCGGCCAACCCTGCACCAATGTTGAGGCTCTCAATGTGGTCCTCCAGTGTCGCCAGAATTCTCCCGTGCAGTGGACGGTGACCAACAGCTCCCCCGCCTGGTTGATCACCAGCACCAATACCGGATACACGCCCGCCTGGTCCATGAGCAGCACCAATATCGGCTTCATGCCGACTTCCAGTTGCGACGTGTCGGTCAACACGACAGGGTTGGCCCCGGGAATTTATCAGGGCGTGCTGAATTTTGGAGCCACGGGAACGACATCAGCTGCCGTGAATGTGACGTTAATCGTCAATACCAACTCCCGCGTGAGCCTGGCGAACTGGCAGGGAGGAAGGAGCGGAGCGATGAGTGTTTCGGTGGACGACGCGAATTTCAGCGGGTTCAACCAGCTCTACACCAACGGTCTTTTCGGCACCTATTTCATCTGGCAGGAGTCGCATCCTGAATTCGCGACGTTTTATCAGGCCGGAATGGAGATCGGCTCGCACACCATTTCTCATCCTTGTTTTGTCGTGCCGGGTGCCACCATGCGCGGTGAAATGGAGGGGAATATCGCCGGCTGCGTTGCCGCGATCGGGGTACCCCAATCCCAGATGATTTCATTTGCCTGGCCGTGCGGCGTCGCCGGCTTGGAAGAACAGGTCGTGGCGTCCGATTACTTTCTGTCTGCGCGGGGATTCAATTTCAACCAGCTGGAGAGTCCTACGCCTTATGATTTCATGAATTTGAAATCTTTTAATTCGCACGAATTTGATCCAACCGCCTTCAATCCCGCGGCCCCGCCCAATCCGCCGGATTTCAAGGCGGTGTTGGATTCGGCGATTGCACAGGGCAAGTGGTTCAACCTGGTCCTGCACCAGCAAAACAATGACGACGGCGCGATCACCAACTCCGTTGGAAAAGACGTTTGGGTGGCCCCGATCGGAACAGTCGTGAAGTACATTCTCCAACGGAATTACACGGTGATTACCAATTATGTGGAGAACGGCAGCTATATCCAGTTTGGATGCTACCGGTTGCCGCTGGATCCCTCGCCGATGCGAAGTTTCGAGACAGCCATTAACACCAATGACGTGGTCACTTTCCTGGTCAATCCCTCGGGCCTGGCTCAAGTCACCGCCGTATTTATCAATGGCACTGAAGTGCCGTTCAGTACCAACCGCAGTGGCTCAATCACTTTCAACGCGCTGGTCACCACCAATCTCCAGACCATTATATTGGATTTGTTGCCGAACACCGCGCCGGTTTTGCCGGCCCAGGGTTATCGAACCGTCAGTGAACAGACGACGCTGCTCGTTACCAACACCGCCACCGATGCCGACTACCCGGCGCAAATGCTAACTTACACATTACTCGTAACGAACACGGTAGGCGGCGGCGTCCAGACCAACGCCAGTATTGATGCCAATGGGATTATTTCCTGGACCCCCACGGAAGCACAGGGTCCCGGCAATTATGTTTTCACCACCGTGGTAACCGATTTCGCTTCGCCCTCACTGAGAGCCACCAACAGCTTTACGGTTACTGTCAATGAAATCAACACGCCGCCTTCCCTGCCGTCGCCGGGCAATCTTGTCGTTTACGGCATCACCACCCTGGTTTTCACCAATACGGCCACGGATTTGGATATTCCTGTCAACCCGCTTGGGTACCGTTTTCTCGCCGCGCCCTCCGGTGCCACCATGGATCTCAACGGTATCATTACTTGGACCCCAACGCCGGCGCAGGTTCCCAGCACGAACACTTTCACGACCGTTGTCACGGACACAAACGTCTGGGCGATTAACACCCAGAATCTGAGCGCTACGAACACCTTCACGGTGACGGTGTTTCCGTACCCGCTCGTTCTTCCGACCCAGACCAGCCTCACGATCAATGAGTTGACGAACCTGGTGGTGACCAACAGCGCAACCGTGTTGACCAATGTCGTGGGCAGCAGTTGGCTCTCGACCAATACCTTTCTTTTCACGTACACCAATCGCAATGCACTGCTGGCCGATGGGTGGAGTTTCTTTGCCACGAACCATGGGGTGGGGCGTAACACCGAAGTGACCAATGCCAATCAGAACCCGATTTTGTACGCCCAAACCAACAATTCGCTGGGAATCGTCATGCGGGTGCCATGCGGCGGCGGCGATCTTTGGTCTTCGTTGAACAACACCACCAACAGCATTTTCCGCGCGCCACCTAGCAATTGGATCAGTGCGCGTTTGAACCTGGCATTTGGGCCGACGGTGGATTACCAGCAGGCGTATCTTGTGCTGTACCAGGACGATGATAATTACGTCGGGATTGGCCTGGGTTACATCGATGCCGAAAAGGTAATCCTCGTACAAGAAGTGAACGGCTCGCCCACGAATGTGGCTGCGGCTGGCGTGGCGCTGACCAACCTCTCGGTGCGACTGGATCGGGATCCGGCCAGCGGGAATATCAGCGGCCTCTACTCGGCTGACGGAACGAACTGGGTGTCCTTGGGCCAAGTCAGCCAGTCGCTGAACAAACCGCGTCTGGGGATCTGGGTAGGTGCCTCCGGCGTCCCCTATGCCACCTCCCAACTCACCGCGGATCTGAGCCGGCTCGATATCATTTCATCGAACACAGTCGATCTGCTCACTTACACCCTGGCGGTCACCAATTCAGGGGATAACAGCGTGGTGAGCAATGCCAGCATTAACACTAGCGGCGTAATCAGTTGGACGCCGACGGAGGCCCAGGGGCCGGGCGTCTATTCTTTTACGACAACAGTGAGCGACGGCCGCGTCCCGCCCCTTTTCGCGACGAATAGTTTCACCATCACCGTAAACGAGTTGAACACGGCACCCGTCCTGACGCTGCCGCCGAACACCAACATTCTGGAACTGGCGGCCTGGAGCGCGAAAGCGACGGCCACAGATGTGGATATCCCGACCAACCTGTTGACCTTCGCATTGGTTAGTGGCCCGAGCGGACTGACGGTGACGACCAACGGTGTGATCAGTTGGACGCCGGCGGAGGGCCAGGGACCTGGAGTTTACACGGTGACGGTGAGTGTGACGGACACCAACCCGGCGGCGGTCAATGCGAAGTCGTTGAGTAACACCAACAGTTTCCAGATTACCGTCAGCGAGGTCAATACCGCTCCCGTGTTACCCGGTCAAAGCAATCTGGTGGTCAACGAATTGAATTTGATGACCGTGACCAACACGGCCACGGACGCGGATGTGCCGCCCAATACTTTGACTTATACCCTGATGGTTACGAATCTGGCAGACAACAGCGTGGTAAATAATGCGTCCATCGATACCAACGGAATCATCACTTGGACACCCACCGAGGCCCAAGGACCGGGCAGTTACTCATTTACCACCATCGTCAAGGATAATGGGACACCCAACCTGAGCGCCACCAACAGCTTCACCGTAAGCGTCAACGAGGTGAATGCCGCGCCGGCCCTGACCCTGCCGCCGAACACAAACATCCTCGAACAAGTGCTCTGGAGCGCGACGGCGAGCGCCAGTGACAGCGACCTCCCGGTCAATCTCCTTACCTTCGCTCTGGTCAGCGGGCCCGACGGCCTTACGATCACCACCAGTGGTGTGATTAGTTGGACTCCGACTCCGGCCCAGGGGGCCGGGGCCTATACGGTAACCGTAAGTGTGGCGGATACCAATCCCGCGGCAATCAACGCGAAGTCGTTGAGTACCACCAATAGCTTCGTCATAACCGTCCTGGCGCCGCTGACCGTGACGGCGGACAATCAAAGCCGGGCGTATCGCCAGACCAACTCGCCGTTGACTGGTACCATTGTAGGGCTGATGAATAACGACAACATCACGGCCACTTTCACTACAACTGCGACGACCAATAGTCCGGTTGGACCTTACCCGATCTTGCCGATACTGAATGATCCAGGCAGCAAATTGGGGCTCTACATCGTTACGACAAATACGGGCACCTTGACTGTCACCAATGCCGTTTTGACAGCGACAGCGAACAACGCGAGCCGTTCGTATGGGTCGACCAACCCGGTCTTTACAGTGAATTACAGTGGGTTTGTGGCTGGTGACAGTACGAATGTGCTGAGCGGAGCGCCAGTGTTGACGACGAGTGCGGACACGAACAGCCCGGTGGGGGTATACACGATTACGAACACGATGGGGACGCTGGTGGCGCCGAACTACACGGTGAGCCTGGTAAACGGGAGCCTGACGGTGACGGGGGCGGTTTTGACGGCGACG
>DATJOW010000012.1:0-32751 GCA_035506715.1 Candidatus Acidiferrum sp. | reverse complement strand
GGCAGGGACGCCGCGCTGCGGCGCCCGCGGTCGGCGCAGCGCGCCGACCCCACCGCTTGCGGCTATGACGTTTCTTAAACCGCTCCAGCGACAAAAAATGATAACAAGTCGCGGGCAAAATGAGAAGCCCGCCATTCAGGTTTGGAGTACCCTCGCTAATACCATGAATATCGTTCCCGAATCTCAACGTGAATCGTATAAAAAGGAAGGGTTTATGATTCTGCCGGGCGTGATCCCGGCCGGCGTACTCGAGATGTTGCGCGAGGAGTGTTCCTACTACCTCGGTTATTACGACTCGATGATGGATGCCAAGGGCGTGCAGACCGAGGGCATCAGCCACCGCGGCAAGCGCTATTTCATCAACAACCGTTACCGCCTGAGCAACCGGCTCTGGCAGTTCATCTTCAGCGATCTCATGGCCGAGGTGGCCAAGGCCACGGTCGGGCCGGAAGCGTATCTCTTCCACGAGCAATGGGTCGTGAAAGGCGCGGAGCAGGGGATGAAGTTCTCGTGGCACCAGGACAGCGGCTATGTGAAATGGTATGACCCGACGACGAATCATCGGCCGTACGTGACTTGCTGGTGCACGCTCGACGCCGTCAACGAGGAAAATGGCACCGTCTATATCCTGCCGCATTCCCGCGGCGGCACCCGCGACCAGATCATCGATCATTCCAAGGAAGCGGGAACGAACGACCTCATCGGGTACACCGGCAGCGATCCGGGCGACCCGCTGATCGTTCCCGCCGGCAGCATTGTGGCCTTTGACAGCTACGTGTTGCACCGCAGCGGTCCGAACCGGACGAACCGGATGCGGCGCATCTACCTGCCGCAATACAGCAGTGCGCCCATCCTGCGTCCCGACGGCAAGCCCTGGGCAATGGCCACGCCGTTCCTTTCCGGAGGCAAGGTCGTTTACGATCACGCCGGCGACACGGCGGACAAATACGGCCCGTTTCCGGACAAAAAGAAGGAATCGGCGTAGTTCTGTCCCGCCGGTCGCCACCATGAAAAGACTTGGTCTCGGGGTGCTCGGCTTGGGCGAGGGTCGCAGCATCCTTTCCGCCGGCATCAACAGCGAGCTGTGGAACATCGTCCAGTTGTGCGATGTTAACGAGGCGCTCGGCCGGGAGCGATGCCGCGAATTCAAGCTCGACTGCTTTACCACCTCTTTTGACACGTTGCTGGCAAATCCGGAGGTGGAGGTCGTCGGCATCTACACGCCGGACCACCTCCACGCGGAGCATGTTATCCGGTCGCTGCAGGCCGGCAAACATGTCGTGTGCACCAAGCCCTTCCTCGACAATCTCACCCGCGCGCGGGACGTGTTCGAGGCGCAGCGACGCAGCGGCAAACAGGTGATGGTCGGGCAGAGCACGCGCTTCTTCGCTCCGTTCATCCGCCAGCGAGAACATTTTCAGACCGGCGAGTTCGGCCCCTTGAACACCCTCGAGGCTGCCTATCATGCCGATCACCGGTGGTTTTTGGAAAAGCCGTGGGCGCGGCAGCCCGCCTTCAAGTGGCTTTACGGCGCGCTCAGCCATCCCGCCGACCTGGTGCGCTGGTATCTGCCCGACGTGGTGGAGGTCATGGGTTACGCGCAATTGAGCGACAACGGCCGGGCCGGCGGGTTGGTCAATCCTGACACCTTCCACTTCATCCTCAAGTCGGCCGCCGGCAAAATCGCGCGGGTGAGCGGCTCCTATTCCGGCCCGACGGTGCCGGCGCAGCGCGACAGCGGGATGACCTGTATCCTGCGCTGCGCCAACGGCGCCAGCCAGGCCGATTACCACGAGTTGCGTTATTCTTGGAAGCTCGGCGGCCGGTCGGTCATCGAACGATTTGAGGGCGAGGAGGACCACTACTTCCGTTTCGAGGGCATCACCCATCATGCGGGCGAATACCAGAACTACATCGAGTACTTCGCGCGCTGCCTCAACTCCGGCCAGACGCCTAAACCCGACGTCACCGAAGGCATCGTCACCGTGGCGCTGCTGGAGGCCATGGAGGAGGCGGCGAAACTGGGCCGGCCGGTCTCTATCGCCGACCTGCTCAGCCGGCACGGCTTGGCTGCATTGAACCCGTGCGAAAGCGGGTAACCAAACTGCCGCTCCCGAAACTTTGCAGAAACCCGTTGGCAGCGGCGGCATCCTCTGACATAATCAAGTTAATGGATGGTTTAACACGCGCTACTGATTCGGCCGGCCGGTCTGGCTTGGCCTGCTCCCACTCCCGTTTCCTTCACGGACGGCTGCGAGTCGCGGCCCTGGTCGCCATTTGCGGCTTCAGGTCGGTGGCGGGAGCGGCGCTGCCGGCGCCGGACGCGGACAATGGCGGATTGGTCCTGCCGGCCGGGTTTCGCGCGCTGGTGGTTGCCGACAAGCTGGGCCCCGTCCGGTTCATCTCCGTGGCCCCCAACGGCGATCTTTACCTCAAAAAAACCGGGCGCGGACTATACGCCCTCCGCGATACCAACAGCGACGGGCGGGCGGACGTGATTCAGACCTTCGGCAATGAAATCGGCCATGGGACTGGCGTCGCCGTCCATAACCAATGGCTTTATTGTTCTTCCGACGATGCGGTCTATCGCTATCGCCTCCTGCCTGGTGAACTGGTCCCGACAAATCCGCCCGAAACCATCGTCACCGGATTGCCCCCGGGCCAGCGGGAGCACGAGTCCAAGGCGTTTGCCTTCGATGACCAGGGGAATTTGTTTGTCGAGGTGGGCTGCCCTTCGAATGCCAGCGGCGACCCGGACCGGGCGCGGGGCGCCAAGGGCGTGGACCCGGCCGGGTTGTTTCTCCAGCACGGCGGCTTCTGGCGGTTCAGAGACGACGTGACCAATCAGGATCAACTCCGGGACGGCTTCCACTTTTCCACGGGCATGCGCCATGCGCTCTCGGTCGCCTGGCAACCGGTTTCGAAATCCCTCTTCGTCTTCATGATGGGCCGCGACCAGCTCAACACGGTGGATCCGAGCAACTACTCCGCCGAGGACAACGCCGAAAGCCCGGCCGAGGAGATGCATCAGCTGATAGCCGGCGCCAATTTCGGCTGGCCATACACCTACTGGGACCCGCGCCGCAAGGCCCGGATGCTCGCGCCGGAGTTCGGCGGCGACAACCAGAAGCGGGACGATTCCGGCAAGTACCCGAACCCGCTGGTGGCCCTGCCGGCGCACTGGGCGCCGATGCAGATGGCCTTCTACACGGGCGCGCAATTTCCGGCCCGCTACCGCAACGGCGCGTTCGTCGCCTCGCACGGTTCCTGGAACCGCGCCCCGCTGCCGCAGGCCGGCTACAAACTGGTTTTTGTTCCCTTTGACGGGCGCGGCCTGCCGGTGGGGAATTACGAGGTTTTTGCCGACAACTTTGCCGGCCTCCCGGAAGTCCGCTCCCCGCGCGACGCGCGTTATCGTCCCTGTGGAGTGACGACGGGCCCCGACGGTTCACTGTTCGTGGCTGATTCCGAGAAAGGTCGAGTCTGGCGCATCATCTACAGTGGTGAGACCGCGGTTGCACCGCCGTTCTCCCCGGTCACACCTTCGCCGGCTTCCAATGCGGTTATCACCATCCCGCCGCCCGGTGAGGTCAGCAACGTTTACCAGTCGGTTTGCGCCTCGTGTCATATGGCCGACGGCAGCGGCGTGCCCAACCTGCAACCCGCGCTCAGAGGCGACGCCGTTGTCACTGGCGATCCTGACCGGCTGATCCGGGTGGTGCTCGAAGGTCCGGCTCGGGTGCTGCCTGCCGACCGGCCCCGTTATTCCAATACCATGCCGCCCCTGAGCGCACTGACCGACGAACAGGTTGCATCCGTGCTGACCTATGTTCGCCAACAATTTGGCGGCAACGGCTCCGCCATTCTGCCGGAACAAGTCAAGGCCGTCCGGAGTCAGCTCCCCAACCATGCCGCCGGCCAGACCCAGTAGGTTCCCCGTCACGGCTGGTTCCATTGACCGTAATCGGCGGACCAGCCGCACCATTAGCTTGGCTGGCTTCACGTTGATTGAGTTACTGGTCGTGATTGCGGTCATCACCATGCTGGCCGGTCTATTGTTGCCTGTTTTGAGCCGGGCGCAGCAGAAGGGGCAACGAACCGTTTGCCTCGGCAACCTCCGGCAGATCGGTTACGCCTTCCGGTTGTATCTCGACGACCACGATGACCAATTTCCTGACCGGCGCGATCTGAAAGCCAGTCTGCCCGGCGGTTACCGGCCCTGGACGAGCTGGCCGCCGTCGGATCCGCGTGGCGGTTGGGCGGCACTGGTGCTGCAAGACTCCGGGGCCACCGCTCCACTCTGGTCCTGCCCGACGGCGGTCAATTCGCCCGTCGGCAACGCCGTCCCATCGGCCCAAGCGGTGTCCGATGCCACCAACGCGGCGATCGTCCGCTACTGGCTGTGGCGATTCGATCGCACCAACGACATGAATACGGCGGCAATGCTCGAGGATTTTTGGGGCAAAACCGAACCTCAAGCCATGGCCGACCTCGCCGCCGCCAACGACCCTACCGTGGGAGAAATTCGGGGGCCGAACGATGTGGAATTGGCCGTGGACCCCTATTTCCCCATGACCATTCCCACCGTTCCGGCCGAGTTCCGCGGACGCACCGTTCATGCCGGCGGACGCAACCGGCTGTATCTGGATGGCTCGGCCGGATTTTTTAAAGATGCCCGGACCCCGAACTAGGGCTTGGGCAAAGTGGTGTGCCGTTTGGTAAAACGCCAAGACTTCCGGACCGGGGGAAATGGCTGGCTGGAACTTGAAGCTTGGGTGCTATAAAAGCAGCCGGCACTGCGGTTCTCATCCACGGGAGTACCGGGAGATCGCCGTCCGCAGGGCGTCGGCTTCAAATGGCTTGCAGATGATGGAATCTACTCCCCCCAAGGGGCAGTCTGAGCAGGTCAATTTCTCGGGAAAAGCGGTTATCATCACAATGGGTTGCCGGGGTGAACGCTTTTTGATGGCCGCCGCCAGTTGATCGCCTCGCATCTCCGGCATGCAATAATCGGTGAAGACCATGTCGAATTTGCCAGGCTCAAACATGTCCAGCGCTTCGGGTCCGCTTTCGGCGCCCTCCACGACGTAACCATCATCCTGAAGCAGCATCTGGACGGTGTAGCGGACGAGCGGTTCATCGTCCACCACCAGAATATGCTTTCGTTGGTCGGTCCGGTTTTTCATCATCAACCCACCTAAAACGCATATTGCGTGCCAACTCTGGTTCCATTTTAAACCCAAGTAGTTAGCCAAGTCGGCCACTTTCCATGGGATGTTGCAGCCCATACTTCACAGCAGCTTGGCGCGATGATTGGACACTACTCCGGGAGATGGTTTTGTGTTTGTGGCCGTCTTCAGCTGGATTCCAATGTCAGAAACCGCAAGGCTTTAAGCCGTTATGGACTGGCCGACTTGGTCACCGCCGCGTAACATTCCGCCATCATAAACCCGGCTGGCAGGTGTGCACATGAGCAGGAATCCTACAATGTTCAGTCGTGACGGAAACCGCCTTGTCTGGCGGCGGAAAGATCAAATCCTTTGGGTCGAACCGTGGGGCGCCGATTGCATCCGCGTCCGCGCCACCGTCCGCCCCGAAATGCCGCTCCGTGATTGGAGCCTGCTCCAGCCGCGTCCGGATTCACCCAAAATCACCATCGAAGCGGATGGCGCCCGGATCGTCAATGGCCGGCTGACGGCCACGATCGATATCGAGGGCCGGGTACGGTTCTTCAAGTCCGGCAACCCCGAGCCGCTGGTCGAGGAGATTTTCGCGCGGACGAATCACCCGCCGTCGCGAACGTTCAAATCCGTGGGCGGCGATATGTATCATGCCGAGGCCTGTTTCACCGCGTTTGACGGCGAGCGCATCTATGGCCTGGGCCAGCGCCGCCACGGGTTGCTCGATCAAAAAGGTTGTGTGCTGGAACTCACCCATCGTAACTCTCAAATTTCCATTCCGCTGCTCGTGTCCAGCCGCGGTTACGGCCTGCTCTGGCACAATCCCGGCATGGGCCGCGTCGAACTGGGCCGAACCCAGACGCGCTGGGTGGCCGACGCCACGCGGTTGATTGATTACGTGGTCATGACCGGCGACGGCTACGCCGGTGTCTTGGAGCGGTACGCGGATTTAACCGGGCATCCGCCGGTGTTGCCCGAATGGGCGGCCGGTTTTTGGCAGTGCAAACTCCGGTACCGGACCCAGGATGAGCTGCTGGCGGTCGCGCGCGAGCACAAGCGCCGCGGCCTGCCCCTGTCCGTCATCGTGGTGGATTACATTCACTGGACGAAGATGGGCGAATGGAAATTCGACCCGGCTTGCTGGCCCGACCCGAAAGGCATGGTCCGGGAATTGAACAAGCTGGGGGTCAAGGTGATGGTGTCCGTCTGGCCAACGGTGAATCCGGACAGCGAAAATTATCCCGTATTGCGGGATCGCAACCTGCTCGTCCGCACCGAGCGCGGGATGAATACGTTCATCCGTTTCACCGACACAAATGCCAGGCACACGGTCATTTCGCATCTCCTGGACAGCACGCATCCCGAAGCACGGGAATTTCTTTGGGGCAAGGTGCGGCAGAATTATTTTCGCCACGGCATCAAGGTCTGGTGGCTCGACGCCATCGAGCCCGAGATGCTGGTCTATGACCACGACAATGTACGCTACCACGCGGGCAATGGTGTCGAAGTCGGCTGCCTTTACCCGCTGTTCCAACAGCAGGCGTTGTATGAAGGTATGAAGGCAGAGGGCGAAAAGGATATCATTTCGCTGGGCCGCGCAGGCTGGGCCGGCAGTCAGCGTTACGGCGCTGCCATCTGGTCGGGCGATATCCATTCGACGTGGGAGGATTTGCAGCAACAGGTGCGCGCCGGGCTGAACATCGGTTTGAGCGGCATCCCCTGGTGGACGACCGATATCGGCGGTTTTTTTGGCGGCGAGATTGACACGCCGTATTTCCAGGAACTGATTGTGCGGTGGTTTCAATACGGCGCGTTTTGCCCGTTGTTCCGGTTGCATGGCTGGCGTAACAGTTCGCTGACGCATCCCGAGACATGTGATCCGACCAAAGGCGGTCCGAACGAAGTCTGGACCTTTGGTGACCGCGCCTACGGCATCATCAAGGAGATTTTGTTCCTCCGTGAGCGGTTGCGGCCTTACATTCTGAAGCAAATGAAACTGGCGAGCGCGAAGGGTGCGCCGCCAATGCGGCCGTTGTTCTTTGATTTTCCAGACGATGCCGGATGCCATGCGATTGACGACCAATTCATGTTCGGCCCGGATTTGCTGGTGGCGCCGGTGTTGAGGTCAGGGGCGACGAGCCGGTCGGTCTATTTGCCGGCTGGTGCCAAGTGGACGGAGGCCTGGACCGGAAAGGAACTGAAGGGTGGTCAGACGGTGAATGCCGAAGCGCCACTGGATAAAATCCCGCTGTATCTGCGTGAGGGAAGGAAACTGCCGATTGCCCCCTGAGCCCGATGGAGAACCTTCAACGCTCAACTTTGAATGCTCCGGCAAAGGCCAGCCATTGGAGGTTCGGCGTTCGATTTTGAATATTGAATGTTTCCACCCATGCGATGAACAAGACCTCCTACACCACGCGTTTCAGCTACGCGGCCCCCGATATCGCCGGACAACTCATCTTCACGTTTATCATCGGCGGATACATGGCCAAGTTTTTCACGGATGTTTACGGCCTGACCGCCATCACCTGCGGCAGCATCCTCGGGCTGGCGCGGTGGATCGACGCCGTGGACGCGCCGGTTTGGGGCATCATTTTTGACCGGACGCACAGCCGGCTTGGCAAGTATCGCCCGTGGTTCCTCTGGTTGTGCGTGCCGTTCGCGCTGTTCGGCGTGCTGACGTTCCTGACGCCCGATTTTAGCTACCAAGGCAAGGTGTTCTATGCGGCGGCAACCTACATCGCGTGCAGCGTGCTTTACACAGGTATCAACACGCCGGTGACATCCATCCTTACAACGCTCACGACGAATCCGCAGGAACGCATCACGCTGATGAGCTTTCGCATGTTTGGGTCCAAACTCGGCGTGCTGGTGGTGAACCTGACCGCCTTGAGACTGGTGGCGTTGCTTGGCAACGGGAACGACCGCAAAGGCTACATGCTGACCCTGCCGATCTTTGCGGTCTTTTCCGTTTTGTTGTTTCTGCTCGCGTTCCGGAACCTCAAGGAGGTCGTCCCGCAGGAGAAAAAAATCCAGCCAATTCTCGGCACCTTCGGCGCGTTAAAAGGCAACTGGCCCTGGTTCATCATTTTCGGTAGCAGCCTGCTCTTTTGGATCGGTTTTATTTCCCGGGTGTCGGTGGTGCCTTATTTTTTTCAATACAACCTGCACCGCAAAGACCTGACCTCGCTGGCCTACAGCCTCGATTTTATTTCTCTCGCCACCGCCTTTTTGCTGCCGTGGTTCTGCCGTTGGACATGCAAAACCGCCGCTTGGGGCTGGGGACTGGCGGCGATGGTGGCCGGCCAGTTGATTTTATATTCTGGTCTTGTTTCCGGAAATTCCATCCCGCTGATCATGGTCGGCTGGATCGTCGGCTTTCTCGGCAGCGGCATGGCAATGGCCGTGCCGTTCTCGGTGCTGTCCGACAGTGTGGATTACGGCGAATGGAAGACCGGCATTCGCGCGGCCGGTCTGCTGACGGCTGTTGGCGCGGCGTTTTGTTTGAAGGCCGGCGCCGGTCTCGGCGCGGCGATTCCGCTTTGGATCATGGGTTTGAACGGCTACCGGCCCAATATCGCACAAACCCCCGCCGCGCTGAAGGCGATTGAATTCGGCATTATCTGGCTGCCGGCCATCTGCCTGACCCTCAGCCTGGTGCCGGTGCTGTTTTACCGCCGGTTCGAACGCTTGGAACCGCAAATCCATGCAGAACTGGACCGCCGCCGCGCAGCGTCCGGCACACCATGAACTCGAAGGAGGACATCCCGCCAGAGCCCCGGCTCGGTTGCGACAAAATAATAAACGACCGCATCAAAATCTGACCATCGTCATTTCGACGAAAATAGTCGCATTTGGTGGCTGGCTTCGGCCATGATTGCCAGACGCTCGCGCCAGATGACTCGACCGGGATAATCCGGAGGCAGAAGCGAGGCCGGTAGCAGAGGATCGCCATTCATCACGTTGAGCCAGGCTTCCCGCTCGGCTTTGAGCCAACGGTGCAAATTATTCGCGTCGGCTAGATTATGCAACGAGCGGCGAGGATGGCGGTGCAACACGTTTTTGTATTGCGCATAACGCCGGTTCAATTCGGTAAAATCCCATGCGCCGGCGACAATCTCGGCATCCGTTTCCCCGGCCGATGGGCGAGCATTGAGAAAGATCAGGGATTCGACATTCACCGTCCTGTCTGCCAAGAGAGCGCATTGTTCATTGACGGGATCCGGTGTTATCCAAACGCTATTTTGCAGATACCCAAAACACAGACTGCGCAGATAACGGCGCAATTGGTTCCGTTTATGGCGGCGTGATTCCGGCAGATCAAAAAGCACCAATCGCCATTGACCATCCCAGGTGCGGTTCCAACAGGCCTCTGGATTACGCCCACCCAAGGCGCGGAGTTGACCGGACGCGGTCAGCCGATAAAGGCGATCTCCGGTGTTATCAAACCGTCGTTCGATCAATTGTTGTTTCGCAAGACGCTGCAACTGGCGTTGGAAACCATTTCGATATACCCAGCCTTCGTATGAGTCGGTCAGGTTGCGGAATGTCGAATGAGTCAGAGTTTCACAGGTCCAGCACAGCAAGAACAGGAATTCCTCGGATTTCGCATTCATATGTTTCAGTCTAACCTGTGCGGTTAGCGGTGCGACAAAAATTAATGCGGTCGTTTATTCATTCTGTCGCGCTACTTGGGGAGGACAAATTCACTGCCAGGACATCAGGTGCACAACCGGTGGATGCCGTGATACAGCCGGTGCTGGGCTTGCGGATCCTGTACGTGCGTGCCCACGATCAATTTCACTCCGGGTTTCCACAGGCGTTTGACCCGGGACAGAACCTCCTGCGGATCGCCCACCACCCGGGCGTGGAGGATGATCCCGGTGCCGGCCAGCGCGTCGCGAAACGCTTCGCAACGGTTGTAGGCCGGGTCCGTTTGCGGACTGAACGCGCCGTCCACCGCCATCAGGTTTCGGATTTCTTTGACCGCCGGCAGCCAAAGGGCCCAGTCGCCGCACGAATGGATCGCCGTGCCGCCGAAGGCGTCACCAATCCGCGCGCTGTGTTCGGCGCAGAAGTCCGCGTACATGGCCGGCGACACCATGATGAGATTGTCCGTGCTCAGGCCGATGCCGGTGCCGTTGCGCGAACTGGCAAAGCCGTGGCCTGGTCGCGCCAAAGCCGGACCGATGAGATCACTCTGGATTTTGGTGAAGCGAATCAACTCGTCGGCCAGAACGGAGAGAATCCTTTTGGTGCGCTCCGGCTCATCCCGCAGCGCCATCAGAAACTGGGAAATATCCACCAGCCCGCCCGCCACGTTAATGGGAGACTGAATATCGCACCAGGACATCGGCAGGCGTCCCTTTGTTTGTTCCAGGAAATATTCGATGGTTTTCAGGGTGTAGCGCAAGATGGGCCCATCGACAACGGCTTGCGGGGTCAGTTCGGGCACCTCAACCATGCTTCGGTAAACCGGTTTGACGGCCGGGGCCTGGCCGGGCAGCCATTCGTAGTCGGAGCCAAACGCCGATGCCGTGGTGCCAATGCCGTACCATGGTTCCAAATAAGCCGGCGCATCGGTCAGGTAATCCATTGCCCGGGTCAATCCGCCGAGCTGCCAGCGCAGGGATTGTTTCAGATCGCGGCACGCGTCGCGGAACACCTCACCCACCCGGACGCGCTGCCAGACGGCGACGCCTTCCTTTTGGCGGAGAAATTCGGCGTATCGCCGGTCGGCATCGGCGGCGAAGGCTTCGTAGCGAGCGAAGTCAAATTGGGCCGGGTCCATCGGTGTTGCCGGCATGGCCATGGCATCGGCTTTGGTGTAGTCAAATTTGGCAGTCATGAGCCCTTAATCGTTCTCCTCTTCATTCTCGTCCTCGAAAATAAAGGCGAGAACGAGGACGAAGAGGAAATGTCACGTGACTGGTTGCGCCTGATATTCCTTCCGCAATTCGTTCACCGTGTCGAAAATGGCGTTGATCTGGTCGTCGCGGACGGTGTGGTCCATGTTGATGCAGCATACGCCGGTAAGCCATGGGTTGTCCGAAAGCCGGACCAGGCGAGTGACAGTGTCGTGGATTTCACCGGGTGTTTGCCGCACAATGCTGACCGGATCCAGCCGGAGGTTGAAAAACGTGTGAGGCAGATGGCGGCGGAGCAGGGCGACGTCGCCGCCCCAACCGAGGTCCAGGAAATCCAACCGCGGCAGTTTGGCATAAGACGCCGCGAAGCGGTGGGGGTCTTTGCCGCAATGATGGATGCCAAATGGCTGATGCCGCCGGCTCCATTCGACGTCAATGGGCAGGAGAAACTCCTCGTAATTATCCACCGAGATCATCGTGTGGGAACACTCCGAGTGCAGGAGCACCGGCTCGCGGAAGTGGCGCACATTGCGGTTGACCGAGACGGAACTGGAGCCGGTCTCGGTCTGAATGCCGTCGGTAAAACGCTCGAGGACTTCCGCCAGCTTGCGGAACTGCGCTTTGGTTTCAGCCGCGCTATCCACCATGTCGAGGAAAACGTCCTGCCCGCGCAGGTCGAGCGCTATGTTCAACACCCCGCCCCAGTTGATGTCGCCCAGCACACGGCCGTAGCGGGTCTTGAGCTGGTCGCGCAGGTGTTCAAAGCGTTTCGCCGCCGCGCTCCGAAACGGCTGGTCGGGGTCGATCGCCAGAGCCTCGCGCTGGGCGGGAATGACATCGGGTGCACCATCCGCCTTGTACTGGATCCGGCACCCGAGCATTTCGGAGACCATGAATCCGGCGGCGTTGTGCACCGCCCCGATCATGGGCAGATCGCGATCGTGATCCGCGCCAAGGCCATGGCGGCCGAAACGGTCATGCAACACCTGTTCCATGTGTCGTTCACTTTCGACCCGTTTGGCCGGGTGATAGAAAAAGTCCTCGTCGAACGTGATGCCGGCCTGGGCATGCCACCAGGAAGGGTGCAACACCACGTCCACCGGAAGCATTTCGTTATGTAATTGCGGATTCCGATACCAAGGTTTTGGACTCGCGGATGGTGGGCGATTTGGACGATCTGTGTGCACGGGGCAAAAGTAAACAAAATGGCGATCGAATTCAGCCGGAAAACGTCGCTCTAACCGAAAACGGATTTGCATTGGTCCTTCTCTTTTTTTGCGAATCCGACGCCATAAAAGGGCTTGGCGATTTATCCCCGGCTTCCGTGATGGTGCGTTCATTGACGCGACCGGTTGGCCTTGGCCAAAATCGGCAGCTGCAAATACAGCGTCTTGCTAATGTGTCGGTGATGGCGAGCCGGGGGAGAGGGCGTCAAGTTGCGTTTGGATCGATTGCGCCAGGGTGTGGTTGCCTTGAGCCCGGGCCAAGGTCAAGGCCTGCTGCAACTGGTGGATCGCTTCCACGGCTCGTCCCTGGCTGGCCAAGGCATTGCCCAAGTTAAAATGCGGTTCGGCGACATCCGGTCGTAATTGCAGTGTCCGCTCGTAATGTTCAATGGCGGCCGCGAAATTACCCTGGCTGGCCAGCACCATGCCCAAATTGTTGTGCGCCTCGGCATAATCCGGTTTGAGCTGCAGCGCCAGCTCGAACTGGCCAATCGCCTCCGCCGGCTGGCCTAGACCGGCGTATGCGTTCCCCAAATTGTAATGTGCCTGGGCAAAATCCGGTTTTAGTTGCAGTGCCTGGAGGTAGTGTTTCAGAGCGTCAGTCGTCCGCCCTTGGCTGGCCAAAGCAACGCCCAGATTGTTGTGCGCCTCGGCATAATCCGGCTGGAGTTGCAGCGCCCGCTGGTAATGTTCAACCGCTGCGGTCGCCCGGCCCTGAGCCGCCAGGGCGATACCCAGATTGTTGTGGGCCTCTGCCTCGTCCGGTTTGAGTCGCAGTGCCTGTGCGTAATGATCCGCGGCTTCGGCAAACCGGCCTTGATTGGCGAGCGCGACCCCCAAATTAATGTGAGCCTTGACATCGTCGGGCTGGAATTGAAGAGCTTGTTCAAAATGCCCGATGGCTTCAACCACCCAACCTTGGGCGGCCAGGGCCATGCCCAGATTATTGTGGGCCATGTAGTTTTTCGACGTGCAGGCTAACGTATGTGTCCAAAGCGACAAACTGTCCCGCCAATACCTGGTTTGTATGCGTGCTAGCGCCAGGAAAATGCCCAGAATCGCCACGGCGGCAAAACCTATTCCAAGGCGGCGCTGGCGCCGGTCTCCGCACCAATCCCTCGCTCCCCAAGCCAGTAGAATGTACAATCCGATTTGGGGCAGATAGGTGTAGCGGTCGGCCCAGGCCTGATCGCCCACTTGCAGGAACCCAATGACGGGTACGAGCATTCCCAGATACCACAGCCAGCCGACCAACAAATAAGGGCACCGTCGTCGTCCGGTTACAGTTCCGACAGAAATGGCCAACAAAATCAACAGGGACAGGCCGATCTCCCAGGGGGAAACGTCGCCTCGCGGATGCGGATAAAATGCGGCCAAGCCTGCTGGATACCCCAACTGGCGGAGATAAACGACATAGGCAACCAAAGCGTTTTCAATTCGGGTTGCCAGACCAAAGGCGTGCGCCGACCCGATGGCATTCCTTTGCGCCAGCACAGTGACAACGCAAGTGGCGCTGCTCAACAACAGGAAAGGAATCTTCTCGAAAAGCAGGGTGGACCATGCCTGGAGCAGGGTACGCTCCGCAGGCGAGGCCACTGGCGCCAGTCGATTCAACGGCCAGTAATCCAGCAGGAGCATTACAAACGGCAAGGTCACCAGCATGGGCTTTGACAGCAGGCCGAGGGCGAAAAACGTCAACGCCAGGTTATACTCCAGGGTCCAGAGACGCGGGGTGGAAGCCGGCGTGGTTGATATCGCGGAACCTGACACCCGATTCGCCCCTGCCAGCGGTCGTTGCGCGAACCGCTCATAAGCCAGGAGCGTCAGCACAAAAAACAGTCCGCTTAACACATCCTTGCGTTCGGTCACCCAGGCCACCGATTCCACTCGCAAAGGGTGAATGGCAAACAAGGCGGCTGCAAAGGCCGACGGCCAGAATCCACCGGTCAGGCGGCGGAGTAGCAGAAATAACAGGCAGGCGGTCGCGGTGTGCAACAGGACGTTTGTCAAATGATGGCCGGCCGGGTGCAAGCCGAAAAGCTGGCAATCCAACATGCGGGAGAGGGCGGTCAAGGGCACCCATTCGCCGGCACCGTTGACGTGCGTGAGGATACCGACCACCCCAGGCAGGCTGAACCCGTGACAGACTGCCGGATTGTCGTAAACGCAAATGTTGTCGTCGAAGTTGACGAAATCGAATTGGCGAGTCTGGCCGAACACGACCCAGACGGCCAGCGCCAGAAAAAGACAAACCGCGAAAGAGCGCCAATGGCGCAGTAAACACTCTGTCGGTGGCAAACCGTTCCCGTCCGACCGGGTGACACCGCCGGACGGCGCCGGTTTGCCGGGCTCGCTGGGAGGATCGATCTTTACACTCCGACGCATGCCAATTGGCCCAACGGTATCGGGGTGAAGGCGTGCGTCAAGTTCAGCGAGCTTGTAAGCCGTCGCCGGGCATGAGTTGATTTCGCTGTTGAAGGCGTCTCGCGTGAACAAACCAGGGCAATCTATTCGTGGCCGCCGTGCTGGCGCAGCAGTTCCGCCACCGCCGGGGTCCCCTTCGTCACGGCATAGTACAGCGGAGTCTTGCCACTGTGATCCCGGGCGTTGACATCGGCTTTATTGGCCAGCAATAAATCCACCACGTCACGATGGCTGCCCACGGCCGCATAGTGCAACGGCGTCGCCTGGTTGTTGTCCCGGGCATTGACATAGGCCCGGTGAGCCAGCAGCAGGAACACCACTTCCTTTTGGTTTTGGACTCCAAACGCCGCGCAATGCAGGGCCGTCCGGCCGCTGTCGTCCTTGGCGTTGACGTCAGCCTTGTTGGCCAGCAACAACTCCGCCACGTCCCGGTGTCCCATGATGGCCGCATTCTCCAGCGGCGTCGCGCCGTTCTCGTCCTTGGCCTGGAAATCCGCCCGGTGGGCCAACAACAATTGCACCACGTCCTTGAAGCCACCCGCGGCAGCTTCATGCAAAGGCGTGGCGTTACGGTCGTCCCGGGCATTAACCTCGGCTTTGTTGGCCAGCAGCAATGCCGCCGTCTCCTTGAATCCTTTGGCCGCCGCCAGGTGCAGGGGCGTGCCGTTGCGATTGTCCCTGGCGTTGGCGTCGGCTTTGTTGGTCAACAACAGGAACACCACCTCCGTGTAGCCTTTGGCCGCAGCCAAGTGTAAAGGAGTTTCTCCGTCGTTCGCTTTGGCGTCAACTTCTGCGTTTTTAGCCAGCAACAGCACAACGACCTCCGGGTAGCCGCCGGAGACCGCCAGATGCAGCGGCGTCATGCCGTCATTGTTTTTGGCATTCGCATCGGCCTTTTTGGCCAGCAGCCACTTCACCACCTCTTTTTGGCCATAGGACGCCGCCTCGTCCAATGGCGTTCCGCCGCTGTCGTCTTGGCTGGAAACCAGGGCTGGATTTTGCCGGAGCAGCGATTTGACTTGTTTCAAATTGCCCTCCCGGGCGGCATCATGAATTTCGTCGCCGAAACCGGAACTGCACAAAATCAGCGCAGCGAGCACCGTCATGGCATGGCGGAGAGTCCGGAGTCCGCTGGGCTGTCTTAAACCAGATTGCATGTGATTAAATGGGGTAACGAGCAGCAGGCACGATGCCATTTGCAATATAAATGGAAGCTGGGATTCATTGCCAACCTAATGAAATATGGGAGGTTGAGCGGTCCCAGCGACTTGAGCCCGGGGGTGGGGGTGGGAAGTTGACCTCGTTTTAGCCTTGTTTCGAGGATGATCAACGATGAAACCGTCTTAATAGGTTGCGACGACGGTGGTCGAGCTGATGTTACCGGGAAGAATGACCCAATCGCCGTCCAGCATTTTCCAGGAATGGCCATCCACCGTGACTTTTGCGATCGGCTTCTCCCCGGGCGTCCGGAAGCGGAGACGGATTTCGTGCGGCGGATTCCGCGTGGGACTCTGGAGCTTCGCCGTAATGCTGCCCACCCCGCCCTCATAGATGATTGAAGTGTTTCCAAACCAGGTGGTGGTATTCTCTATTCCGCATTGCTGCCCGGGTTTCAGCCAATCGCGCGGAACGGCCTGGCCAATCAAAAGTGTGTCGCCTTCCTCACGGACGAACAGATAGCGCAGCCAGCCACAGGCATTCGCTTCATCGGAAGTTTTGAACACGTCGCCCAGCCAATCTCCCATTTCCGGAAGTGAATGTTCGGCGTTCATGTGGACATCGGGAAAATGGTTGAGGGCGATGGCGTTGAACGCGGCGCGCAAGGCCTGTTTGACATCGTCGCGATAGAGATAAGCCTCGACGTCGAGCAGGAGACACGCCTGCATGCACATGCCGCCGCGGCCAAACCAGAATTTGTCGAAATCGTCCAGCGTGTAGCCATACTGATTCGAGAGGAAAAGGTTGTCCTCGTAATCCTTGAGAATCCACTGCGCTCGGACGGATTTAGGATCGATGGCTTTGGCGATGATCAGGTGCATGGCCCCTTCGAGGGTTTCACAGATCCAGCCGAAGCTGCGGCCGCGACGCTGGACGTAGGCGGGAATTTGCGGAATGGCCGTGCCGTCGCGCAGCCGGACGACCGGTGACCGGGCGGAAGCGTCCAGAAAATGATCCACGAGGTTCTTATGATACGCCTCGGCGGCGGCGCGTAGGCGGGGAGCGTCCGGGTGCTGGATTTGTTCAAGCGCCCAGGCTGTCCCGTCGAGTCCACGCCAGGTGTAGCAACTGGTGGATAGCCAACTCCACCAATCGCCAATATCCTCGAGGTCCCCCGGCGGCAATAGACCCGACGCCAGGTCGTACCGGCTGGTGGCACGCCCGGTTTCATGGATGATCCAGTTCGCGCCCGCCACCATGCCGGGTGCTGCGCGGCGCAGCCACGCTTCGTCGCGCGTGAAGCGATAGTGTTCCGCCAAGGTCCAGAGGATCCAACCATGGTGCTGGTTATATCCGCCGGCTTCGTAACCCGCGGCTCCGTAGAGGACGCCGTTGGTCGAGTCGAAAGCGCCCGGCAGCCCAACTGTTCCTTGGTAACGCAGCCAGGTGTCAAGGCACGCCTCGGCTTCCTGATGGTAGCCCCGGCGGTCGAGTTCAAGCACCATCATGCACGATTCGTTGCCGTAAACACCGTAGTTTAGCGAGCCGACGCGGGCGAACCGCCGGTTGCTGCCTGGCTCAATTTCAGAGTTGATGAGCAAGTGGGCGGGCACGGCGCGATAAAAATCATTGAGAACAGGTTCCGGGGTGATGAGGCGCGCGCTTTTATTCAAGACCTTCCGCCAATAGTCGCCGGTGGCTTTTCGCTCCCGTTCAAAATCAAGGGCAACCAGCGCACTGACTTCGGACGGACTGCTTAGCGGCAGGAAGGAAAATTTGACCGTTACCGATTTTGTTTGATGAGCCCCAAGCAGAACCTCCCACGCCAATTGGTTCGACGAGACAACCGGATACGAGTCGGCGATGACCTGGCCGCGCCAGTGGTTGCTGCTGCAAATCAGACCCCGGCGATCCAGCGTGAAACGCTCATCGTTTGTGTTGCTGCGGATTTTGATGGGCAGTTCGATCGTGCCTGGACGGCTGGTGGTATTCGTAAAAACGAAACGGAGCATGGCTACCACACCAGCATCAGGTGCCGGCGGCGGCCCGTTGGACTTGGTACCGGCGAGCATTGTGGCAAAGGCGGTTTGAACAACACGCACTCCGTTGCTTTCCCAGGTGGTAATACAAGTCGGGATGGACTCTTCCTCGAGGGAACGATCCACGGGCATTTCCGGCAGGCCGAAATCCAGATGAATCGGCGGCATCTCGAGGTCGAGACGGGGTGTATCATCTGCCGGAAGTCGTCTCATATATTGGTCATTCCAGCGGAAGGATACGCTGCCGTCGGCATTCAAGCGGAATTTCTGGCGGGTGCCATCCATGCCGAGAACGTAGCCAATCCGCGACTTTTTGGGCGGCATACCGTTCCACGCAGAGGTCCAGGTTTGTTCCGGCATCCCGGAGATGCGGTCGTAGAGGGTCTGCTGTCCGGCGAGCTTTGCCTCTTTGGCGATCGTCGCATAATCGCGGGGATCATTTCCGGGAAGTATCGCCGCGCCATACTCCGGCAGAAACAGGGGACCGTCATTCAAATCATCCACCCGGAAGGTGAACACGTTTGTGCCGTTCCTCAGGGTAACGAGCGTGCGATCGAAGGTGTTGGGATCGCTGTTGGTAGCGGTTCGAACTTGCAGAGTGGTCGTTTGGCTGGTCGTGGCGGTTACAGCCAGGATTTGCCCGTTGAACGCCTCCACCTGGAAGTTGGATGCAGAGGAGTATTCCCAGGCAACACGGAGGGAGCGATCCACCACGGTGGAATCGGTCAATGCGTGTAGACGGTCAATTGCTGGAAGCGGTTGATCGCCGACAACACGGATTTTGAGGGTGAATCGCCCGGTGGACGAGTAGTCTTTGAGGTCCGGATACTCGTGGGTGTTGATAGGGCGGAAGGTGAATTGAATCGAGTTGCCAGAAACGGATTGCTCGGTGTCAGCGACGCGCCATCCGCCATTGTACCAATTGCCCAACTCCATCCAGCCGTTGGGGCCGCCTCCCGATTCTCGATCCTTGGGCAAATGCTGTTGGGGCCAGTGGCTGCCCCAGTATTCGAGTCGGAATTTGGAACCCTCCGGAATGGCCTCGGCGAAATCCACCGTTACCGAATGTAATTCTCGAGGGTCTTCCCACATGAGTCCCGGTCCTTCCGGCAAAGGCATGCCATACGGTGCGGCGTCAAAGAGGCGAGCGGGAAGGTCCTGGCCACCGACGCGGCAGAGTGCAACCGCCACCCCGAAGACGATGAGTTTGAGCCTGAACTTCATGCAATAAACAATCAATGGTCGATCCATTCAGATCATTTCTCCGGCCGATTTGCCCGCGAGCCAGCGAAACAGGTTTGCGCACCGCGCAGCAGCAGTCCAATCGAACCGCTCAATCTACGGAGGCATCCCACAAAGAGACTCCACAGTATTTGTTGGGGTGAGCGCAAGCGATAAATGCGCGCCGGGTGGAGTGGCCAAAGAGAATCGCCGAACAACACCGGACTGCTTATGAGAGAGTGGTTTGCACGGCTTTTCTCTTAAACTCCTCATCAAGACGCTTGGAGGCGAGGGTCGGAATCGAACGCGGAAGCCTTACCGTTCCGAGCCTAACACACTCTGTTTCAAGGCTTACTATAGCTTGATATTAAAGGGGTTCAAGCTGTTTTTTCGACTGCTCATTCAACGCTCGCTCATTGCCCTGTTACCGCCCCTTTATTGCTCGTCAGGTGAAGAATCAGGTGAAGAATTTATCTGGTGTTCTTTACCCGCTGGCGGGGTTCTTCCACCTGCCGGTCTTTGGACTCTTGAACCAGGCCCAGCCGAGAAGGAAGGCAAGGACAGCGTGCAACACGGCCGCCGGCCACAGGAGAGGCCCGACCCATTCGCCGCCGATGGCAAGGCAGGCGAAATACACGGCGGCGAGTGTGTTGTAGGTCAACATGCCGAACGACGCCGGTCCCGGCCAGCAGCCCACGCCCAAGGCGAGCAACGCGATGCCGGCCACGCGAGCCACGACGATGGAAACGGCGGCCAAGTCCGCGCCCAGCAGCAATCGCCCGACCAGCGCTGGCGCAACCATCAATGCCACACCCGTGGCGGCTTCGGCCACACCGGTTAGGATGAGCAGTTTTTTCATCGCCCGCCCGAAGGATTCAGCTCCGGTCCTAGTTATTCACTTCGGCACCGAGTTCGGTGGCTTTCTTCTGATCCGCCGCGGTCAACTGCTTCGGGCCGAGTTCAAACGTCAATTTGTCAATCGTCCCATTGAACTTGAACGGACAGTCGTAGTGATATTCGACGAGGGAAACCGGCGTGCCGGTGTCCAGCCCCACATCAAAGGTCTCGTCTTCCGGGAACATGATGGGCGTGGTGTGCTCCAGGGATTTCGTGGCGACCCGATTACCATCCACTGTCAACTGGCCACTGCCGCCTTTGCCCAGACCCGGACCGTTAATTTCGAATTCGAACACAATGCTGTGTTTTCCGGGTTTGAGTTCCGGGCCTTCCCACGCCGTCCGTTGCAGGCCCAGCAGATTGTAAAGAAACACCACATGGCCCTTGCCAAAGCCCAGTTCACCCTTGCTCAAGAACAGGCCGTAGCCGCCGAACCGTCCACCCTCGGTGGCAATCATGCCCTCCGCTCCGCCTTCAGGGACGGTGATTTCCGCCCGGATCATGTAGGAGCGGTCCAGGATGTCCGGCGCGCAGGAGGCTGGCACGCCGCTCAATTCGCCCGAGTAGGTGAAAGTGGTCCGGCCCGCCGTCGCGCTCGGACGCGGCGTCATGAATCGGGCGAGCGTCGAATTGTCCAGCGGCAACACATCGAACTTCGCGGCTTCCTGGTAGAAGAGCGTCTGCATTTCCTTGAGCTTGTCGGGCATCTGGGTGGCGAGATCGTGGTCCTCGGTGAAGTCTTTCTGGATATTGTAAAGCTCCCAGCTATAGCCGGAGATGACATCCGGCGGCGTCTTGGCGCTCAATTCCCACGGAATGGTCACTGGCGTCGTGGCCGCCACCCAGCCATCGTGATAAACGGCGCGGTTGCCCAGCATCTCAAAATACTGCGTTTGGCGCTTGGACGGCACGTTCGCATTGGTCTTGGGCCAGGTGTAAGTCATGCTCACGCCGTCGAAAGGTCGCTGCTGGATGCCGTTGATGGTGTCTGGCGCGGGAATGCCGGTCGCGTCCAGAATGGTCGGCACGATGTCAATGACGTGATGGAACTGCGTGCGGATGCCGCCCAGATCGGTGATGTGGCCGGGCCAGGACACGCACATGCCTTGGCGCGTCCCGCCGAAATGCGAGGCCACCTGCTTGACCCACTTGAACGGCGTGTCAAACGCCCAAGCCCAGCCCACGGCGTAGTGCGGGAACGTCAGGTCGGAACCCCAGAAATCATAAAACAGGAACTGGTCCTTGACCGGTACCGTGACGCCATTGAAGGTCGTGAATTCATTCGGCGTTCCGTTTGTCGTGCCCTCGGCGCTGGCCCCGTTGTCGCCACTGATGTAGAAGATGAGCGTGTTGTCGAGCTTGCCTTCTTTATCAACCTCGTCAATCACGCGTCCAATCTCGTAGTCAGTGTAGGCGAGATACGCGCCGAACACATCCGCCTGCTTCACGAACAGCTTCTTCTCATCCCAAGACAGTTGGTCCCAGTGCTGCAACCCTTCCGGCCACGGCGTCAGTTCCGCGTTCGCCGGAATGACCCCCAGCCGCTTCTGATTGGCAAAGATGGTCTCGCGCAATTTGTCCCAGCCGTCGTCGAACAGGTGCAGGGCGCTGATCTTGTCAATCCACTCCTTCGTCGGATGATGCGGCGCGTGCACGCCGCCCGGGACGTAATAAACGAAAAACGGTTTGTCCGGCGCAATCTCGGAGAGTTGCTTCATATACTGGATCGCGTCATCGGCCATGGCGGTGGTCAGATTCCACTTCCCCTGCTGGCCGAGATACGGGTAAATGGCCGTGGTGTTGCGGAACAGGTTCGGTTCCCACTGGCTGGTGTCGCCGCCGATGAACCCGTAGAAATACTCGAAGCCCATCCCCGTCGGCCATTGGTCGAACGGTCCGGCCTGGCTCGCCTGGTAAAAGGGGGTGTTGTGGTCCTTGCCGAACCACGCCGTCGCGTAGCCGTTCTCCTTCAGGATTTCGCCGATTGTCCCGCATTCCTTGCGGATAACCGAGTCGTAACCCGGAAAACCCGTGGCCGCCTCGCCCACGACACCAAAGCCGGCCACATGATGATTGCGCCCGGTAATCAGCGCCGCGCGCGTCGGCGAGCAGAGCGAAGTGGAATGAAACTGGGTATAGCGCAATCCGTTCGTCGCGATGCGGTCCAGCGCCGGAGTTGGAATCACGCCGCCGAAGGTGCTTGGCGAGCCGAAGCCGCAATCGTCGGTCATGATGAGCAGGATGTTGGGCGCGCCCTTGGGCGGCACGATGCGCGGCGGCCACCACGGTTTTGAGTCGGTGGCTTTCTCCTTGATCACGCCGCCGAATTTCGGGTCAGGCGGCGGAAGCTGATTGCCGCTGATGCTGGTGGTGGCGTTAGGCGCACCGATGACACCGCTGGTTTCGATTTCTGCTCGGGCGGAAGAAGCAACGGCGCCCATCAATGTGGCCGAAGCGGTCAGACCGGTCAGGCCGTATCTCATCAGGTTGCTACGTTTCATAATTTTCCTTTCGGTTCATCTTCCAGGTGTAAATTCATTCGGTCAGATTGCGGCATAGTACGGCCCGGGGTCCATGCTGGCAACCGAAACACATTGATTAAAAATTTGTCCCTAGTTGTTCTCTCGGTTTTCGTTGATCAAACTGTTTCGGCGGGCATTCTTTAGCCGCCAGTATTGGCCGACGGTTTTCGTGGCATCGTCCAGCCAATCGCGATCCGCGACCAATGTAATCAATTCGATGGAGCTGAAGAATTTCACGTTGTTGGGTTTCGGCCTGCCAAGCGCCCGTAGTTTCCCCGCGCTGACGAGAACGGCGACATCTTCTATCGAACAAGTCAACAGTTTCGCCACGTCACCCGCCAACAGGCGTGCCGGGAGGCCTTTGGCCGCCGAGGTCGTCAATGCCACTTGCGTAAGGTCGTCTGTCATACTTCACTCGATTTCATCTGGAAACACTTCATCTTCAAGCCACCCCGCCAGAGCGGGGATCCTTGGAATTGTCAACGGGCAACAAGGCTTTCAACCCGGTATCCTGATTGCGCCACCGGAATGCAAACCGCAAACACACCTGGCAAGTCAACGGCTCATGCGCTTCTGCCAGCGGCCAATCCATCGCAAACCCGTGCGGGCTCATTCCCGCCGGCAGCGATACCGCATGAACGATTCCCGTTTCGATATTCTTGCATGCTATCCACATATATTTTCATCTGCCTTTCTGCCGAAGACCCCAGACCCACCCAGGCACAGGAAATCTTCAAGCCACATTTTGTACCGACATTGGTGAAGTTGCCGTCATGGTTGAAACCGGCTCTGTCGTTGCCTCCACGACACTGTGATCCGCGGTCCAGGGCACGATGCCACGCAGCCGGCCCATAAACTGTTTCACGACCGCCAGCCGTTCCCGCCGGTTCATTTCCGGCGGCAGGGTCTGGGCGAATTTCAGACACACCTCGTGATTCTCGTAGCAGGCGAAGATCCAGGGAGCCAGCCGATTGGGCCACCGCGAGCCAAAACGCGAACGGACGTGATCCTTGGGATAATGAAAAACCAGTTTATTTCCCTCGCGCGTGACGACTGGCTCATCATGGATCAAAAGCAAACTGCTCAGGATTTTGCAGCCCTTCCGCCACTTCGCATTCCCGCCCTCCACAAACTGGAACGACTGTAGGTATTTCCGATCCTTCAGCGCATAGCGCACACTTCGCCATCCTTTATCCTCCGGCAGGCGATTTTCTTTTTGGCTGGTCATGTACGTGCCCACATAGAAAGCGATGGCTTCGGCATTCGACAAAATCGGCAGCGTCTCACAACGGCCAAAGGGAGGAACCACTTCCCCGCCCTTCGCCTTGGCCTTGCGGTTGCGTTTCTCGACCCGTGCATTGGCCTCACGAACCACTCGCCACACCTGCCGCAAGTTCGGATTGGCCGAAGCGAGATAAATCCGCTCCAGCGCATCTAATCGTTCCTTGTATCCGGGCAACCACCTGCCATCTCCCAGGTAGCCGTGGCGCTTGACGGGGTTGGCCTCGGAACACGCTTCCAAATCGAAGCCCGACTGGATGTCGAAAGGGAAGGCGACGGCCAGGTGGTAGTGAATGGCGCCGCGTTTCTGCCGTTCAGGAACCGCGATGTGTTCCACGGCGAGCTTCGACAGGACATGGGTTTCAAAGGAGTGGAACCGTTTTTCCGCAAGTTTTCGGTCCCGGATGTTGTCTTTGAAGGTGAGCGTCATGAAACCCATGTACTCGATTCCAACCCGGTCAATCAGGTCTTGGAGATTCAGGCGGAGGGTGTCGGCTTTGCGCGCGATGGCCGTGCGTGAGCCGAGCAGCTTTTCCTGGTCCCAGGCAGATACATTTTTCTCTTCCGGTGCTGATGTAAGTAAAAGACAAGGAAGGGGACCGCCCCCGGCGCTCCGCTCCGGGGTGGTCCCCAGCCCCATCCAATTGTTCACCGTTTTGAGGCTGCGGTTGAGCCGCGTGGTGACTTCGGTTTTGCCGATGAAACCCGCCACCGGCATTTCAACTTCCAGATTCTTCGTTTTCATTGTTTTTTTTGTGGCGGTGGCCCGCTTGTCTGGCCACTGCTCCCTATAAACGGAGGGGCGGTCATTTTGGATGACCCTTGAAATGAGAAAACGCCCGTGAACACGAGCGTTATTGCGTTTTTGACCGGTCAAGTTATCGGTCAAATTCAGTCGTCAGTTTCGTCCGATTCAGCCCCCTTCGCCAGTCCGCGTCGGCAAATCTCCCGCGCACCGCTGGCGTCGTAGTCATCCCCAATAGCCGTGAGACCGGCCAGCCTTCGCTCGCTCCGCAGGCTGCGCTCCCGAAACTGTACGGCCTCACTGGTAAAACCAATATGGTCTGATACTTCGCCACCAGGCTGCGTGCGTTGATGCCGATCGCGTCCCTGCACCCATCGCGTCGCATCCCTCGCACTCCGCCCTGCCGTCGAAAAATCAGATTCATTGGCTTCGCGCTGGCGCGACTCGCCCGGTTAATTTCATCAGTTTAACGGGCCTGCCGGCGGCAGGCTTTTGTCGAGTTGTTTTGACATAGCGCCTTTTCTTTGACCGCCTTCCTCCGTTCCCTCTTCCGCCTGCTGCTCGCTGCTCTGGCGTGTTTTTCAATAGGCTTTTAGGCGCACTTCGCGCGGCGGGTCCATTTCACTGCCAGGTAACGCGCCAACGGCGCCCCGCCCCCCGCCCGCCCTTGTCACGTTCCCTGCCTGCGAAATTTCCCCGCAGTCAGTCAAAAACACGCCCCCGCCCTGGTGAAGCGAGCAGCATACGGCAGACGGACGGACAGCGGTTTCAAAAAAAAGCTTATGAAAACCCAATCTTTATTATTTGAAGCGTCAGCTCCAGCTCCGGTCCGGCCATCGTCGGTTTCAAAACCAGTCTCAGCCAAAATGGCCAAGCTCGGCGAGTTTCGCGTTTTGACCCTCCGCGAGACACCCGCCTACGGCAAGGCCGAGACCCCCGACCATGCCGCCGACTACTGGCGCAAGAACATTGATACCGACCCCAGACATAATCCCGACGTGGAAACCCTCGTTTGTCTGGTCCTGAACACCCGCCGCGACATTCTAGGGCACTTCATCGTGGCCACCGGAACGCTGGACACCCTGCTTTGTCATGCTCGCGAAGTGTATCGCCCGGCCTTGGTGGCCAACGCCGCCGCCATCGTGGTCATGCACTGCCATCCCTCGGGCGACGCCACCCCCAGTGAAGCGGACATCAAAGTGACGCGGGATTTAATCCGCGCCGGCCAGCTTTTGAAGGTGGAACTGCTGGACCACGTCATCATGGGCACGGCCACCGCTGACCAGCGACAGGTTGAAGTGCGGCTGACACTCCGATTCGTTGTGCGCTTGGAGGATGCGTTGCGCTTCGTGCTTATCGCTCGTTTTGAGACTCGTTTGAACGCCGGTGATTTTGTGTTTGAGGTAGAAGACGCCCCAGGGACGCCGGACCAGACCGAATGCTTGTTTCATGGTTTCACTCATGGTTACGCGAACGTCTTCAACCTCGGCTCGCTCGCCCGCGCTCGGGAAATCGTTGGCAAAACAGACGGCAACTGATTTCGCCGCCGGGGCCAGCAAACAAACAGAGGAATCGCCAGCACCGGAGTTTTTTATTACCTTTGAGCCAATGAACAGTTTCCTCAAAGGAAAAGTCGCGCTGGTCACCGGCGCGTCGCGCGGCATCGGGCGCGCGATTGCCGAACGGCTCAGCCGGGATGGAGCCGCCGTGGTCATCAACTATGCGAGCAATGCGAACGGCGCGCGGAAACTCGTGGGCGAAATCGAAACGGCGGGCGGCCAGGCGCTGGCCGTGCAGGCAGATGTGGCGCGCGTTGCCGAGGTGGTCCGGTTGTTTGACCAAACCATCGCCCGCTTTGGGAAACTGGACATCCTGGTGAATAACGCCGGCCTCATGGTCACCAAACCGGTCAGCGCGATGACCGAGGCGGAGTTCGACTGCATTTTTGCCGTGAACGTGAAGGGCACCTTTTTCGCCTGCCAGCAGGCGGCCACCCGGCTGGCCGATGGCGGGCGCATCATCAACGTGTCCAGTTCGACAACGGTACGGATGATGCCGAACTATGCGGCTTACGTCGCCACCAAGGGGGCGGTGGAACAACTGACGCGTTCGCTGGCCGGGGAACTCGGCCCGCGCGGCATCACGGTTAATGTCATTTCACCCGGCCCAACGGAAACTGAGTTGTTTAAGGCCGGAAAAACGGCGGAACAGATCCAGAAGTTTGCGCAATTGGCGGCTTTCGGACGGCTGGGGCAGCCGGCGGAAATCGCCGACGTGGTGGCTTTTCTGGCAAGCGATGCAGCGGGCTGGGTCACCGGCCAGAACCTGCGCGTCAATGGCGGCGCCGCGTGAACCAGAGTTGAACATGGACGCTGCCTTCTGGAACAACCGCTACGCCGTAGCCGGCCATGTTTACGGCGAGGCGCCCAATGCTTTCGTGGCGGAAGTTGCGCCGCAAATTCCCGCCGGCCCGGTGTTGTGCCTAGCCGAAGGCGAAGGACGCAACGCCGTTCATCTCGCCGCGCTTGGCCACCGGGTTACGGCGGTGGACCAATCGGAGATTGGCTTGGCCAAGGCCCAGCGTCTGGCTGGCGCACGCGGCGTGGAAATCGAAGCCGTGCTCGCCGATCTGGAAAATTATGCCATCACTGCCGGCGCGTGGGCGGGAATCATTGCGACATTCGCACATCTGCCGCCAGCCTTGCGGCGATGGGTTCACTGCAAGGCGGTGGCGGGGCTTCAATCTTGTGGTGTGTTCGTCCTCGAAGCCTACACGCCGGCGCAACTGGCGTTCGGCACCGGCGGACCGAAAACGCCCGAACTGCTCATGACGCTCGCCGCCCTGCGTGAAGAATTGTCCGGCCTCCAGTTTCTCATCGCCCGCGAACTGGAGCGCGATGTGATCGAGGGCGACGGCCATACAGGCCGGGGTGCTGTCGTGCAAATTCTCGCCCGGCGGCTTTGAAACATGCCGTTACCGCCTCGGACCGCCGTTTTGTTCGCCGCTGATAAGGAAACGGAAGTTTAATGGTTGGTGCGCCCGGGTGGAACGCGGAACGGTTTTCCCGTTTCCAAGACTTCCAGAAATTTTGCTTGCGCCGGGCTTTGGTTCCGGCCTCGGATACGCTGCAAGTGGAGCGGACGTTGGATCGTAAAATCCTTCAGCGGAATGATGCCTAGGGAACCAGCCTGCACTTCCAAGGCGACAATCAGGCGCGAAACGATGGCCAGACCCATGCCGGCGGCGACCGCATTTTTGATCGCCTCCGGGCTGGCCAGCGACAGGAGCGGTTTGATTTTCAGCCCTTTCCGGCGCAGCGCCCGCTCCACCACCGCCCGCGTGCCGGAGCCTTCCTCGCGCAGGATAAACGGTTCCCGGCAAATTTCCCGGATGGTCACCCGACCGCGATTCAGCAACGGATGACCGGCGGGCGCGATGACCACCAGCTCGTCCTGGAAAAAAACACTGGATTCCAGCTCCTTGGATTCGAGCGGCCCCTCGGTCAGGCCCAGTTCAATAACGCCTTCGAGCAAAGTCCGCTGGATGTGCTCCGTGTTGGCGGTTTCCACCTGCAATTCAATGTCGGGAAAACGGCAATGAAATTCCGCGAGCACTCCGGGCAGAAGATAGCCGCCAATCGTGAGGCTCGCGCCCACGGCCAGCCTCCCGCGCTTCAAACCTCGATATTCCTCAATCGCCCGCGCCGCGTCATTTTCCAACGAACGCCAGCGATGGGTGTAATCCGCCAGAATTTTTCCCGCCTCGGTCAGCCGGCAGCCGCGCGGCAGGCGGTCAAGCAGGCGGACGCCCAGTACATCCTCCAGTTCGGCGATTTGTTTGGAAACCGCCGGCTGGCTGACCCGCGCCAGAGCGGCACCGCGGCTGATGCTGCCGGCTTGGGCGACGGCGTGAAATAGAGCCAGGTGGTTCCGATTCATGACATAACAATAAACTATGCTTGATATAGAAACAATGTCTTTGTGGCATATATGCAGCGAAGGCATTATTTCACCCAGCATGAATGCCATTTCTTCAGCCAATCCGAAAAACGCGCGTCACCGGCCCGAACCGGCGGCCGCGCCCGGTCATTTTGCCAGAGTTGCCTCCCTGGTTGTGGCGGCCATCGGCCTCATTCTCTGGGCGTCGCCACCGACCGCTTTGGTTGCAGGCATCCTGTTCGCGCTTTTGATCGGGCATCCGTTCGCGCATTGGAATCACCATGTCACGAAATGGCTGCTGCAAGTTTGCGTGGTGCTGCTGGGTTTCGGCATGAACCTGCCCGTGGTGCTGCGTCTGGGCCTCAACGGTTCGCTGTTCGCCGCCGCGACCATCTGCGCCACGCTGCTGCTCGGCTGGTGGGTGGGACGCCGGCTGGCGCTGGATCGGAAAACCACCACGCTGATTTCGGTCGGCACCGCCATCTGTGGCGGTTCGACTATTGCGGCGGTGAGCACAGTCATCGCCGCTTCGGAAGCGGAAATCGCCGTGTCCATCGGAACGGTTTTTTTGCTGAATGCCATCGCGCTTTACGTTTTTCCGCTCGCCGGCCATCTACTGCACTTGAGCCAGGCGCAGTTTGGCCTGTGGGCGGGCGTGGCCATCCACGACATTTCGTCGGTGGTCGGCGCAGGCTTGAGCTACGGTCAGGACGCCTTGCAGACCGCCACGGCGGTGAAACTGTCGCGCACGCTGTGGATTGTGCCGTTGACGCTGGCGATTGCCTTCGGTCTCGGCCGGCGGAAACCGGCGAGCGCGGGCGTGGAAGGTTCCCGGCGGGCCAAGAAGTTCAAAATCGCCGTGCCGTGGTTCATCGGCTTTTTTCTGCTGGCCTCGCTGCTGCGCAGTTATGTTCCGGCCGTTTTGGAATGGTCGCCGGAGTTTTCGGGAATTGCGCGCCGGGGCATGATCCTGGTGCTGTTCCTGATTGGCACCTCGCTGTCGTTGCGCGCATTGCGGGTGGTGGGCTGGCGGACGGTGGCGACCGGACTGGTGTTGTGGCTGTTCATCAGCGTAGCATCGCTGTTGGCCATCCGTTGCTTGAACCTAGCCTCATGAAGTCGCTTAACGCTCAAACTCAAACCGGCGGTCGTGATCGAAGCGCTGGAGTCGCTCGCCCGGATATGAGCACCCTGAAAGCATCCTCATTCGACAAGGCCCTAGCCAGGGTCTGCGCGAACTGCTTGGTCTGCCGACATGCACGAAAGCGGCAACGCGGACTCGCCTTCTGGCTGGTGAAGCACGTCGAAGCCAGTTTGTGCCCGTTCTGCCGGGCTTATGCGCGGGTCTATGGACACCCGGCGCACGAGTGTCATCCTCCCAAAGGTTGACCTGCCGAATCAGATAAATTCTGAAACCAGCGACACTGAACTGGTGTAACGCGCCAAACCTGCCCGACCCCGACGGCTACGAAGCCGACCCTGTCGGCGGGTTGTAGAACAAAGGCGCCCAGCCCGTTCTGGTCGACGACCGCTTTGAACGCAAAGGTAAGACTCGCGGAGTGCGATCGACAGGCCTAAAATGAAACCATGCTAAACGAGCACGACCAAGATCTCCTTCCGCGTTGCCGCCGTCTCGGCCATGAAGTGACTTTCGGCTATTGCCGACAAGAATCGGGCGGAAAGCCCTGCCGCCTGATTCTGGACTGCTGGTGGGAACAATTCGACGTGCGCTCCTTCCTGCAGGCGCATCTGCCGGAGGAGGACATGGCCCAAGTCGAGCGTGCTGGCGCCGCTCCCCCTCCCTCAAAAGTGCTGAGCCTGTTGGAGATGATCCAGCAGACAAAGGATCGGCTGAAGCGTAAGCCATGACATCCCCTGATCCAAGGGGCGCTGGTGCGACAATTGACTGGGACTGACAATCCTGCCGTCCATTCCGTCCGGCACTTTTGGCAGTGACCAAAGGGCCACCTTGTAACTTTTTCCACGCACATGGCTCAATAAAGATGTAAAATGGAAAGCTTAATGACTGATAAATCCTCCAGCTCTGCTGGAGAGACTCCCGGAGTTTGACAGCTCCGGGAGTCATTGAGGAGTCTCCGGATCGTGAACCGTTCAAAGTTTACGAAAGGAGACACCAATGCAGACGTATGAAGCACTGAAACACGCGGTATGGGAATGCAAATATCATGTGGTATTCATTCCCAAATGTCGGAAGAAAGTGCTGTATGGGCAGATACGACGGGAGCTGGGAGCGGTATTTCGGGAACTGTCCCAGCAAAAGGAATGCGAGATACACGAGGGGCATTTGATGGTCGATCACGTGCACATGTTGATCTCGATTCCGCCGAAGTACTCGGTGGCGCAGGTGATGGGGTTCATCAAGGGTAAGACGGCGATTCACATTGCGCGGGTGTATGCGGGGCGGAGAAAGAGCTTCGTCGGGCAGCAGTTTTGGGCGCGAGGGTACTGGGTGTCGACCGTAGGGCGGGACGAAGCGGCGGTTCGTCGCTACATCCAGGAACAAGAACAAGAAGACCGGCGGCTAGACCAATTGTCGCTGATGCCGCTTTGAGCGGCTAACGGAACCACTAAACCGCTTTGAGCGGTGCACGCTATCTCAAGCCTCCGGCTTTGCCGGAGGTTGCTGACTGTGAAAAACCTAAATCTCATTCTTCCTGGCATGACCTGTTTTTTGGCAGCTTGTGAAGAACGACTCGATTCAGTCATGATTCGTTAATTGTTTCAACTCGAACAAATTAGGGCTTGCTGACGGCACGCTCTTTGCTAGCTTGCAAACGTCTTGCAATACAAGAGGAGTCATTCAGTTTTGTCCGGCAAGTCAGTGTTCGCCGCCTTGCTGATTGGCTTGGTGTTGCTCCTGAACGCCATGGCAGCGTGTCCGACGCTGCACGAGTTGATCCACAAAGATGCGGGCAAGGCCGACCATGAATGCGGGGTCACCATGTTTGCGCATGGCAAGGTGGACTCGGCAACCGTTGATGTTCCCGTTATCGCGGCCGGCGTTCCCATTGAGACGGCACCGCACGTTGAGTTTTCCGTTTTCAGCACGGCCATTGAAAATCTTCCGCTTGGCCGCGCCCCTCCCGTTCTCGGTATAGCTTCCTAATTCGTAGAATTCAGGTGGCGCGACTTGCTCCGTCTTAGGTCCTTTTCATCGAACCAAATCTTTGTATTGCGCCGCATGGCGTTTTGCAAAGTGCGAATCCGCGAAGATTCGCGGAAGTGTTTTAAAAATTTAATTGAGGGAGGATTATGAAAAAATTTGCAGATAAAAAATATGAAAATCGCAGAGTGTATTTGGCGGTAATTTCGTCGGTGGCGCTGTCCTGTGGTGGGATGGCGCTGGCGCAAACAGATGACGCGGTAACGACAAACGCCATGGCTTCAGGAAACCCGACCAATGTCGTGGTTTCGGAAAGTCCGACGAACGTCGTGGCTTTGGCGGGCTCGACCAATGCCGCGGCTTCAGGAAGCTCAACGAATGTCACCCAACTCGGCAATGTCACCGTCGTTGGCAAGTTGAACCAGGCACGCTCCCGGATCCTGCCGGATTTGGGCGCGTCGGCCTACACGATCAGCAAGGATCAAATCACCGCGTTGTCACAAGGTGGCAACGCGCCGATGAGCGAGGTGATCCTGCGCGCGCCGGGCGTGGTGCAGGACAACGAGGCCAGCGGAAATCTGCACGTTCGCGGCGAGCACGCGAACCTGCAATATCGCATCAACGATGTGCTGCTGCCGGAAGGCATTTCCGGGTTTGGGCTGGAACTAAACCCGCACTTCATCGAAAGCATGCAGCTCGTCACCGGCTCGCTGCCGGCGCAATACGGCTTCCGCACGGCAGGCGTCGTGGACATCACGACCAAGAGCGGCGCGTTTGACAACGGCGGCAGAGTGGAAATGTATGGCGGCAGCTACGACACGATCAATCCGAGCTTTGAATACGGCGGCTCGGAGGGGAAATTTAACTATTTCATGGACGGCAGCTACAACAACAACAACCTCGGCATCGAAAATCCCACATCCAGCCCGACGGCCATCCACGACAACACCTACCAATACAAATCGTTTGGATATTTTTCCTACATCCTGGACGACACGAGCCGCGTGAGCGTGATGTTGAGCGCGTCCTACGCCAACTTTGAAATTCCCAACACACCGGGTTTGCCGGCAGGCACTGCGCCCGGGGGCAATCCGTGGAACACAACTCAAGGCCCGGCGACTTTTGATT
>DATJOW010000011.1:0-33795 GCA_035506715.1 Candidatus Acidiferrum sp. | reverse complement strand
CACTTTGGCGCAAAAAAAAGCCACCCAATTTATCATCGGGCGGCTTTTGGTTATTCGGGCAAATCAGCTCTTCCGACGGCGGATGAAATAGAACGTTCCGGCCAGACCCATACCCATCAGCGCCAGGGTGGAAGGTTCCGGAACAGCGGTCAATGAAGCATTGTCGAAGTACATGTTTTCCGGAGTCACCTGGCCGTTATCCATGAACATGAGATACACCGATGCAAATGCAGTTCCCACAGGCGCCGTGCCGGAAATCGTCGCCTGAGTCCAAGTGTTGATTGCGGTGGGGTAGATCCAACCTGTTTCTACGGTGGCGAGGTTGGCCAAGGCGCCATCCAGGAATTGGAGTTGAATATCCACAGGACCAATTGGACTCGAAGAGCCGGTATCTGTCAGAAACCATGCGCTCAACGAATAGGCTCCGCCCGCGTTGGCATTAACTATCTGATAGGTTCCTTGAGGATTCCAGTTATTGCCTGGATTATTCACAGTCAACAACGCATAGTTGCCATCTTGCGGGGAGTCGGGCGAGGAACTCATGTCCGAATTACCAACCCCACTTCCGCCGAAATTGGCAGCCCAACCCTGACCGACATTCGCAACGGTAAGCGGGCTACCTACAGGGACTGTATTGACGAAAGAACCATTTTCAAAACTACCATCAGTTAAAAGATTTTGTGCCTGTGTAGTTGATGCAGTGATTACAAGCGCTGCAACGACACCGATTCCAATTCCGATTATTTTTCCGAACTTTTTCATAATTTTGTTGCTTTCTGGTTGTCAGGATATTTTCAATTGCTGCCGAGTTGTGATTGTTTATACTACGCCACCAAAAAAGAGTCAAGAGATTTTTTTACACCAAGCAATAAGGAAAAGATTGAATGTATGGTGCTTGCCCGAAAACACTTAAGCGCTTTTGGTTTCAGCGGCTTTTCGCTTTTCAGAGTTTTGTCTTATTATACTTGCATAAAAATTGGACAATTTGCCACATGAAATATTACGCATCGGCTATCCTGGCCAAATTAGGTAAGCAGCGAATCAATGCCTAGCTTTGCACTTATGGATAAGACGCCCGCGATCACTTCGTCGCCTGGTTCAAAAGGCCGGTTGTGGCTGATGCGACTATGCGCGATGATTTTCGTTCCCTTGCTGGTTCTTGGTTGCATCGAAATCGGGCTCCGTTTAGGCGGTTACGGTTACGACCCCGGCCTCTTCAAGCAGATTCAGATTAACGGGCATTCGTTTTTTGTGCCGAATGAAAAATTTGGCTACCGGTTTTTCCCCCCCGCGCTGGCCCGTACCCCGGAACCATTTCGCTTTCCCGCTGAAAGAGCAACGAACTCCTATCGGATTTTCCTCTTGGGCGAATCGGCGGCCAACGGCGACCCTGATCCAACCTACGGCGTTGGCCGATACTTGGAAACCTTGCTGCGCGAACGTTATCCGGGAACGGATTTTCAAGTCGTGAGTGTCGCCATGACAGCGATTGATTCGAGCACCATTCTGCCCATCGCCCGAGAGTGCGCCCGACACCAGGGCGATCTATGGGTGATCTATATGGGCAACAACGAAATGGTCGGGCCTTTCGGTGCCGCAACCAGCTATGGATTACGGGCACTCAATCGGGGAGTCATCCGCGCCATTCTCGCCATCAAAACCACGCGGATGGGACAATTGCTTGACTCAGTGATCGGAAGTTGGCGAAGCCATTCGTCCACACCGCAAAAGTGGGGCGGCATGGAAATGTTCGTGAAGAATCGGCTGAGCCATGATGATCCGGCCCGGCGGCGTGGTTACACAAATTTTAAGGGCAATCTGGAGGACATCTTGCGGGCCGCGCACGGCGCCGGCGTGCCGGTCGTTTTAAGCACGGTGGCTGTCAATTTAAAAGACTGTGCTCCATTCGCTTCGCTGCATCGGGCCGGTCTGAGCAGGGAGCAGGCGTCCGCCTGGAACCAGATTTACGCAGAAGGCATCGAACGGGAGGCGGCGGGCGCTTACCAGCAGGCGCTGACGCAGTACCAGAAAGTCGCCCAGATCGACCCGCAATTTGCCGATTTGCAGTTTCGCATGGGGACCTGCGAACTGGCCTTGGCCCATCCTGAACCAGCCCGACAGGCATTTGAGCTGGCACGCGACTATGATGCGCTCCCCTTCCGGGCGGACACGAGCATTAACTCGATGATCAAGGAAATCGCCGCGCTTCATGCCGGACAGGGTGTTTTTCTGGTGGATGCCGCTGCCGCGCTGGCGCAGGAGTCGCCGGATGGAATTCCCGGCTTGGAATTATTTTTCGAGCACGTGCATTTGAATTTTGCCGGCAACTATTTGCTGGCCGTTCATTTTGCCGAGCAGGCGCGAAAACTCCTTCCGGGTTCCATCACCGCTCGCGACGGGGGAAACTGGGCATCTGCCGACCTGTGCGACCGCCGCCTGGCCGTGACCGTCTGGGATCGCCAACGGATCTGGCAGCCGATTATGAGCCGCGTCACCTCGCCGCCGTTCACCGGACAATTCAATCACACCGCCAATCTCAAGGCATACGAGGCGAAATTGAACGAGGCCAGGGTCGCCATGGACACCCAGACGCCCGAGCAAGCCAGGGCAATGTACGAACAAGCACTGGCTTCAAACCCGGATGACTACTTTTTGCATGGAAATTTTCAGAGGTTCCTCGAGAAAGGAGGGTATCTGGCGCAAGCCATTACCGAGGCCAAACGCTGCTGCGAGCTGGTCCCCCAGCTGCCAGGGGGATATTATTACACCGGTCTGCTATTGGTGCGCGCAGGTCAGACTGCCGAAGCCAGCGAATATTTTTCGCGGGCGCTGGCCATCCGCAGCGACTATGCGGAAGCGCAGAACGAGATGGGACAAATCCTGGCGGACCGGCAAAAAACCTCCGAGGCCATGGCCTGGTTCAAACGCGCCATCCGCTCCAATCCAGCTTATGTCGAGTCTTATCTCAACCTGGGGTTTCTCCAGCAGGGGCTGGGACAAAATGAGGCGGCCATGGCCAGCTATCAGAAAGCCGCCAAGCTGGAACCGGAGGGCCCGTCGGACTATTTCTATCGGGCGAACCTTGCGGCCACCCGATACCGGTGGGACGAGGCGATGGCCTGCCTGCGTGCGGTCGTCAGGGCCAAACCGGAATTCTGGCAGGCCCGTTACCAGTTGGGAATTCAACTGGCCGCCAAAGGCGAAACCGCGGACGCCCAGACACAACTCGCGGAGGCGATCCGCTATCGCCCGGACTTTTCCCAGGCCCACTTCTATCTGGGAACGGTTCTGTTCGCACAGGGAAAACCCGACCAGGCGTTGGCCGCCTTTCGCACCGCTTTACAGCTCGACCCGACGAACGCCTCCGCCCGACAGCAAATCGCATCCATTGAGCGATTATCACCCCACACCCCCTAATCAGCTATGAGCATAGAATTCAATGATCGAGCCAGGACCAGGATTGACTTCCCCGCTGGAAGCGGACAGTCGAAGCTTGGCGGTGCTCGGGCGAAGGAGCATACTTCGCCACGTGCGCTGGATCGCAGTTCATATTTCACCGTGAAACCAATCGCCGAAGCCCAGAGCATAGGCCGGGAGAGAAATGTCATCCCGGCGATGGCGCTCCTGCTGTCCCTTTTTGTTGTATGCCCCCCGGCCGGGGGCAAAGAGATTTCTTTGGAGGAATACCAGACGGCCGGGCAAATCCGGGAACTGACCCGCGAACAGGCCGCGCGCCAAAATCCAGTGCGGTTGCAGGGAGTGGTGACGTTTTTTGACCAAAAGAATTTCTTCCGCTTCATGCAGGACAGCACTGCGGGGATTTACTTCTACCTCGACGCTTCCTCGAACAACCCGCCTCTGGCAGCGGGGCAATTGATTGAACTGGTGGGCGAGGTAAGCCCGGGCGAGTACGCCCCGATTGTCATTCCCTCGCGGATTGAAATTCTGGGCACGGGCACGTTCCCGGCGCCCAAGCCGGTCACTTTCGAGCAACTGGTCAGCGGCCAGGAGGACAGCCAGTTTGTGGAGACCCATGGCATTGTTCGGGCGGTTCATTATGACCAGGAGAGCGGTTATTTTCAGGTTGAAATGGCAACGGGCGGGGGGCGATTGACCGCTTACGCCAGCAAGCTGCCGGTGACACAAAGCAGCGATCTGGTGGACCGCATCGTCACCGTCCGGGGTGTTTGCGTCACGCGTTTCAATCGACAGCGCCAGTTGTTCGACATCCGGCTGTTGGTTCCCCGCCCAACCGATCTGGTTGTGGATTCGGCGGAGCCAAGCGACCCGTTCGCCACTCCGGCGCGCCCCATACAAAACCTGCTGCAGTTTACCCCGCAAAGCACCTACGGCCACCGGGTCAAGGTGGTCGGCACCGTCATCTACCGACAAAATGACGACAGTTTGTACATTGAGGATCAAAACGAAGGGCTTTACGTTGAAACCAAACAGGCCGGGCCGTTGTCGGTGGGCGACCAGGTGGAAGTTCTGGGATTTCCCGCCAAGGGTGATTACACCCCAATGTTGCAAGACGCGATTTTCCGAAAGATCGGCACGTATTCACCGCCACAACCAGATATCATCAACGTCGATGAAGCGCTGATGGGCACGCACGACTGCCGTCTGGTGCGGATTGACGCGACCGTGTTGGACCGGACCCGGCGCAGCGGTGAACAATTCCTGGTCCTCCAGGCGCCCGGCGGTTTCATCTTTCATGCGTACCTCGAAGGCAAGAACGGCGAAAAGGAGTTTGCGGATCTGCAGAACGGCAGCAAGGTCTCGGTCACGGGAGTTTGCCTGATTGAAATTGGCGGCGACTGGCAGGCCGGGGCGGCTTGGCGCGCCAAATCGTTCCGGATTCTGATGCGCTCGCCGGCCGATGTGGTTGTTCTCCAAAGGCCGCCCTGGTGGAACCTGCAAAAGTTGTTGTGGGCCGTCGGCGTCCTGGGCGTGGTGGTGGTCGGGGCGTTCGCCTGGGTGGCGGTGCTCCGCCGGCGCGTTCACAAACAAACCGGGATCATCCGCGAAAAACTTCAGACCGAAGCCGCGCTGAAGGAGCGTTACGAAGACCTTTTTGAAAACGCCAACGACATCATCTTCACCCACGATCTGAAGGGCCACATCACGTCCATCAACAAAATCGGCGAACAGGTGTTGCAGCGGTCCCGTCAGGAGATTTTATCAAAACGGCTCGTGGAATTTGTCGCGGAGGAGCAGCAGGCGGCCGCCGAGCAATGGCTCAACCAGGTCGTCAAAGGCGCCGAAATTCCCGCGGTCGAATTGGATTTCATCGGCCGCTCCGGCCAGCGCATCCGGCTGGAAATCGGCGCCCGCATGATCGAACAGGCCGGCAAACAAATCGAGGTGGAAAGCATTGCGCGCGACATCACGGAACGAAAGCGACTGGAGAAGGAGATTTTGGAAATCAGCAACCGCGAGCAACGGCGCATCGGCCACGATCTGCATGACGGCGTCTGTCAACAGCTGGCCGGAATTGCTTACCGGATTGATATCCTGGCGGATCAACTTCAGGAGAAGGGGGCGCGGGAATCGGCCGAGGCGGAACGGGTGGGCGCGCTGGTCAATGATGCCATCACCAAAACCCGCGGCGTGGCGCGCGGCCTGTTCCCGGTTCAATTGGAGGAAAACGGCCTGGTCTGGGCGCTGGAGGACTTGGCGGCCAACGCCGGCAATTTGTTCGGCATCCAGTGCAGCCTGTCCTGTGAAGAACCCTTCCCGGCGGTGGAAAATGATGTGGCCCTCCATCTGTTTTATATTGCGCAGGAAGCCATGATCAACGCCGCCAAGCACGGCAAGGCCCGGCAGGTCAACATCTCCTTGACGCGCCAGGGCGAACGGCTGGCACTGACCGTTCAAGATGACGGGTCGGGGTTTGAATCCCCCGCCGGCAATTCCACAGGCATGGGCATTCGCATCATGCGTTACCGCGCCCGGGTCATCGGCGCCACTTTGGACTTGACTAGTCGGCCCGGCCTAGGCACCCAAGTTGCTTGCGTGTTTTATTCGGCCCCGCGGAAAGCCCGGGAGGCGGCGGCTGGCCCCAAGACGCAGGTTAAAAATTGAACCGGTCATTGATGCCCGTACACCAAGGCCCATGAATAGCAAACAACCGGAGAAGAAGCGGATTTTTATCGTGGATGACCACGCGATGTTTCGCGATGGGTTGCAGCAGCTCATTGATCGGGAGGCGGACCTGATGGTGTGCGGCGATGCCGCCGATGCCAATGCAGCGATGGAGGGAATCGACCGATCCAACCCCGATCTGGTGATTGTGGATATTTCATTGTCCGGCAAGAGCGGCATCGACCTGATCAAGGTCATCAAAGAAAAGTATGAGGATTTGCCCGTCCTGGTCGTCTCCATGCACGAGGAATCGCTTTACGCCGAACGCGCCCTGCGCGCCGGGGCGATGGGTTATGTCATGAAACAGGAGCCGGCCAAGGTCGTGAAAGTCGCCATCCGGAAGGTGTTGGCCGGCGATATGCACCTCAGCGAACGGATGTCCGGCTCGATCATCACCAAATTCATGCACGGCACCACCTATCTGCCTCCGTCGCCACTGGAAAAATTGAGCGACCGTGAACTGGAGGTCTTCCGGATGCTGGGCCTGGGCAAAGGAGTCCGGCAGATTGCCGAAGAAATGGGGGTAACCATCCCAACCATCAACTCGTTCAGAAATCGCATCAAGGAAAAGCTGCAATTGCATTCTTCCACCGAGGTGATGCTGCACGCCATCCATTGGTCCCGCGAGGGAAGCGCCAAAGAAACCGTTTAGACTTTCGCCTGGACTCGTGGCCCGGGCAAAAAGCCCGACGCCGATTGCTATTCCGGACACAGGCCAGAACCGGGAATTTCTCGTCCTTTCCGATTTTTCGCACAACTTCAGTATGTTTCTCTTCCGCTTCAGAAGGCGGCGATTCTTGGTTTCGCGACATCGAAATGCCTGTGATCGCCTTAACCAGCCTGGTTTTCCGCAGAAAGTGCAGACTGCTGGATAAAATAATGTTGACAACATTTCACGATTGTAATCATAGTTACTACACGACATAACTGGACAGTTTATGATTTCTTCCAATGGCAATGTCCGGCGAGGGGAGTCAATTTGTCCATTTGAAATGCCGGTGACACTGTGAAACGGACGCTGAATAACACCTGCCAGCCGAGTTGCATTTTGCAGCTATCGGTCGGGCAGCTTCGGGCTCGTCACCGGTCATACCACTGGATTCATCAACGGCGCCGCTTTCCTGACGTCGTCCTATCCGGCATCCCACGCGCCGAGCGATAATTCCGAATCCCAAACGCATGAATCAAAGTAAAACATATGCGGTGCTGGTTGCCTTGATCGTCGCGCTGGGAGGCTTTGTCTGGGGCTTCGATGCCACCGTCATCTCGGGCGCGGTGCCGTTCATCCAGAACTATTTTGATCTGCAGGGCGACCGGGGAGATATCCTGTTGGGGCTGGCCGTAAGCTGTCTGGGTTGGGGCGTCCTCGGGGGAACGGCAGTTTCCGGATTTTTTAGCGACTGGTTTGGGCGGAAAAAGGTCCTGATCACCACCGCCGTGTTTTTTACCGTCTCAGCTTTGCTCTCGGCGCTCACCACTAGTTTCGCCGTCTTCGTCGCTGCCCGGGTGTTGGGCGGGATCGCCGTCGGCGGCGCCATCTTGATTGCGCCGGTTTATATCGCCGAAATCTCGCCGCCGCAATTGCGGGGAAGCATGGTTTCGCTCAACCAGTTGATGATAGTCTTGGGTATCTCCGCCTCGTTTTTCTCGAACTACTTTCTGCTGAACACGGGGGAAAACAACTGGCGCTGGATGCTGGGCATGGATGCCGTTCCCGCGGTTCTCTATTTCTTTCTGCTGTTTGCGGTCCCCGAAAGCCCCCGCTGGCTGTTTGGCCAAGGGCAGCCGGAACGGGCCAGAGACATTTTGAGCAAGGCCTGCGGCGCGGAGGACGCCGAGCGGGAGATGGTCAACATCCGGCAAAGTTTCGCGGAACGAGGCCCCAGCGCCGGGGTCGGCGCGCTCTTTAGCCGGAGGATGCGGTTCATCATGTTCATCGCGCTGGCCATCGCGTTTTTCCAGCAGATCACCGGCATCAACGCCGTCTTCTATTATCTGCCCACCATTTTCAGCCAGGCCGGTGGCGGCACCCACGCGGCGTTCAAACAGGCGGTGCTGGTCGGCCTCGTCAACCTGGTCATGACTTTTGTCGCCATCCGGTTCGTGGACCGGCTGGGACGCAAACCGCTGCTGGCCATCGGCGCGGCCGGCATGGCGGCTTCGCTGCTGACGTGCGCCTGGGCGTTTCACGACTCCCATTATCAGCTGACCGAAAAATCATTCGTCGTGTTGCAGGAGAACAAAGTGCCGGACAACCTGATCGCCGGGCTCAAAAATGCCGACCACAACATCTTCAAGACCGACAAGGAATTCATCGCCGACCTCGAGGCGAAATTCGGCGTCGAGCAGGTCAAACCCCATCGCGACGCGCTGGTCACCGCGGGGCTGGTCATCCGCGCCTCCCTGGTTCTGTCGGCGATCATCGGCTTTGTGGCCTCATTTGCCATTTCGCTGGGGCCGGTCATGTGGGTGTTGTTGTCCGAGATCTTCCCCAACCAATATCGCGGCATGGCCATGTCCCTGGCCGGGTTCTGGAATTCCGCCATCAGCGCTAGCGTGACGTTTATCTTTCCCTGGGAGTTGTCTCATTTCGGTCCGGCCGGCACCTTTCTGGGTTATGGCCTGTTGGCCACCGCCGCCCTCGTCTTCGTTTTACTGTTCATCCCCGAAACCAAGGGCAAGACCCTGGAGGAATTGGAGGGCATCCTGATGCGCCGCGAAAAGGCGTCCGGAGCGGGACAATTCGAACCCGATTTAACCCATGCAACCAAATGATCATTTAACGCACGCCCGGCGGCTGATCCTGGCGCTGGCCGTCGTGATCGGCGGCTCGGCGAGTGGCGTGACCCTGAGCTCCGCGGTCGAGCCCGTAACCACCAACGGGCCGGTGAAGGTGGAAATCCGAAAATCCGGCGACCGTTTTCAACTCTATGTGAACCATCAGCCGTTTTACATCAAGGGCGCCGGGATCGAACTGGGTTCGCCGGAAAAATTGAAGGAACATGGCGGCAATTCCTTCCGCACCTGGAGCACTGACAACGGCCGGGACACCGGCAAACAGGTTCTGGATCGGGCGTTGAGCAACGGGTTGTATGTGGCCATGGGCTTGGACGTGGACCACGAACGGCGGGGGTTCGACTACGACAACACCAATGCCGTGGCCAGGCAATTCGAAACCCTGACGGCCCAGGTCCGCGAATTCAAGGACCATCCGGCCCTGATCATCTGGGTCATCGGCAATGAATTGAACATGGAGAAGAACCCGAAGGTCTGGGATGCCGTCAACGATCTTTCCAAGGCGATTCACCGGATTGATCCCAATCACCTGACCACCACCACGCTGGCCGGCTTCAAGCCGGAAACGGTCGCGCTGGTCAAAAGCCGCGCGCCGGACCTGGATTTTCTCTCGTTCCAGATGTATTGCGACATCGTCAATCTGCCGAAATATCTGGCGCAAGCCGCGTGGGACCAGCCGTATCTGGTGACGGAATGGGGCGCGACCGGCCATTGGGAGTGCGGTCGGACGGCCTGGGGCGCGCCGCTGGAAAACGACAGCAGCACCAAGGCCGACCTTTACCGGATGCGATTTGAAAAGGTGATCCAGTCGGATCAGAAGCTTTGCCTGGGGTCTTACGTGTTCTTCTGGGGCCAGAAGCAGGAGCGGACGCCTACCTGGTATGGCATGTTCCTGAATTCCGGCGAGGAAACCGAGCCGGTTGACGTGATGCATTACTTCTGGACCGGCGGATGGCCGGCGGTTCGCAGTCCCCGGGTGGAAGGCATCTGGCTGGATGCCCGGCAGGCCGCCCAGAACATTCACCTGCAGTCAGGCAGCAACTACGAGGCGAAGGTGACCGCCAGCGATCCCAACCAGGTCCCGCTCACTTATTCCTGGGAGATCCTCGAAGAAAGCACCGAACGCAAGGTCGGCGGCGACGCGGAATCCATGCCGTTGAAGCTGGCCGGTTTAATCACCCCCTCCAACCGGAGTGAAATCACCCTGAAGGCGCCGGACCGGCCGGGGGCGTATCGACTTTTTGCTTACGTTTACGATGGGAAAGGCCATGCCGCCCACGCCAACATTCCCTTTTACGTGGACACACCGGCTGAAACCACGCAGGCTGCTGTCGTTTCGCATGCCAGCCAATCCGAAGTCCAGCGTTGAAATGAATCCCGCCGAGTCCGCTTCCGCCACCAATTCCCGGTCCGTAGCCGCTGGCGCGTATTCGCGACGGCTCATTCCGGAAAAATTATCCGTCCCGGAAAAACTCGCCTACGGCCTGGGCGATACCGCGTCTCATTTCGTGTGGGACATGGTCGGCTTCTGGCTCTTGTTCTTTTATACCGACGTTTACAGGATTCCCGCCGTCGCGGCCGGCACCATCATGCTCATCGCCCGGTTCTGGGATATGGGCATTGATCCGGTCATTGGCATCCTGGCCGATCGGACGCAGACGCGATGGGGCAAATTCCGGCCGTACATTCTGTTCGGTGCCATCCCGTACGCCGTACTGGCCATCCTGACGTTCACCACCCCGAACCTCGGGGAGACCGCCAAGATCATCTACGCCGGCGCAACCTACGTCCTGCTCATGACGGCGTACGCCGCCGTCAACCTGCCCTATTCCTCGCTGGCAGCCGTGATGACCTCCGACACCTATGAACGGGTGGGCTTGAACACGTACCGGTTCATTTGCGCGTTTGCCGGCCAGTTCGTCGTGACCGGCCTGGCGCTGTACCTGGCGAAATTATTCGGCCGGGGCGACAAAGCGCTTGGGTTTCAATACACGCTCGTTCTATTCGGACTTCTCAGTCTGGTCTTCTTTTTCATCACGTTTAAGTACTGCCAAGAACGGGTGCAGCCCGCCTTGTCACTTCCCAGTTCGCTCAAGGAAGATCTGAAAAATCTGTTCCGGAACCGGCCCTGGATCATACTGGCTATTGTGGGCATCGTCTCCTTTGTCATGTTCGCCATACAAAACGCGGCGATTATCTATTATTTCAAGTATTACATCGGCAAGGAGGACAGCGTTCAGTTGTTTAATGTCATCGGCACGGTGGCACTCATCGTGGCGTTGCCCCTGGCCAAGCCCCTGGCCAAGCGTTTTGGCAACCGGACCGTTTTCATCGCCAGCTCGCTGATCTCCGGCGCTTTCTTCATAGCCATTTACCTGCCCGGCGCCGACAACCTCGTCACCGTCTACGTCCTGAACATTCTGGCCAAAATGGCCTACGCCCCGGCGGTCCCGCTGCTCTGGACGATGATTGCCGATGCGGCGGATTATTCCGAATGGAAAACCGGGCGGCGAGCCACCGGCCTTTGTTTCTCGGCGGCAGTTTTCGCACAAAAAGCCGGCTGGGGCATCGGCGCCGCCGTCGCCGGCTGGGTACTTTGGCTGTTCAACTACATTGCCGACGCCCCGCAAACGCCAACGGCTCTGACTGGCATTAAATTGCTGGTTTCGGTCATCCCCGGTTTGTTGTACATGTCCTGCGCCCTATTCATGATTTTCTACAACATTGATGCCCGGACCACCGATTTGATGAAGAAAGACCTTGATGCGCGGCGGGAAGGACAGTTGGTCAACTAGCCGGTGCCGGCACCTCTGCTGCAGCCGCCACAGACCCAGCGCGCCACTGATTTTAAACTGACATGAAACCCAAATTGCATCTTGGCAACCGCCCGCTTCGATCTGGTGCCGATGCCATCCACGGAGAACAAGTCACACTGCAGGGCGAGGATTATTACCGGATCGCTCATTACGACCGGCTGCGGCCTTTCTTCATGACCGTCGTGAGCGACGCCGACCACTGGATGTTCGTCTCCAGCAACGGCGCGCTGACCGCCGGCCGCCGCACCGCGGACCTGGCGCTGTTTCCGTACTATACCGACGACAAGATCCGCGACATGGTGGACGTCACCGGCAGCAAAACCATCCTCGTCGTCCGGCACCGGGGCCGGAACCGGCTCTGGGAACCGTTCTCGGTGCGCGGCCAGGGCGCCTACCAGACGCGTAGAAACCTCTACAAAAATTTCCGGGGCAATAAATTGATCTTCGAGGAAATCAACGAGGACCTGGCGCTCACCTTTCGCTATGGCTGGTTTAACAGCAACCGCTTGGGCTTTGTGCGCCGGGCCTGGCTCGAAAATTCCGGGCTGGCCGGCGCCCGGATTGAGCTGCTCGACGGCCTGCAAAACCTGATGCCCTGCGGGACCGGCAGCCAGTTCAATCTCGAATACAGCACGCTGCTCGACGCCTACAAACGCAGCGAGCTTGTCGCCCAAACCGGCCTCGGCCTGTTCCGGCTCAGCGCCATCCCGGTGGATCGGCCGGAACCGGCCGAGGCTCTCCGCACCACCATCGCCTGGTCGCTGGGACTCCGGCGCCGGGCCACCCTGCTCTCCTCCACCCAGCTCGACCGCTTCCGACAGGGCCTGCCGCTGCGGCCGGAGACCGACGTGCGCGGCGAACGCGGCGCGTATTTCGTCCAGGCCAATATCAGCCTCCCGGCCCGCCAAAGCGCGGACTGGTTCATCGTGGCGGATGTCAATCACAGCGCGTCTGACGTCGCCGCTCTCAACCGGCTGCTGCGCGTCCCCGCGCGCCTGCGCCGGCTGGTGCTGGAAGACATTGATTGCGGCACTCGCGAGCTGGAGCGCATCGTGGCCGCCGCGGACGGCTTGCAGAAAAGCGCGAACGCGTTAAGCAACGCCCGCCATTACAGCAACACCCTCTTCAACATCATGCGCGGCGGCGTCTTCCACAACGGCTATGCGCTGGATCCGGATGATTTGCGCGCGTTCGTCACCCATGCGAACCGGCCGGTTGCCGCCCGCCACGTTTCGTTCTTCCGCCGCCTGCCCCGGCCGGCCGTCTACGGCGACATGGTGGCGGCCGCCGCCGCGACCGGCGACCCGCAATTGGAGCGCCTGTGCCGCGAATACCTGCCCCTCACCTTCAGCCGCCGGCACGGCGACCCCAGCCGGCCGTGGAATAAATTCTCCATCGCGACCCGGAACGCCGATGGAACGCGCATCCTGAATTACGAAGGGAACTGGCGCGACATTTTCCAGAACTGGGAAGCGCTGGCCGTTTCCTTCCCGGGCTACGTCCCCGGCATGATCTGCCGCTTCTTCAACGCCTCGACCGCGGACGGCTACAATCCCTACCGGCTCACGCGCAACGGCATTGATTGGGAAGTGGTGAACCCGGACGATCCCTGGTCCTACATCGGTTACTGGGGCGATCACCAGATCATTTACGTGCTGAAGCTCCTGGAAATTCTGGACCGGCACGACCCGGCCACGCTGCGCGGTTTCCTCACGCGCGACATTTTCGCCTGCGCCAATGTCCCCTACCGCATCAAGCCCTACGCCGCTCTGCTGGCGAACCCGAAGGAAACCGTCGTCTTTGACCAGCACGTCGAAACGCTCGTCGAGCACCGCGTCCGGTCCCGGGGCGCGGACGGCAAGCTGCTCTGGGACCAGCGGGGCGAAGTGCGCCTGGTGAATCTCACCGAGAAGTTGCTGGTCCCCTTGCTCGCCAAGCTGTCCAACTTCATCCCGGAAGCCGGCATCTGGCTCAACACGCAACGGCCGGAATGGAACGACGCGAACAACGCGCTGGTCGGCAATGGCGCTTCGATGGTCACACTCTACTACCTGCGCCGCCATCTCACGTTCTGCCGGAACCTCTTCCGGGCACAGGCGAATGCCACCTTCAGCCTCTCGGCCGAAGTGGCCGCGTTCCTCGATGACTTGCAGCGGATTCTCCGGCGCCAGCGCCGCTTGCTCGCCAAACCGATCAGCGCGCGCCAGCGCCGCCAGGTGCTCGACGACCTGGGCCGGGCCGGCAGCCGTTACCGCCAGCGCCTCTACCAGCGCGGGTTCTCCGGACACAAAATCCGCCTTACCGGCGTACGTGTATTGGATTTCCTCGATTCGGCGCTCGAATGGACGGACCATTCCATCCGCGTGAATCGCCGGCCTGACGGCCTTTATCACGCCTACAACCTCGTCCGGTTTGAAAAATCAAACGAGCTGCCCATCCGCCGGCTGTATGAAATGCTCGAAGGCCAGGTGGCCGTGCTCAGTTCCGGCGACCTCTCCGCGGAGGACTCGCTGGCATTGCTCACCGCGCTCAAGCGCAGCGCGATGTACCGCGCCGACCAACACAGCTACCTGCTGTACCCCAACCGCGAACTCCCGCGTTTCCTGGACCGGAACAACATTCCCGCCGCGGAGATCCGCCGCTTGGGGCTGCTGCGGTCCCTCTTGGCCGACGCCAACCGGCAGCTCGTCGAACGCGACGTCGCCGGGCGGGTCCATTTCAACGGGGCCATCACCAATGCCCGCGACCTCAGCCGCATTCTCGATCAACTGGCCGCCGCCGGCTATGCCCGGCTGGTGAAACGCGACGGGCCGCAGGTGCTCGACCTCTTCGAGCGGCTCTTCGACCATGAATCCTTCACCGGCCGCTCGGGGACGTTCTTCGGTTACGAAGGCCTCGGTTGCATTTACTGGCACATGGTTTCCAAGCTCCGCCTCGCCGCCCTGGAAACTTACCTTCGCGCCGTCGCCGCCCGCGCGCCCAAACGCGTGGTCCAGCGCCTGGCTGACTGCTATTACGATATCCGCGCCGGCATCGGCGATTACAAAACGCCGGAGGTGTACGGCGCCTTCCCGATGGACCCTTACTCGCACACGCCGGCCCAGGGCGGCGCCCGCCAGCCGGGTCTCACCGGCCAGGTCAAAGAGGATTTTCTCTGCCGGCTGGGCGAACTTGGCGTGGTCGTCGAAAACGGCCTGATTCATTTCCGCCCCCTCCTCCTCCAGCGCGGCGACTTCCTGACCGCCAAGGCTGAATTCATTTATTACGACATCGCCGGCGCCAAAGGCCGGTTGTCTTTGAAGCCTGGCGAACTGGCTTTCACCTATTGCCAGGTTCCAGTGATTTACCGCCTGGCGCGGAAGGATTCCCTCACCATCGTGCGGCCCAATGGCGCGCGACAGGCCGTCGAATCATTACGTCTGGATTCCGCGGTCAGCCGGGACATTTTCAAGCGATCGGGCCGCGTGGCCCGGATTGAAGTCGGCCTCGGCCTGCTGGCGGAAGCCGCGGACGCGACTCCGACTTCCAGACCCTGACAACTGAATTGAACCCATGAAAATATCCATGACTGTCCCATCGTGCCGGTCTGCATCCGGATTCGTCTCCCTCATCATCGCCGCGTGCCTGCTCGGCCCCGTCGTTCGCGGCCAGAACACCAACTCCGCACCACCCGCCGGGGCGCCCCTCCGGCAAAAGCCCGCCGACCTGCTTTGCGGCATCCAAAAAGGCGTTTGCTATTCCGGCTTCCGCCACGGCCAACATCCCGACCGCGGTGAAGGCGCGGTCAACCCCAGCGACCAGGAAATCCTCGAAGACCTTGAGATATTGAACCGGCATGGCAATTTCAGTCTGATCCGCCTTTACGATTCACGGGACAATTCGGAAGCGGTGCTCCGGTTGGTCCGGGACCACCAGCTCAACCTGAAAGTTGTGCTGGGCGCGTGGCTCGACGCCGAAGTCAACAACCCCGGCAATCCCTGGCGCAAGGAGCCGATTTTGCAGCAGGTCCTCGAATCCAACAAACGCAAGAACCAGGAGGAAATCGAAAAGGCCATCCGCCTGGCCAATCAATACTCGAACATCGTCGTCGCCGTCGCCGTCGGCAATGAAGCCCTCGTCAGCTGGAACGACCACATGGTGCCGGTGGACTCGGTGCGCCGTTACGTCCGGCAGGTCAAACAATCGGTGTCGCAACCGGTGACCGTGGCGGACAACTACGCCTGGTGGGCCCAGCACGGCACCGAGCTGGCCGGCGAAGTGGATTTCATCTCCGTGCATACCTATCCGGCGTGGGAAGGCAAGGATATTGACCAGGCGATGGCCCACACCATCGCCAACATTCAGGCCGTTCGCGACGCCCTGCCCCGCAGCCGCATGGTCATTACCGAAGCCGGCTGGGCGACCGTCGCCAAGGAATTCGGCCCCCGCGCCGACGAGGCGAAGCAGAAACGCTATTACCACGACCTGTATGACTGGGCCGGGAAAAACAATATCACGACCTTCTTCTTTGAGGCCTTCGACGAAGACTGGAAAGGCGAACCGAACGATCCGAGCGGTGCCGAAAAGCACTGGGGCCTGTTCACCGTGGATCGAAAACCCAAACTGGTCATGGCCGACCTTTACCCGGACCTGAAACCGGCCACGGCGTCGAAATGACCGAGTGAGACTTGTGGAAAACGTGGAGCGTCCGGCCGGCGGCCCGAAAGGGGGACATTTTCATAGAGTCGCGACAGGATTATTCATCGCGGATTGCCAATCCGGGCAGAGCATGCAAGACTAGCCACCGGTACGCCCCCAAACAACGATAACGCATGAAACATACCGGCTGGAAAGCTGGCTCGGTGATGATCGGCTTGGCCACTGGCATCGCGTCGTCAATCGCCGGCGACGTTTCAAGCCGCCCCCATGATCCGGATTCAAAGTCGTCGTCCACCGCGTCGCATCCCGGTTGGACTCTCATTTGGTCCGACGAATTCAACCAGCCGGACGGTGCCGCGCCCGACTCCGACAAATGGAGTCATGCAACCGGCGGCAATGGCTGGGGAAACGGCGAACTGGAATACTACACTCCCGGCACCAACAATGCCCGCATCGAAAACCGCCAATTGGTAATCGAGGCCCGGCAGGAGAAATTCGGCGGCCGGGATTACACTTCCGCTCGACTTCAGACCAAGGGCAAAGGCGCGTGGACTTATGGCCGGTTTGAGGCGCGCCTCAAGGTTCCCCGCGGCCAAGGATTCTGGCCCGCGTTTTGGATGCTCGGCACGAACATCGATGTCGTTGGATGGCCCGCTTGCGGCGAAATTGACATCATGGAGAACCTCGGGCGCGAACCGGGCGCAATCCATGGCACGATTCATGGCCCGGGCTATTCCGGCGCCAACGGAATCGGCAAGCGGTTTGCCTTGCCGGACGGCGCCACTTTTGGCGATGACTTCCACGTTTTTGCCGTCGAGTGCGAAACCAATCGGATCAACTGGCTGGTGGATGATCATCTTTATTTCACCATCACTCCGGCCAATCTTCCGCCCGGCGCCCGTTGGGTTTTTGATCACCCGAAATATCTGTTGCTGAATCTGGCGGTCGGCGGCGGCTGGCCCGGGAATCCGGACCACACAACCGTCTTTCCCCAGCGCCTGGTCGTGGACTACGTTCGCGTTTACAGCAGACCTTCCCCCTGACAGCCAAAACTCCCTGCGCCCTTGTCGACCGCCCGGTGCCGGCCGGGTCCCTCACCGATGAAACGGAGTCAGGGCCAAGGCAAACAAACTCACAAGCCGACGGCGGCGTTTAGACCGAACGACGTGATGGTTCGCCACTGTTGCCAGTCGTTGGCAATGGCTGCGGCTGAGTCGGTTTGCAGATTGGGCGTCGTCGGCCAGTAAATCGGATCGTACCAGCCCCAGCCATCGGGCACCAGCCCGTGGGTCGCCTTGTAAGCCCACATCGACCAACTGAGACCGGCATGGTCATAGGCATTGATGGAATAGTCGTAGCAGGCCGCGCCCATGCCCATGTTGTTCCATTCGCCCACATAGCCGGGAACCTTCCAAGCCGCGTGATTCTGGAAGTCCGTTACTTGAGCATCGGCGCCCGCCTCAATCTGGGCGACGGTCCCGCCCCATTGGTATTCGTGCATTTGATAGACGACGTTGGTCCAGCCATACCAGGATGGATCGGGCAGCATGCTCCAATTCCAGCTTCCGAAAGTGCCTTCCATGATGATGACATGGCTTGGATCCACCGCCCGGATGGTCGAGTACAGGTTGGTGTAGGCGGCCCAGACTGCGGCGGTATCGGGCGCGCCGTAGGGCTCGTTGATGAGGTCATAACCCGCCACGGCGCTATTGTCTCTGTAATGCGCGGCAAGTTGCGCCCACAGGTAGGCAGTTTGATTTTGCGCTGCGCTGTTCGTCCAGTACTGGTTCTTGTTTTGCCAGCCCGTTGTCGGGTCGAGGTTTTGTCCGCCAACGACCCCGTGCAGGTCAATGATCACATAGATGCCGCGCGCGGCGCAGTTGGTGACGAGCCAGTCCAGGACCGTGAATGCATCGGGTCGCCAGCCGGAGCTGGTGGAGTTGGTAATGGAATAGAAGTTGCCCCACCAGACGGGCGTTCGCACGCAGTTATAGCCGGCGTTGGCGATGTTGTTAAGGTCGTCCGTCGTAATCCAATTGGTCTGATACGTGTAAATGAGGTTTTGTTCGGTGGCGACGCCAAACCGTCGGTCCAAGTTTGTGATCGCGCTGTAAGTATCCGGCAGGCTGCCGCTGTCCAGAGGACACATCCATTTTTCCATGATGAACCAGCCGCCCAAGTTGAGCCCGCGCAACTGAACGACGGCGCCGCGGTCATTGACCAGGTTGGTGCCGCCGGTATGCAACCGGGTCAAAGCCGCCGGCGCGTTGGTGGATATCTGCACCCGGAAAAAACGGCGGCTGCCGCCGATCGCATTGGTGATCGTCTGAATCGTGTCATTGCCAGGGATGGCGCTGCCCAGGGCGGTCCAGGCGACATCCGTCAAGTTGGTTCTGACCTGGACCTGATAATTCAACCCGGTCTCGGTCGAAAATGAAATGAGCAGATTGGAGTTGCCGCAGGACGCACTGATTTTGAACGGTGCGGTTTGGATTTGAAATCCGTTAAGATCTCCTTCGGCGGTGCCATTTCCACTGTAGGCGATAGCCAGCTTCCCGGAGCTGTCGGACAGCGCCGTTTTGAAATTAACAAAGTTGACGCCCGCGATTAACGTGCTGCTGGAACCGTCCCAGACACTGCTTCGACTGATACCGTTGACCGTGAAATAAGTCGTGCGTCCGGCGGCGCCGCTGTTGGCTGCGTTGTAGAGAATCAGGTTGTAGGCGGCGTTGGCGGCCAAACCAGTCAGGGTAATCGATTGCGGATTGCCACCGCTATAGAGGTAGTCCTCCATTAAGGCATCGCAAGGCGTACTGGCAAAAGGGGTGGAACCGCCAAAACTGTTTGCATCGTACCCGCCGCCGGAGGTGAACGTCATCTTGACGGGGGAGGCACTTCCATCTGCATATTTCAGAGGAAGGTTCGCACCGCTGTTGACATTGATGCCGTTCCATTGGTCGCCGGCCTTGCCCAGAACGGCCGGTCCGGACATGGTTGGCCCCGGGTCGGGGCCGCCGCCGCCCCAACTGACACCGTTATTTTGGTTGAAATCCACGTTGATCAGTTGCGCGGGGAGCCTCCCGCCCCAAAGAGAGAACAGACCCGCCAAAGTCACCCAGAAAAGCCCCGGGAAAATCGTGGCCTGCTTCCGTTGCCGGCGTGCGGAGATGGTGTCGCTCATGAATCGTGTACGCGGTTATAATATGTTTCGCCCCATGGGAAACCGCAAGCCCGACCCCGCAGGGACGGTTCATCCGCCAAATTTCCCCGGCAGCCATCCACGGTTCACGCAATCGCGAAAACTCCAACCGCCGCCTTCCTCGGTCCGATAGGTCCAAAAAAACCATCCGCGTGTGCGCTCATAGCTGACCAGCTGCGCCCCGCCAAAAGCCCGCATGGACGCTTCCCGTCCAACCGGATCCAACCCTTCCAAGGCTTTGGGCGGCAAGCCCAGCGACCATTCGCCGACGATGCATGGAAGTTGCTTCTGCATTTTGTCGAGTTGCTCTTTCCGTTCCACCGCCGCCACTTCGATCTGGGCATTGATATCCCGCCGGTGGTCTTGATCCGAGAAGCACTGGTAAAGGTGGGTGTCCAGAACCACGTTGCCATCGCCGGGCTTGGCCAGGAAATGGTCCCATTCGAACGGGCGGAACCCGTCGTGGATGATCACCGCCGCCTGATCCTGTCCGAGGTGCCTGCGAATGCACTGGCAGCCCGCTTGATAATACGACTTGAGAATATCCAGCGGCACTTCCTTGCTCGGCTCGTTCACCAGTTCAATGCCGAGCAGGTTCTCGTACTGCTTGCAGCGACTCGCCAAATCTTCGATTATCCGAAGAGAATGGGCGATGTTTGCCTTGCTGGTGTGCCAGCCTGGAACGCCCTGTCGGCCGCTATGATCCCATCCGTTCTGGCTGCCGGGAAGTCCGTGCAAATCGAGCAACACCGAAAGTCCGTTGGCATGGGCAGTTCGAAACGCCCAGTCCATTGTCTCCAGGCCCGTGAGGAAAGGAGGATTTTCCTCCGCCACCCAGTAACCCACGGGCAGGCGAACGGCATTGATGCCGTGCGCCGCGAGCCACTTGAAATCATCCGCCGTAATCCATGTCTCCCGATGTTCTTGTAAGCGCCCGGCCGCTTTCTCCTTGCCCAGTTCCAAACAAAGAGAATACTCATCCTCGGCTGATTGGCCGGCAAATAAGCTCGGCTTGATCCACTTTTCCAGAACCAGCCAGCCCCCCAGATTGACGCCGTGGATTTTATCCGGCATGGAGGATGTTTTTGCCTCAAGCCATACCGAATTCCCTTCCAGAAACAATGCTGACCCGGCCAGCCCAGCGGCTTTAAGAAAATCGCGACGATTGAGAGAATGCATTTTCGATTCGAGCCTCCTGTTTGGTATAACCTAGTGATTAAGCGCCATTCATTGGACACGCGCTTCGGAACCGGTTCGAGACAGGCTGCCAGAGTCGAGAACCATCTTCCATAAACATTCAAACACTTATTGTCACCATGGTAATAGTTGCATTACATTGCATGTAATAGCGTTTATTACGCTATTTGTCAACAACAGATTGTCTGCAAGCGGTATCCGCAACTCCCGACCAGGCTCAAGCTCCAGTTGAAGCTGAAAGGATTAAAGGCTTATAAACACTCTGTCGGTTGCGAGGGAGGTTGCCTCAGTAACCTTTGTCCATGGCCTTAGGATCTTCAAGGTGTGCCTCGCTTGAGGGCTCTGGTTTGAGCAAGGTAATCGGCTGCTTTTGAGTTGGTGGGCTCAAGGCTCAGGGTCTCTTCAAACTGTCGTTCCGCCTCATCCAGTTGTCCCAGTTGAACCAGCGCCAAGCCCAGGTTTAAATGCGCCTTGGGGAATTTGGGATTGAGGCGGACAGCGGCTTCGGATTCCGCCTTGGCTTCAGCCATCTTGCCATCCTGCCCCAGGAGACCGCCCAGCTCGTAATGAGCTTTCCAATCCTCGGGGGCCAAGTTGACCGCCTGATGGTAATGGGAGATCGCTTCGGCGCGACGATTCAACATCGCCAGCGCCAAGCCGCTGTAGAACCAGCACTGTGCGTTTTGATTCTCAAATTTCAATGCGCGATCAAACGCGGCCACCGCCAGTTGATAATTCCCCGTTGCTGCCTGGGCTTTTCCCAGTTCAAACCAGCCCGGCGCAAAACTGGGGCGCATGGACACCGTTTTCTTGAGCAAAGCCTTCGCCTCATCGAATCTGCCCTGCAACGCGGCGAGGTGACCCAATTCGAAGTAAGCGGTGTGGTCCTGGGGGATGAGGTCGCGCACCCCTTCCCACTGCTTTATGGCTCCGGCGATATCCCCCTGCTCGGCCAGGAAATAGGCAAAGTTTTCCCGCAGGTAACAATCGTCCGGGGCCATTCTCAATGCGTCGAGATAGGTTTGCCGGGCTTTGCGAGCCGCGTCTGCATCCATGCGCTGTCGCAGCGCAGCTTCCTGTTCGGAAAGGGCTCGCCGCCGCCGAGCGTTATCAAATTGTTGGCTCAAGGGCGGTTGCTGCATGCGGCGAGAAACCTCCGCCAGCACGTTGCGACGATCCCATTCGGTCAATCCGAGCCGTTCCTCGCACATCTCCTGCGAAGCCCAGGCGGCTGCGGAACCGGTGCTGAGCTGCTGCGGCAGGGCTGGCGCAATCATATCGGCCCAGGCCCGTGCCAGTCGATAATTGCCATTAAAGTTGAGATGCACATGCTCGTAGAAGATCTCCTGGCCAGGGACAAATTCGACCGGCGCCACGCCCAGGGCAACTCCGGCGTCAAAGATGGCAAGCCGGGGACAGGCCATTTTTCGGCCCACCGCAGAGATAAGCGCGTTGATGTGCGTATCGGCCCGGAACGGCAGACAATCGAGGTCCAGTGCGTTCAGGAAGTGCGTCCCGGCGGAGGCGACATTGGTTGTTTCCAGCAGGCAAAGGCCCCAACGAAATTCCAACTCGGCCGCCTGCGGTTCGTACCGGGCCGCCTGTTCAAAACGCTTCAAGGCCTCGGAACCGTTGCCTTGCTCCGCCAGTGTGTTTCCCTCGGACAGCAGCTGCGTGATCCGGTCGCGGTCGCCGGCGGAAAGGTTGCTGCTGATAAGCGAGCCGAACGGCGGGCAGTCCTTTAAGTTCACGAGGACGGTCGAGAGCAGAATGTGCGCACCTGAATCGAGGCCGGCCTGTAATATGTCGCGCAGGTTTTTTTCGAAATTGCGATAGACCACCTGCTTGCGCGGATCGTCGGGGGCAACCAGGTTTTCCGAAAACGCCTGCATGCCGCTCCAGGATGCCGGGTTGGAATCCCTGCCTCTCAGCCATCGGGCTGCCTGTGCCAGCACTTGTCCCACCCGCCATTTTTGCACGGCCAGATCCAGGCGCACCAACCGGCAGGGCGGCGCCTGGGCCCCAAAGACGGTCGCCGCGCCGAAGGGCCCGACCATCTCGTTGTTTCCCAGGTAAAGGATCCACAGGTCTCCCTTCTGCCCGGTACAATCTCGGGCGATGGGAAGAATGGCGTGCGAATTGATGGCGGTCATCGCGACATTGACCACCTCGAACTTCGCGTGGGGAAATCGCTCGCGCAGCAGCACCTCCAGATACCGTCCGACACCGAACGCCGGCTCGGGATCGCCCAAGGCGGCCGATTCACCCAGGATGAATATCCGGTACGTACCGGGGGCCTTCTTCGCCGGAAACCGAAAGGAGGCCGGCAGGCGAGCCATGGCCGGCGGGAAAAAGCGGAAGCCAAAACAGTCATTTTCAACCACCAGTTCCTGGTTCCCGATGCGCATCGGCCTGAAAAAGCCGGTGGGATAACCGTAGCCGCCGAGGCGCAACGCCAGCTCCAACATCAGCAGCGCCAGCAAAGGCAAGACGATGACCGCCAGGCCCCGGAACAGCCATAGGCGGACCGGAGCGATTCGAGTCGCGCTGGGGCCGGACGTTTTCAACTCGATGGCCAGCGGGCGGGCGAGGTTCGAACATCCGGGTTGCGGTTTTTGATACCGGCGTTTCAACTCCTGCATCGTAGCACGGCCTTCAGGCCGGTGACAAGTTTAGCCCGGCGACGGATGTTGCCTTGCCTGAACTGATTTGAATGAGTAGGGTAATGACAGTAATTTTGCGAATCGAAGAACGCTTGCGCTCATTCAGTCACCGGTCATGAGATTCACACTTGGCGAGCTAAAATCGCTCGGCCCACTTTCGGCAGCCGGTCGCATGGTGTCGTTGGGTTCGTTGATTGTCGCCGTCGGGTGCCCATCCGTCGCCGCCGCCGACACCCCGCGCGAGGAGCTGCGGACCGCCGCCGAGATACGACGCTTGTCGGTGGAACAGGCGGATACCCGGTATCCGGTGCGTCTGCGCGGGGTGGTGACCTACTTTGACGTAAAAATTCCCAAGAAGGCGTTTCGCTTCATCCAGGATGACACCGCCGGCATTTATTTTTACATCGGGGGCGACGATTCACAAACGAACCTGCCGCTGCAGGCAGGGCAATGGATTGAGATCGAAGGCGAAACCGGCGCCGGCGCCTTTGCCCCGGTCGTCACGACTCACCGCATCCGCATCCTGGGTGAAACCAACTTGCCCGAGGCCAAGCCGGTTTCCTTCGAGGATTTGGAGAGCGGCCAGGAAGACAGCCAATTTGTGCAGATCAGCGGGATCATTCGGACGGTACGCCGTGACGACACGGGATCCTATTATGTGATCGATTTGGCCACCGGCCAGGGGCGGGTGGCCCTCCAGGCCAGCCAGCTGCCGGTGGAGCATCCCGAGCAATTGATCGACTGCGCCGTCAAGGTCCGCGGAGTCTGCATCAGCCTCTTCAACGCGCAACGGCAATTGTTTGACGTCAACGTGCTGGTCCCGTTCCCGGAGGACCTGGTGATTGAGCGTCCTGCGCCCGGCAGCCCCGAGTCCATTCCCGAACAATCCATCAAGAGCGTCATGCAATTCACCCGGGGCAGCACCTACGGACACCGCGTCAAGGTTACCGGCGCCATGACGCTTCATTACCCGGGCAAGATGTACATTCAAAATGAGACGGATGGACTGTGTGTGGAAACGAAGCAGGCGGATAATGTCCCCATTGGCGACCGCGTCGAGGTCCTGGGCTTTCCGGCCAAGGGGGAGTATTCGCCCATGGTGAAGGACGGACGGTACCGCTGGATTGCGCCCGGGCAGCCATTGAAGCCGGACCAGATCACTCCGGACGAGGCCTTGTCGGGCGCCCATGACTGTCGGCTGGTGCAAATCGAAGCGACCGTACTTGATCGGGCCCAGCACAGCAAAGAGCCGTTCCTGGTGCTGCAAGCCAACGGTTTCGTTTTTCACGCCTACTTGAGATCGCAGGGGCAGACGGTCGATTTTGGCCAACTGCAAAATGGCAGCAAGGTGCGGGTGACCGGCGTCTGCGTGATTGATGACTTGGGCGAGAACTGGTACTACAGTCCAGACTGGCGCGCGGCTTCATTCCGCCTCCTGCTTCGTTCGCCGCTGGACATTACGGTGCTGAAGCAGCCGCCGTGGTGGACGTTGCGCAAACTATTTTGGGCCCTGGTCCTGCTTGGCGCCATTGTGCTGACGGCCTTTGGGTGGGTGGTGTTGCTGCGTCGCCGCGTTCACCGGCAGACCCAGATCATTGCGGAAAAACTGCAGGCGGAAGCCGCAATCAAGGAGCGGTATCTGGACCTGTTTGAAAACGCCAGCGACATGGTTTTTACCCACGACCTGCAGGGACACATGACATCGATCAACACCGCCGGGGAGAGGCTGTTGCAACGTCAGCGCAGCGAGATTTTGACGATGAACTTGATTGAATTGATCGCCGAAGACGACCGCCCCTCGGCCAGGGAATGGCTTAAAAAGGTTGTTTCCGGGGTGACGACGCCGGCCGTTGATTGGGATTTTGTGAATGCGGCCGGACAGCGCCTCGAACTAGAGGTAAGCTCCCGCGTGGTCGAGCAAGGCGGCAAAATCATCGAGGTGGAAGGCGTCGCGCGGGATGTAACCGGACGAAAACGGTTGGAAAGGGAAATTCTGGAAATTTCCAACCGCGAGCAACAACGGCTCGGCCATGATCTGCACGACGGGGTCTGTCAGCAACTGGCAGCGATCGCCTACCGGACGCATATCCTGGCCCGCCACCTCAAGGAAAAGAACGAGACGGAATCATCGGAGGCCAATTACATCAGCACCCTGATTAATGAATCGTTGGTGCAAACCCGGACCGTGGCGCGGGGACTTTTCCCCGTCCGGCTGGAAGAGGGGGGCCTGGCCGACGCGCTGGAGGAACTGACGGCCAAAATCGGCAAACTCTACCATATCCATTGCGACTTTTCCTCCGGCGAAGCGTTGCCGGGCATCCATAACGGAGTCGCAATGCATTTGCATTTTATCGCCCAGGAGGCCATCCTGAACGCCGCCAGGCATAGTCAGGCCAGCACCATCAACGTCCGGCTCCGGCGGGAAAACGACAATCTGGTACTCTCGGTGCAGGACGACGGGGTTGGATTCCAGGTTACGGAGCAGGACAAAGCCGGGATGGGCATCGACATCATGAAGTATCGCGCCCAGGTGATCGGTGCCGTGCTCGAAATGGACTCGCGGCCGGATCGGGGCACACTGATCACGTGCAAGTACCGCGTGCAGGCTTGAGAAATAGCAGCCCTTAAAATGAACTCGAAGTCACCCAGAAACGGCGGGATGCCGGACAACTTGAACGAACCAACGCCCGAGGAACCGGTCGCCGGGGCGAAGCGCATTTTCATTATTGACGATCACGCGATGTTTCGTGACGGGTTGCGGCGGCTGATTGACTTGGAACCGGATTTGAAAGTCTGTGGCGACGCCTCGGATGGAATAGAGGCGTTGCGCCAGATGAGCAACAACCCGCCGGACCTCGTCATTGTGGATATTTCGCTCGACTCGACCAGCGGCCTGGACCTCATCAAGTCGATCAAGCGGGATCATGAAGACATGCCAGTGCTGGTCGTCTCCATGCATTCCGAATCCCTCTACGGCGATCGCGCCCTGCGGGCGGGTGCGATGGGCTACGTCATGAAGAGCGAACCCGCCACCACGGTGGTCGCCGCCATTCGCAAGGTGCTGAGCGGAAATGTCCATATCAGTGAAAGCATGGCCACCCTCGTCGTCTCAAAATTTGTAAAGGGCGAACCCGACCAGATTCCTTCACCGCTTGAAGCCCTGAGCGATCGCGAGCTGGAAGTCTTTCGCATGCTCGGCCAGGGCAAAGGGACGCGGGAGATCGCGCAGGAAATGAAGGTCGCCATCCCCACCATCAGCTCGTTCAAGAACCGCATCAAGGAAAAGTTGAAATTCAAGAATTCCACCGAAATGATCCTTTTTGCGCTCCAGTGGTTCCGCCAGGAACCGCCCGAAGACCGGCGCTGATTTGCGACCCGCCCGGGAGCCAAAATGACAGGCTCCCGGGCCGGCCGAGCAACCAAACCATCCAACCCACCTGCAGTCCAAATCTAATCCGGCGCTCAGGGGAAATTCCCCACCCCAACGGCGCGGAGGTCCAGCCAATACGAATCCTCCACCCCCGGCTCACCTTCCGATTTCAAATCGTGACCATTGATCGGGTTCGTTTGAATCGGTTGCGTAATCCAGGCCGAAAACCATTTGTGGATTTCCGAATGTCCGTCGGCAAATGAAAAGCCGCCGGCCCCGCCATGATAACTGGCGGGGATGTCAGTCAGGTACCCCGGTTTATCCACGGCGGTGAAGAAATCGCCATCGTTGATGCTGTCCTCCCGCTCATCCAGTACCACAAAGGTCATGCTGGGCACCGGGATGGCGGTAATTTTCTGATAGGGCGCATACTTGCTGCTGCCCTGGGGATTGGAGACGGCATTGGCGTCCGTATTGTTTGCCCGCGACGGCGAACCCAAAAAATTATTCATCGAGTAGCTGCGGACCCGGGGCATGCTTCGCCCGTAAATCTTGGCGGTGGAAAGGTCGGCCGGACATTTGAAAGGCAGGGCCGTTTTGATGTAAGGCCCGAGATAGGCAGCATACGGATAGGCCTCCTTGTCAATCAGCATCGCGATATTGGTATTGTCCGTGTACCCGGGGCTCAAGGTGAGCCAGCCGGCCACCCACGCGGGCGTGCCGACGCCCAAACCGGCACTCAACCAGTCGACGTTGGGTGCCAGTCTGCCGCCGTTGTCGTCCGCGTACATGATCCACGAGGTGGCCAATTGCTTGGTGTTGTTCATGCAATAAATACCGTTGGCCCGCTTCTTGGCCTGACTGAGAGCGGGTAGCAGCAATGCCGCCAAAATGGCGATGATGGCGATAACCACCAACAGTTCGATCAAGGTGAACCCGCACCGTTGCCGGCACCCGGTGGTCTTTTCCGAACAGGCCTTTGATATGTTCATGCGATCGTCGCTTTTGGATTTAACTGATTTCATTCAAAACAGGCATCCGTCCGCGGTCGTCGGGAAAACCAATTTTTTGTTTCATCTGGTTTGTTCTTCCTTCGTTCATCTTCGAGCGGTTGCCACCGGTTGATAAACGGGCGGTCCAAAGGCGGCGACCGGCCGCCTTTGGAGCCGCGCCGGCTGCCATTACTTCGACACCACCTTGTAGAAGCGTCCAGTTCCGGTTAACGGATCGCTCACTACTTGCACCGCGCCGGTCCCGGGAACCGTGGTCAATACCGTCCAGTTTCCGCTCGCCGGGTTCGTCGTGTACAGCACCTCGTAGGTTCCGCCGGCTTGCGTCGGGAACGAGAGCTGCGCATTGCCGCCGGACAGCGCAATCGAGAGCTTGATGCCCGTGGCCGGCACGAGCATGAAGTAGTTCGCATTGACGTTGTTGGCCGACGTAACCCGCAGTGTCTGCACGCCCCCCAAGCTCACGATGACCGGAGCGCCGTTTAACTGCAGCGGAATCCAGACCCAGTTCTGCCAACCGCCGGGATTGGCCGGCCACGTGCCGAGTAATTTCAGGGTCTGACTGCTCGTACCCCAGCCGCCGACAACCTGCGACAAGGCCGTGTTCTGGCTGTAACCGGCCATGCGTCCATAGACCAGATACTTGCCAGCCGGATAATCCCGGGTGTAGTTGCCCCAATCACCGTTATTAAAATTTCCAACGTCGTAATCGTCGCCACTGTTACCCGAGGTGAAACCGGGAAGCGGAACGTCTTGCGTCACCTCCGTGGCGAGCGCATTGGGTCCGCGATAAGGATAATTGCCGCCGCTGGTGTGGTAATAGTCGATATTGAGGATGGCTCCGGTGTCGTTGGGCAACTGGTCTCCCTGGTAAGCCGCCGGTATCAAGCCGTTTCCGTTGGTATCATAAGCCCCGCCGTTGTAGTCGAAATCATTGATTTTGACATAGAAATTGCCGGTGCTCATCGTATCGAAGGAGATGGTGCGGGATACGCCTGCACCGTTCACGTTGGTTACCGCAATGACCGCCGTGTAAAGAGTATTGGGCAAGAGCAGCGTGTAACTCACGTTCTTGTTTGTGGGATCCGGACTGGTGATGTTCAAATTGGCGCTGACATCCGCTCCATTCAGGTAAAGATGGATTCCGGAGTTATTGATCCCGACGCCCCCCGCCGCCGTGACCGTGAAGCTGAAGGTGTTGCCCGAAGCGAACATGGTGCCATTGGTCGGCGCGATGTTGCTGAGGGTCGGCACGGCGGGCGCGGCGGGCACCAGGAAAAAGAAATTCATATTGTCGCCGCCGCTCAAGAGCGTCGCGCGCAAGGTTTTCTTGCCGCTCAAGGCGAACTGCAGCACGTTTCCGTTGTTATCCACCGCCGGGACGTACTGATAGGCGCCCCAGTCTGAACCGGTGAACTTGAGGTATCCCAGGTTGTTCGTGACCCCGGGAGTCGTCACATCATCCAAACTGACAACCGTCGCTCCCGCACCACCGGCCAGGCGGCCGTAGATGTTATAGTTCCCCGCCGGGATGTCCCGCGTGTAATTAAACCAGTCATACTGGGCGATATAGCCCACCGTGTAGTCGATCACGGCCGGATCACCAACCTGCGCGTTGAGATACACCTGCCGCGCGGAGTCGCCGGCCGGACCTGTCCCCGTGGTATCGTCGGGGCGGAAAATGGCGTGTCCCGTGGAGCTGCTGCCGTAGTCAGTCCCCACCACGCCAGTTACCCCGAAATAGCTGTTCAGCTGCACCGTCGAGGTCAGGAGCGGGTTGTCGTAATAAAGCCCGTTGGTGAAGTCGTAATCTTCAGCTTCCCAGACGAACGTGGGATTCACGGTATCAAAATTCATGTTTGCACTGGCCGTGAACCCGATCGAATCGGTCACGGTGATTGACGCCGTGTACGCCCAGACGTTGGTCAGCAAATTGGTGTAGATCACATTGATCGTGGGTGAAGATCCGGTGATCTTCAGGTCGGCGGAAACATCCGTACCGTTCACAACCAGGTGAATGCCACTGGTGGGAATCGGGGTGCTGCTGGCTGAGTTGATGGTAAAGCTGATGTGGTTGCTGGCAAACAGCATGTTGCCGGGATAAATATTGCTCAGGGTGGGAGGCACCGGACCGAATGTCTGATTCAAGGTCGCATCGTCGAAATAAGTGGAGCCGCCGCCCCAGAGCAACTGGTAGTAGGTGTGCTGGAAGCGAACTTTAACCGTCCCCGGCGGTGCCACCAATTCATTGGTCGTGCCGATCACCTGATAGGGCGGATTGGGATTGCAGATGTTGGTAATCGGCATGTCATACCAAGTGTTGTCCGTGTAGTTCGAATTGGTGGCGCAGAAATTGTCCGACTTGTAAAGCGCCAGTATGTTGTCGCTGGCGTCCCGAAATGAAACTTCCAACCAGGCAAAGTCATTTCCATCCTGAAAAATGGAATCGGTGCCCAGATTAAACATCCACCCATCGGCCTGATATTTCGCCCCGGGCAGGCAACTGTTGTCCTGCCACACGGCACTCCAGTTCGGGTTGCCATTAAACGCACCCCAAACTTTGTAATAGTTGGCTCCGGAATGCGCATAGGAGTCCACATTGATCCAGTAGGGATCGGCGGTGGAAAAGCTCCAGGCGGTGATCGGAGCGCCGTTGCCGTGGTTTCCGTCGGCCTCAAATCCTGGATTCACCAGTATGTTGGCCGCCTGAGCACTCATGCCGAAAAGAAGTGTCGCGGCGATCAGGCCCATCACCAGGAGTTGCAGGGCTCGAATTTGATTTTGATGAAACAGCGTGATGCAAGTTGGCTTGCGCGTCGGGTTTGTTGTTGTTCGCGTATTCATAAGCGCGGGGTCACTGTGGGGGTTATTTAACGGTTTTCCGGACTATGTCATTCACTATTATCTATTATGTCTGTGTAGGTCACTAGGTTGATAATATAAACAGTTACGCCCTGACACCCTCAATTCACCGAACTGAAACATCTCAAGACCAATTCTTATGCGGTGAATGTGTAATAGTTCTATTACGGCTAGCTGATATTGTCAACAAGAAAGTACAATAATGCTGTAAAAATCTGGCGTGGATGCATAACTAATTGAGGTAAAATCACTTTCATTATATTCATGAGACCAATAACACTCCGGCAATGAGGCTTGGAACGTCCTTACCGGCTGGGCTCGTTTAAAATCAGGTGTTTTTGAATGGCGGAAATTCGATTCTGAGTTGCACAATATCGGAGTCTTTAACGCCGTTGAATTGTCGCGCGCGTTAAACTGCGAAGCAGAAAATCGCGATAACCCGGCAAGTCGGTCCAGGATGTCGCCACCGTCATTTTGCATCCGGCCGGATCAATCGTAGTCATCCCTCGATCGCTGACCGAGAGGTTGAGCGTTTCCAATCCCAATAGCGGTTTCGGGCCGGGATCCGCCAGGTAAATCGCCACCGTGTCGAATAGCACGCTGCTTTCGGTTAGTTGGGTGACATTCGTTTTGCCCGACCAGATTCGATAGTTCTCCAGGAGGGCCTGCACCAGCGCGTCTTGATTCGTCTTGACCTGCTCAAACTCGGAGCCGGAGAGTTTCACAAGCCCGCAAGTGTCCAGCGGCGTAATGGCGAAACTCTGCCAGGGCGCAGCGAAAACTTTCTTCGCTCCGGGAATGAAATGCATGTTGTACTCCACCTCGGGCCGGGGCTTGTTGTCGTAGCCTTTGTGAACACTCCCCATCATGCCCACGAAATTTGCCTTGCGCGCGATGCCTGGATCCCGTGTCAGTGCTTCATTCAGGGTCTCCAAGGGACCGATGGCGATAATCGTGACCGGCGTGCCATTGCTGGCTTCCGTGTTCACCATATCAATGAGCGCCTGAACGCCGTCTTCCAGCACGCGACCCGGGTAATTGCGGAGTGGGTAATCGCGGACCCAATCGACTTGACCGCCGGTGCCTTCGCGACTTCCAGCTCCCAAGCCGATCGCTACATCGGTGCGGCCGGCGATGGTCAACATTCGTGCCACAATTTTTGCCCGGTACTCCGCTTTGCCGGTCGTCGTGGTGACCAGTTTCAAATCGAACGGGGGCGACTTGAGCAGCATCGTCAGCGCCCAGGTGTCGTCAATATCATCGCCGATATCTGTGTCCAGGATGACCGGAATCGGCGCCGCCGTCGCCGCCAGAGCGATCAGGAAAGCGGCCACCAGGCCGGCGGCCACGCGACGGCGACGAGGCGGCTTGGCCGATCGGTTGAGGAAGGATGACTTTGAACCCGTGGAAATCGTTTGCATACTGGACGGCAGAGTATGGCTGTTCCGGCTTCAACACAAAGCCAAAGCGGACCATCCCAGAGTCATTCGGCCACTAAGCGGATTGCCTTAGCGGATTCAGGAGTGGGAGTTGACACGCCAGCGGGATTCCCTAAGCTGCCGGGGTCCACCCTTATGAACGCGAAGCGCTCGAACTGGCAGGTGACGCGTCGATATTTCCTCCGCGCTTCGTCCGCGACTTTGCTGGCCGCGCCGCTATTTCATCCTTGGCCCGTTCCGTCCGGCCCGTGGCGCTTCTTCGACGAAGCCGAAGCGGAAACCGTCAATGCGATCTGCGAGCGCATTATCCCGGCGGATGACGACCCGGGGGCGGCCTGGGCGGGAGTGGTTCATTTCATCGACCGCAAATTGGCGGGCTACTATCGCCGCCATCAGGAATTGTACCGGCTCGGGCTTCAAGGCGTGCGGGAATCCAGCCTGGATCTTTTCGCCAAACGCTTTGTTGAACTGGCCGCCGGAGAGCAGGACGATCTGCTGCGGAAACTGGAATCCAACCAGGCGCCGGGGGATGTCTGGAAGAAAATTCCGGCGGGCGAATTTTTCAACCGGGTGGTTGAACATACCTTGCAGGGATTTTACGGCGGTCCGCGCCACGGCGGCAACCGGGACGCCGTGAGCTGGCGCATGCTGAGATTGCCCACGGCTCCCGTGCGCAGCCGCCGGCCGCTCACCGCGCCATGGGCCGGCACCCCCGACTCGCCAGCGGACAAGCGGTGAACTCCAAGCATGCCAACGTGGTTGTGGTCGGCTCGGGCGCCGGCGGCGGAGTGGTGGCCAAGGAACTGGCCACGGCGGGGCTCGACGTGGTTTTGCTCGAGCGCGGCCGTTGGGTCGCGCCGTCCGACGAGCGGAAAGACGACCTGAGCAACCAGCGCACCTCCGTGCTGGGGCCGCCCTATGGGCCGGACGAACAGAAAGAGCCGCGGGTGTTCGTTACCCCCGAAGGCAAAGAACAGGTGGTCTGGCCGGCTGACGGTCAGTACAACAACAATGCTGCCTGCGTCGGCGGCGGGACCGTCAGCTACGGCGCGATGGCCTGGCGTTTCATGGCCCAGGATTTCCGGATGAAATCCCTTTACGGCGTTCCGGAAGGCAGCACCCTGGACGATTGGCCGATCACATACGCCGACCTGGAACCGTTTTATGAAAAGGCGGAATGGGAAATCGGGGTGTCCGGGGATGTCGCGCCCGATCCGTTCAAGGCGCCGCGCCGCCGGCCGCTGCCCATGCCGCCGTTGCCCGATTCCCGGGAGACGCAGATTCTCAAACCCGCCGCCCAACGGCTGGGATGGCACCCGTTTTACATCCCGATGTTGCGTAACACCGTTCCGTACAACGGCCGGTCCGGCTGCATGCGCTGCCGCTGGTGCTGCGGTTTTGGCTGCGAGTGCGACGCCAAAAACGGAACGCAAAACACGGTTATCAAGACCGCCTTGGCCAGCGGTCACTGCGAATTGCGCACCCATTGCATTGCCGCCAACATAATTCTGGACGCCCAAGGCCGGGCGAAGGGCGTTGAATACTTTGACGCGCAGAACCGGCGGCAGACGCAAACGGCTGACGTGGTTGTCGTTTCCGGCGGAGCCATCGAGTCCGCCCGGCTCCTCCTCAATTCGCCGAGCGCTCTTTTTCCCGACGGC
>DATJOW010000010.1:0-15676 GCA_035506715.1 Candidatus Acidiferrum sp. | reverse complement strand
TCGCGCGCCGACGGCGTGAGGATGGCGTCCGCCGGCAGGTTGCGGACATCCTGCCCGTTGCGGACCATGTTTTCCAGATCCCGGACACTGATGATATTTTTCATTTAAACGGTGAATAGAAAATTTCGTCCACCAGCGCGGCATTGATGGCGTCCACCGGCGTCGGCCGGTCGAACGGCTGGGCGGCTTCGCGGCCTTCTTCGTAACCGATCACCTGCCGCACGGCACCGCCCAAGTCGTCGTAAACCACCAGGCTCGGGTCCCTGCCCAAACTGACTTCGGCCCCGAGCCCGCGCTCGTATTGTTCCCGGCCGAACGGGCTGACAATGAGAAACCGTCCGCCTATCAGCGCCGGCACGCTGCGGCTCAAGGTCACCCGACCGATCACCGTGCCCAGCTTCATACGCGCACCCCCGGCTCCTTCTCGTCCACGACGGCGGTGACCATCCAGCGCACCGGACTTTTGTCATCACCCACGGCCTTGCGCGCAGCCAGACCATCGGATGAAACAATCACCTGCTGATGCAGACCCGCGCCATGCGCGTCAATCGCCACCATCGGCGAGCCTTCCGGTTCGCCGGCCGCACTCATCGGCTGGCAAAGGACGAGCCGCCAGCCCTCATAGCTCGGGTGCTTGCGGGTCGCGACCACGTTGCCTTCCACTCTGGCTAACAACATAAAATTTCAACCGCGAATTAACACGGATGCGCCCGGATAAAATCCGTTGTCATAACTTGGTGATCCGTGTTTATCCATGTCCATCTGTGGTTAATAGATCCGGAGGTTATCGACCATCACGCAGCGGCGGACGCGCGTGAACGTGCGGGGATTCGTCACCCCTTCGCCGGTCGGCGTGGCAATCGAATAGCTCAAATAGCCCTCACCGCCGAGGCCCAAGCCAGCCATGCACGGGCCGTTCTTGATGAAAAGTGTCGTATCCAGCGCCCGGCCCATGGCCGTCATGTGCTCCACGTCGTGCGAATGGATGATGCTGGTGTGCTTGTAGCCGTGCTCGGCCTCGAGCGCATGCTCGATGCCTTCCTCGACGCTCTTCACCCGCACAATCGGGAGGAACGGCATCATCTGCTCCTCCTCCACAAACGGATGTTTCGCGTCCGTCTCGGCAAACAGCAACTGCGTACCGGCGGGAACATTTACCCCGGCGGCCTTCGCCAGCACGGAAGCGTCCTTGCCGATGAAGTCCTTGTTGACCGAGGCATAAGCGCATCCCCCGCCCTGCCCCGCCGTGAATGTGAAGGCGGCCTTGGTCAGCGCGTCAAGTTGCGCATTCGTCAATCGCACGGCGCCATTCTTTTCCATTTCCGCCATCAGCTTGTCGGCAGTGGTTTCGAGCACGAACACTTCTTTCTCGCCGATGCAGAGCAGGTTGTTGTCGTAGGCTGCGCCCTGAATGATGGCCCGGGCCGCGCGCGTCGGGCAGCAGGTATCGTCCATTACCACCGGCGGATTGCCGGGGCCGGCGCAGATGGCGCGCTTGCCGGTCTGCATCGCCGCCTTCACCACCGCCGGGCCGCCGGTGACCAACAGCAGGCGGACGGCTTCGTGTCTGCAGATGGCGTTGAACGAATCGAGCGTCGGTTTCTCGATCACGCACGCGATATTCTCAATGCCGGTTTCGCGGAAAATCGCCTCGTTGTAGGCGCGCACCGCCGTGGCGGCGCAGCGGGCGGCAGCCGGATGCGCATTGAACACGACGGCGTTGCCGGCGGCGGCGATGTTCACAATATTGCCGCTCATGGTGGGGACCGAATGAGTGCTCGGCGTCACCGCGCCGACGACGCCAAATGGCGTGTATTCCTCCAGCGTGATGCCGTGATCGCCGCTGCGGCCATCCGGCCGCAGCCAGTCCACGCCCGGAACCAGCTTGATAATTTTGAGCTTTTCGATCTTGTGGTCGAGGCGGCCGATTTTCGTCTCGTCGAGTTCCAGTTTGCCCCAGGCCTCGGCGTTTTTCTCGGCGAGCGTCTTGACGATCTCCTCAATCTTGCGGCGCGCGGCCACGCCCTTTTCCTGCAATTGCAGGTAGGCTTCCTGCGCGGCGGCACAGGCCTCGCTGGCATCCTGAAAGACCCCAAACTTGCCACGCAAGGCAGAGGTGGGACGCGCCCTGCTCTCAGCCGCGCCGCAGGATGCGTTTGCCGGTGGAGGCGCCGGCGGGGCAGGCTTTGCCGGGACCGGGGCCGGGGCCCCGCCCAGCTTTGCCATCACTTCAGCGACGACATCGTGGATCAAAGTCTCGTTCACCGCACTCATGGGTTACTCAAGCTTCACGCTGAATTTTTTGCACTGAAAATCACCTTGCCCAGCACGTCCACGGTATCGACGATACCGATGATGACCGCGTCCACCGGCGCATCTTTCAGGCTGGGTGCGAGCCGGGCGGAACTACCTTGGGTAAACAGCACCATTTCGCCCACGCCCGCCCCGACGCTGTCCACGGCGACAATGGTGTTCACGCCGGGACGAAATTTGGCCGGATCCTTCTCATCCACCAGCTGCGGGCGCAGGAGCAACAGTTTGCGTCCGCCCATGGAGGCGTCCTTCTTGGTGGCGACCACCGCGCCTTCGACTTTGGCGAGGAACATGATTTATTATTGGTTAAATGGTGACTGGTTAAATCGTTTCCCACCCTGCAGCGGACCGATTTAACAATCTAACTCAGTTAACGAGTTACTTCTTTTTGGGCAACACCTGCTCCACGTCGGCGTGCGGGCGGGCGATGACATGCACGCTGACGAGTTCGCCCTTGATGGCCTTGACGGCCTGGGCGCCTGCGTCCGTGGCGGCTTTCACCGCCGCGACGTCGCCCACGACCACCGCCGTGACGAGCGCGTTGCCGACCTGGGTCATCGGGCCGGCCAGTTCCACATTCGCAGCCTTGAGCATGGCGTCGGTCGCCTCGACAAGGGCGACCAGGCCGCGGGTTTCAATCATTCCTATTGCTTGTTGTGCCATAAATCAGTTGAGTGTTGATGGTTGAGCATTGAGCGTTGTTCAATTTCTTTTGCTTTCGAGAAAGCGCCGGGTCTCGCGCGCGACCACGAGTTCCTCATTCGTGGGGATGACCATGACTTTGACGCGCGCATCGGGAGCGCTGATGACTGCCTCGGTGGCTCGGGCCATCCTGTTCTTCTCCCGGTCCAAGATGATGCCAAGCTGATTGAGGTTGGCGCAAATCGCGGCGCGGACTTCCGCCTGGTTCTCGCCAATGCCGGCCGTGAAAACGATGGCGTCCGCACCGTTGAGTTCCAGAAAATAACCGCCAATCCAATGCCGCGCGCTCGCCACGAAGACCTCAATGGCGAGTCTCGCCCGGGTATCGCCCTTCGCGGCGGCCTCGGTTATTTCGCGGATGTCGTTGGAAATCCCACTCAAACCCTTGAGGCCGGATTCCTTCGTGAGCTGGCGTTGAGCTTCCTGGATCGTGATGCCGAAAGTTTTCACCGCGTAGGGAATCGCTTCGGCATCGAGGTCGCCCACCCGGTTATTTTGCGGCAGACCGGACTGGGGGCTCATGCCCATGCTGCTGCCGATGGCCGCGCCGTTCAGGATACCGGTAATGCTGGAGCTTCCGCCGAGATGGCAGGAAATGACACGCAAGGGCGCCCCGGATATTTTTGATTTCCCACCATCGACGTAAAGCCGGCGGGCGCGGTCGGCGACGTCGCTGCGGCCCAGCAGTTCGGCGCTGCGTTCGGCGATGAATTTATGGCTCGCTCCGTGGAAACTCCAGCGGCGGATGCCGGCGTTGTGCCAGGATTCCGGGACGGCATAGCGCGTCATCGCCTCGGGGGCCCATTGATAAAAGGCCGTTTCAAACAATGCGACGAGCGGTACGGCCGGCATGCGTTGGGCAAAGAGTTTGATACCGGTGATATATGGCGGGTTATGGGCCGGCGCCAAATTGTTGTAAGCCGCCATGGCGCCCAGCACGCGCTCATCCAGTCGCACGCAGCCGGTCACGTCCTTGGCCACGACGGTTTTGAAACCGACTGCCGCCAGGTCGCGTTCGCTGACAATGACTTGGGCGTCCCGCAACTGGCTGAGGCAATCCTCAATCGCCTTGGGATAGTCCGACACCCGCTCGAAGCCGCCCTGGTGCAGCAGGCGTTCGCCGCCGTCCGAGCAATCGAACAGCCGCCACTTGAGCGAGGTCGAACCGATGTTGGCGACGAGAATCTTCATAAACGCGGTGTGCCGAGTCCAGAGTGCGGAATTAATTCGGCGCGGCGTCATTCCGCACTCCGAATTCCGCATTTCGCACTTACTGGAGCCATTTGCCCAGCCCGCTGAGTTCCTCATGCGGGCGCGGGATGACCTGGACGCTCACGACGGCGCCCACCTGGGACGCGGCCGCCGCGCCGGCATCGGTCGCGGCTTTCACCGCCGCCACGTCGCCGCGGAAAAACGCGGTGACGTAACCGCTGCCGATTTTCTCCCAGCCGGTGAAGGCCACGTTCGCCGCCTTGAGCGCGGCGTCGGTCGCTTCCAGCAGGGCGCACAGGCCTTTGCATTCAATCATTCCAACTGCTTGTTGTGGCATAAAAAGTTGTGGGTTGAGAGTTGAAGGTTACTTGCCGGAACTGCCGACGAAGACTTTCAAGACATCTTCGTGCGGCCGGGCGATGATGTGCGAACTGACCAGTTCGCCCACCTTGGCCGCGGCCTTCGCTCCGGCATCCACCGCCGCTTTGATGCTGCCGACATCGCCCTTGGCCAGCACGGTGATGAGGCCGCCGCCGATCGGGATGGTTTTGACCAGGGTTACATTGGCCGCCTTGACCATCGCATCGCTGGCCTCGACGCTGCCGGTGTAGCCCTTGGTTTCGATCATGCCTATTGCTTCGCTCATAATGGATTATGGTTGTGGGTTGTGGGTTGAAATTCAGTTCATTAATTCACAAGGCGTGTCCGGTTGCAGATTGCACGCGTTTCCCTCGTCGGTGTCAATGTGAACTTCCAATTTGAAACTCGGGTCCACCCGGCACAACATCCGGTCCAGCATCAAGCCGCAGAAACCGCCGATCTTCAGTTTCATTTCGTCGCCGTTCTTGACCTCGTAAAATTCCGCGTCCGCGGGGCTCATGTGCACATGGCGCGCGGCGCGAATGACGCCTTCCGGCATTTCGAAAAAGCCGGCCGGCCCCATCAGCATGCAGCCCGGCGTACCCTTGATGTTGCCTGACAGTCGCAAAGGAATATCAAAGCCCAGCGCGATGGCATCGGTATACGCCAGCTCCACCTGGTTGAAATTGCGGCACGGACCGAGGATGCGCAGGTTCGAAATCACGCGGCTGCGCGGGCCGATAAGCGTGAGCGTTTCCCTGGCCGCGAACTGCCCTTCCTGGTAAAGCCACTTGTGAACCTGCAATTGATGTCCCTTGCCGAACAAAATCTCCACCGCTTCCGGCGACAGATGACAATGGCGCGCACTGATGTTTACCACGAGCGGGTTGGGCGCCGCTGCCGCGCGCGGCAGTGGTTTGCCGAGCCGTGAGTAAACGGCCTGACGAACCAAATGCTCAATGACCGCACGGTGCGGTGCTGAAACAGTGGCGCTCATAATGTTATATCGAATTTTACCGATTTTGAAAAAAAGTCAACTATTTTCTTGCAAAATATTTCAATAAGTGTCATTATTCTGACAGAATGACGGCAGAAGAGCGCAGACACCGTATTGAGGCGCATCTGCAAGACGTTGAATTTGCGTCACTTGAAGAACTTTCGCAGCGCGTGGGAGTTTCGGTTTCCACTGTGCGAAGGGATCTTACTGCCTTGGAGGCGGGCGGCAGTTTGAAACGAACGCATGGCGGGGCCCGCATTTTGAATCCCAAGACAGACGAATTCATTTTCTCCACGCGCGATACACACCAACTGGCAGAGAAGGAGGCCATCGGCAAAACCTGTGCCGACCTTATCCAACCGAATCAAAGCGTGATCATCGATGCCGGCACGACTTGTTACCATGTCGCGCGTCACTTGGAAGACAAGCCGGTTCAAATTGTCACCAATTCGTTGCCGGTGGCCAATCTGTTTGCAGGAGCGACGCGGGTGGAATTGGTGGCCAGCGGCGGTGTGATTTACCCGCGGCTGGGCGTTTTGGTCGGACCGCTGGCCGTCGAAACCTTTTCGAAGAAGATCCACGTTGACGTGGCGGTGATGAGCGGCGGCGGCATCACGCTGGAAGGCATCACCAATTCCCACGGCCTTTTGATCGACATTCAGTTGGCGATGATCCGCGCCGCGCACAAGGTGATTTTCTGTCTTGACCACACCAAGTTCGGCCGTCAATCCGTGCTGCCGCTGTGCGGCTTGGACAACGTGGACACCGTCGTGACGGATGACCGGGCGCCGCACGGGCTGGTGGAACAGCTTCGCGCCCGGGAAATCGAAGTGGTCATCGCTCCCGTGATCCAAAACGGCAACGGAGCAAAGCCGTAACGGACAAACGCTTGTGGCCCCGCCTTCGGGCGAAAAGGATAGCCCCCCAACAGCCGCCTTCAGGCGGGACACCGAACAGGTCAACCACAATTCCACCGGCTATCCTCGAACAAGTCGGCGCAATTCGGTCATCACTTGGTCCACGGTGATGTTTCGAATTCCGGTGATCTCTTTGATCACCACCAGCCGTTCACCTTGAGGCCGCCAGATCTCCTCGAGGGTATCCGCCCAAAGGACCACGCAGGGCAAACCCACCGCGGCGGCCAGATGCGTGATGCCGGAATCATGGCCGGCGAACGCCGCACACATGTGAAGCCGTTTCGCCAGTTCCGCCAGCGGCAATGCCTGGGCGATGGTGTGGCGCGCCGGCGGCAGCAGCATCGCCAGCCGTTTTAGGCGGTCACCTTCCGCCTCACCCCCGACCAGCAGTACGCTCCAATCGGTCGTCGCCGTGATTTGTTGAAGCAAATCCGCCCACTTTGTTTCCGGCCAGTTCTTCGCTTCGCTGCCGCTGCCCGGGTGGAGGGCCAATTGGCTGAAGGTTGAAGGGTGAGCGTCGAGGTTCAGACGCGGCACGACGTCAGCATCGAAAATAGCGAGGCGTTCCAATGGTTTCAAATAAACTTGCGTGGCGTGGAGGCGTTCGGTTTCGTCCGGTCGATGCGGCCCGGCAATGAACTGGCCGACGGCGCAGCGGCAGACATTGGTTTTGAAAATTTCGTCCGGGTCGTAAAGATACGAAATCACCAGGTCGAACTCGGAAAAGTAATCCATCCAATCCGGTTCCAGCGCGCCGCCCCGGGCGAAGAAGCCTGCCAGGCTGCGCGCTTCGATCGGCTGCACCCGGTCCACCAGACCGCCGGCCAGCGCCAACTGGGCGATGTGCGGATAGCCGAGCAGTTCCAGATGCGCCTGGGGAAACTGGCGGCGAAGCGCGGCGATCGCCGGCAGAGTGAGAATGAAATCGCCGATGGCGCCGCCGCGAATGACCAGGATCCTGGGCTTAACGGCACTCACATCGTCCGGAACGCCGTCAAACCGAGAAGCAGCACGAACACGGCAAAGGCGAGCCGGATGCCGCTGCCGATCCGAATGCGCTGCTCCGTGGCCGTCGCCCAGTTCAGAAAATCACGCAATTTCCAGGGCGTCACCGTGAACCAGATACCGGCAACCACGAGCAGGTAAGCCCAGAATTGAATCACGTACACCCAGGGCGTCTGGCTGAGGTGCGGGCGCCCGGTATCAACCATCAGCTTCGCGAGCAACAGCATGATGACCGCCAGACCGCGCACGGCCAGAAAATCCCGGACAAAAATGCAGGCCAGAATCCCCACGGCCGCAAATCCGGCGATCATGTAAGGTTTGAAGACGGAAAAATCCGCGATGGGCTCGATGTTGACGTTCCAGATGAAACCGGCGGTGGCCAGCAACATCAATACGACCCCGGCGGGCAGGTTGCGGGGAAACTGGCGCGCCACGGCCGCAAATTGCGCCGGCCGGGTCAGGCCGTAAATCTGCGGTACGCTCACCCCGAGACCGAGCAGGACGGACAAAATGGACAGTTTCATCGGCAACCAGCTAACCATGAACCGGTCCAAAAGAACACAAAAAACGCTGAGTCGATTCATATGGACAAAAAAACTTCTCGGAAATAAAGTCATCGTCATGAAACCGGACCGGCAACTTGGAGCTGGGCGATGTTTCATTGCCCTGACAGTATTTTCATTCCTGATTTCGCTGTCGGCCTGTCAGTCGGAGAAGCCAGCGAATGTGTACACCCCGGAGGATGACTTGGCCGTGGCCCGCAGCGCCCCGGTGCCGACCCCGGCCGAGACCCCCTTTGACGCCAACCCGCCATTGCGGACCGAGTATCTGGACGGCTACCGGGACGGGTATCGCAGCGGCCTGACCGGCAATAATATCCTGTTCCGCAAACCGCTGCCGGGCGTGCCCAATCCCCGCAGCAAAGGCTGGTACGCCGGCAACGATGCCGGATTAAAAGAATATTTCTTACGGAAGAACCGGAGGTGAGAATCACACAATTTGGTATTTCGTCTGCTTTGAAGACATGGAATCGAGCAAAATTATGAAACGGGATGAGCTGCAAAACTACCCGCTGATCATCTGGTGGGCCAATCGTAATGCGTAATGGCACCATTGTCATCGCCGTTGCAGTTCTGTGGCTGGTATTGGCACCAGCTCTTTGCTTCATTTGCTGGCAGGCGGCAGCGCTCGCGGCCCAATTTTTCTTGCGCGGCCAGCGAAAGATGTTGAAGCGACACCTACGCTGGTCTCGCTGAGTGATGATCTCACCAATTCCCTACTTGCTGGCTACTCGTTTTGCGTAACAGCGATTCCGAAGCCGGAGGGGTTACCAGCTTGCGGTTATCTTCTTCTCATTGCGGTTCCGAAGTATGACACCTCAACGGTTAGTCCACTTCCGAATGGGACGTTCCAGTTGAGAGGTGTCTATGAGAACGGCCAAGAGGTTTGGAAACCGGTTGGCTTTTCATCTCAGATGCTGAGAGCGCGCGAACAATTTGTTATCTTTCTGGATTACCAATCAAGACACTCGAATTTGGTAGAGTTCCGCGCGCCACAGTTATGCCGAGAGAAGTAGTTGGTATGCGATTCGCAGCTAAATATGAAGATCGGCTGCACTTCCTTGCAGTCTCACAAATTCACTATCGCCGGATCGACATAGAGCGTAAGGGAACCCGCGCATGTCGTATGTAAATCCTCAGCGCCGTAGGCGCGACATCTTTGTAGAACCGCAGTCAAAAAATCACCAGCCCCGTCGGGGCGACATATTCTGCTCGCTTTATGATGATGCCGCTCCTACGGAGCTTGGTTTCAATCGGAATGATGAACCTACAAAGATGTCAGCCCTACGGGCTTTCAGAAATGTTCTCCATCCTCCATCCTCGCCGTAAATTCAATCCTCGCCCAAAACATGGCGCGGACTCACATCCGCGGCTGCAGATTTATAATGGCAGGGTCGCCGTAGAGCGTGAAGGACCCGGCCCGGTCGATTCGGACGTCCAACAACTGTCCGCGATGGCGTGCGGAACCCTCGAACACCACGATTTTGTTGCAGCGGGTCCGGCCGGTCATCCGCGCCGAATTTTTCTTGCTCGGGCCCTCGACCAGAATCTCCATTTGCCGCCCGACCAGATTTTTATACCGGCGGGCGCCGATTTCATTAATGAGCTTGAGCAGGCGCTGGTTGCGCTCTTCGCGGACCTTTTGCGGAACCTGGCCGGGCATGGTGGCAGCGGGCGTGTCGCGCCTTTGGGAATATTTGAAGATGTACGCCTGGTCGAATTCCACTTCCCGTGCCAGGGCCAGCGTTTGTTCGAAATCGTCCTCGGTCTCGCCGGGAAACCCGACGATGAAGTCGGTCGTGATGCCGATTTCCGGCCGGACGCGGCGCAATTTTTCGATGATGCCGAGGTACCGAGCGCGGGTGTAACCGCGATGCATCAACTTCAAGACCCGATCACTGCCGCTCTGGACGGGCAGATGCGCGCTTTCAACGAGCTTGGGCAGCCGCGCATAGGCCTCAATCAAATCATCGCCGTAACCCTTCGGATGCGGCGAGGTGAACCGGATGCGTTCCAACCCTTCGATGGCGTGGACCGCATCGAGGAGTTGGACGAAAGGAGATTTGACAAAACCCTCACCCCGCCCTTCTCCCATCGGATGGGAGAGGGTGGCCGCAGGCCGGGTGAGGGATTTCGTTCTTCCGTAGCTGGTGACGATCTGGCCGAGCAGGGTGATTTCCTTTACTCCCTGCGTCACCAGCTCGCGGCACTCGGCCACGATGTCGGGAATGCTGCGGCTGCGTTCCTCGCCGCGCGTGTAAGGGACAATGCAGAACGTGCAATACTGGTTGCAACCCTGCATGATGCTCACGAAGGCGGTGACGGATTTTTTGGCGTTACCATTCAATAGATGTTCCCGGATGGTTGCCTCGCTCCCCTGCTCTGCTCCCACATCCACGATTTTATCCCGGCGCTCGGCGATAATGTCATCGAGGTATTCGGCCGCGCGATGGAATTTTTGCGTGCCCAGCACCAGGTCCACGTCCGGCAAACGATCAATGAGTTCCTGGCCGCGGCTTTGCGCCATGCAGCCCAGAAACCCGAGCACGACGTCCGGGCGGGAACGGCGCGTTTCGGCGATGACATTGACCATTTTGTTCAACGCTTTTTGTTCGGCGAAATCCCGCACGCTGCAGGTGTTGAGGAGAATTACATCCGCTTCGGCTTCAGAGGGTGCCAGCGTGTAACCCTTGGCCACAAGCTGGGCGGCGACCGCCTCGCTGTCGCGCTCGTTCATCTGGCAACCATAGGTCTTGAGGAAAACACCCGGCATAATCTTTCAGATGAGCAGGATACGTCACGGCAAGGGGCTTGGAAAGTCGAATATCCCGATGCCACTGAAGGGAAGGCGCCGTGCCCGACAACCGTTCGCTTCCCGATACGCTGCTTCGAGCCGCCCTGGTTTACTCGGCGAGAATTTTTATCACCCGCGACTTTTCGGCGCGTTTGCGCTGGGTTTCGTCGAGGATTTTTTTCCGGAGCCTGAGGTTTTTAGGCGTCGCCTCAACGTATTCATCGGAACCGATGTACTCCAGCGCGCGCTCGAGCGATAGTTTGAGCGGCGGATTCAATTGGATGCCCTTGCCCTCGCCCTGCGACCGCATGTTGGTGAGTTTTTTCGCTTTGCAGGGGTTCACCGGGATGTCGTTGTCGCGCGCATTTTCACCCACGATCATGCCGGCGTAAATGGCGTCGCCCGGCTCGACCATGAGCCGGCCGCGCTCCTGGATCATGTTCAAGGCATAGGCCATGGCCTGGCCGTTTTCCATGCTGACGAGCGAGCCGTTCTTGCGCGCGGCAATTTCGCCACGGTCGGCGCCGTATTCATGAAACAGGTGGCTCATCACGCCCAGACCGCGCGTCTGGTTCACCAGGTCCGTCTCGAACCCAATCAGGCCGCGCATGGGAATCAGCGCCTCGATGGTCACCTGGTCGCCGTGGTGGTTCATGTTGGTGATCTCCGCCTTGCGGCCGGAAAGGTTTTCCATGACGGCGCCCATGAACTCTTGCGGGATTTCGAGGAACATCCGTTCAATCGGCTCCAGCAGGTTGCCCGCCGCGTCCTTTTTGTAGAGCACCTCCGGGCGCGAAACCAAGACTTCATAACCCTCACGCCGCATCTGCTCGACGAGGATGGCGATCTGCATCTCGCCGCGGCCTTCGACCTCGAACACCTTCGGGTCGCTGGTTTGCTTGATGCGCAGGGCGACATTGGTGCGGATCTCCTTTTGCAGCCGCTCCCAGATATGGCGCGCGGTAACGAGCTTGCCGTCCTGGCCGGCCAGCGGTCCGTCGTTCACGGCAAATTCCATCTGGATGGTCGGCGGATCAATCGGGATGTACGGCAGCGCGCCGCGTTCCGGCTTGTCCGCAATCGTCTCGCCGATGAACACTTCCTCGAACCCGGTGATGCCGACGATGTCGCCCGCATGCGCCTCCTGAACTTCGATGCGTTTCAACCCTTCGAAATGGTAAATCATCGTGATTTTGCCCGGGGTGATCTTGCCATGGCCGTGCAGGCAACTGGCAGCGTCACCCACCTTCACCTTGCCGGCCATGATCTTGCCGAACGCGATGCGGCCGAGATAGTCCGAATAATCCAAATTGGCAACCAGCACCTGGAAACCATCGCCGGCCTTGGCGCGCGGCGGCGGAATATGCTTCACGATGGCGTCGAACAGCGGAACCATCGAGTCGCTGGCATCCTTGAGATCCAGTTTGGCGTAGCCGGCCTTGGCCGAGCAATAGACGAACGGAAAATCCAGTTGCTCGTCAGTGGCGTTCAGCGAAATAAACAGCTCAAACACCTGGTCGAGCACTTTTTTCGGATTGGCATTGTCGCGGTCAATCTTATTGATGACCACGATCGGCTTGGCGCCGGCCTCGAGCGCTTTGCGCAACACGAAGCGCGTCTGCGCTTGCGGGCCTTCGGCGGCGTCCACCACCAGCAACACGCCGTCAATCATGTTCATGATGCGCTCGACCTCGCCGCCGAAATCGGCGTGGCCGGGCGTGTCCACGATGTTGACGTGATAATCCTTGTACTTGAACGCGGCGTTCTTGGCGCGGATGGTGATGCCCTTTTCGCGTTCGAGGTCCATGGAATCCATGATGCGTTCCTCGCTGGCCTTGGCCTCGTTGGCGCGGAAGGTGCCCGACTGTTTGAGCAGGCAGTCCACGAGCGTCGTCTTGCCGTGGTCCACGTGTGCGATGATGGCGATGTTTCGAATATGCTGCATGAATTGTAATTCGCGAGCGATGAGTATAGCACAACACCGACAGTTGAACAGGAGGAAAATGAGCTCGCTTCGCCGCCGCATTTATAAACATGCGGAGTTATGGCCTGCCCTCCATCGTAGCCGGGTTTGTTAAAATGCGGACTCCGGCCACCCGACCATCCCATCCCCGCTTTCACAAGCGCGGCTACACCAGCTTCTTGAGCTTCGCGTCCTCGCCGAGTTTCCGGACCAGTTCCTTGACCTTCTGCGCCTGGCTCTTGTGCGCCAGCAAAACCGCGTCGTCGGTCTGGACCAGGATGGAATCGCGCAAGCCGACCACGGCGATCGGCGTGCGGTTCTTGACGCGCGCGTCGTAGATGACGTTCCGCGCGGCGTCCACGTGGATGAAGTCCGCCACGGCGCAGTTGCCCTCCGGGTCGGCCTTGAGATGTCGCGCCAACGCCGTCCACGAACCGAGGTCGTCCCATTCAAAAGCCCCATCGGCCACGAGGACGTTCTGCGCTTTTTCCATCAGGGCGTAATCAATCGAGATTTTCCTGATTTCGGGATATTCCTTGGCCAGCACCCTGGCCAGCTTCGCCGGCTGCTTGGCCACCTTGAACCAGCGCTGGCAGGCGGCGTACATCTCCGGCTGATGCTTCTGCAGGCCTTCCGTGACCGTCACAAACGACCAGATGAACATGCCCGCGTTCCAGCGATATTGGCCGCTGTTGAGATATTCGAGCGCGCGATCGAAATGCGGCTTCTCGACGAACTGTTCGGCGCGGAAGAAGGTGGTTTTGTATTTCTTCACTCCTTGCGGCGGCGGCAACGGCTGGCCCACATGGATATAACCGTAACCCGTGGCCGGCTCAGTCGGCTTGATCCCGATTGTCACAATCGCCTGACCGCGGCTGGCCAGGTCAAAGGCGTCGGCCAGCACCTGCTGAAACTTTTTTTCCTCAGGAATGACATGGTCGGCGGGCAGCACGGCCATGACCCCGGTGGTGGAACGGGCGCCCACCAGGGCCGCACCCAGGGTCACCGCCGCGCAGGTGTCGCGGCCGACCGGCTCCGCGATGAGATTGGCCTGGGGAACCTTGGGCAACTGCTTGCGGACCTCGGCCAATTGCGTCTGGTTGGTGATGACGAAAATGTTTTTGGCCGGCACCAGCGGCAGCACGCGGTCAACCGCCTGCTGGAGAAACGAACGCTGGCCCAGCAGAGTGAGCAGCTGCTTGGGCCTCCGCTCGCGGCTGACGGGCCAGAACCGTTCGCCCCGCCCGCCGGCCATGATGATGACAAAACGGTTTTGGGAATCGGATCGCGATTTCATTACCGTGGATTGAACACGGGCCCGTCCGGAAACGCAAAATCTGTTTTCAATAAAAAACCCCGCCCGGCAGCGCAGGGCGGGGAGAAGAACGAGAACGGCAGCGATTTATTGACGGCGTCGGATGATCAACAGCGAGGCCAAGCCCAGACCCGCCAGGGCAAACGTGGCCGGCTCGGGAACGGCAGCGTTGGTCAGCACGATGTTGTCCACCGTCAGGGTGTCCGTGTTGCCGGGGCCGCCCCATTGCCACGAATTGAGCTGGAAGTTCAGCTGCCAGGTCGCACCGGTCGGATCGGCCCCGCTGATCGTCCCCAGGTTTACGCTGAAGGTCTGCCAGGTATTGGCGGCGTTCAGCGTGAAATTGAGGGTCGTATTGATGAGCTGGGACCCGCCAAAATAATTGTTCTGCCAGGATTGCAGCCCGAGCTGAATATTGGCGGCCTGGCTGCCCATGGCATCGAAGGTCAACGTATAATTGGCGGCGACAGGATCCGTGTTCCCGCTAACCGTCATCAGCTGCAATTGTCCGGCATAGTAATCGCCCCACCCGGCGGTGGTCATGTATTCCTGCCAGCAGCCGTTGGGATTCCCGCCGCTGCTCTGGACGGCATTGGCGTATGCGCTCGGGGGGCCGCCGAAATATTGCGAGGTGCCAAAGGCACCGGCATAGCCGCCGTCAAAGTCTTCGTTGAAGATAACCGAACTGCCCATTGCGGCAAAACTACCAACGAACAGAGCTACCGCCGTGGATAATGAAGTGAAACCTTTCATAAGTATTTAGCGTTTAAAAGTTCTGAGTTACAGCCAACCGTTTCTGATTTGTACGTCTGGTGTATTATTATGGATTCAGGTCTGGATTGTCAACAGGATTTTTCCATTTTCTTATCAAGCAAGAGCGCCAGCGGGGCCCTGGAACACCCGAAATATCAGCAAAAGCTTCAGTTTTCAGGGAAAACGGAGGGGGCGCCAATCGGAACAGTTAGGACTGAAAGGGGCAATGTTTGGGTCAGTTCATCGCCACCCTCCGCGGTCATCCCAACCGGCCGGATTGGCTCTGGCACGATCGTGACCCGACGCCCCAAAAAAACGCCCGGCTCCTTGATTAAGACCAGGACACGACCGCAGTTTTGTTTAATCTTACTAAATAATACCATTCAGATTTTTGATGACATTCCAACCCGGGAGGCTTAACGGTTTACGGCCGTATCTCCCCGGTTTTGAGCCTGAAAGGCCAATAAATTCTTTGTTGACAAAATTATCCACAACCATACAATTTTAGGAAAGTTCGGCTTTTTATAGCTGACGAGGAACGAGTTAACAGGCGATTCAACCAACAACAACAACCAAACAAAGGACAAAAAGAATATGAAATTAACGAAAGTTTTACTCTGTGCCGCGGTGGCGGGGGCCATGGCCTTTGGCGCAGGCAAAGCATCCGCTTTCCCGCTGGACCTCAAGTCGCTCAGCGCGACGATTACCGTTACCACGAATTATTCCACCCTTTCCAGCCCGGCCAAGTATCTCAAGAAGTCCGTCAGCCTCAAGCAGGTGCTGAT
>DATJOW010000009.1:0-5249 GCA_035506715.1 Candidatus Acidiferrum sp. | reverse complement strand
CCTGCTGCTGGTTATTTTGTTTTCATTGCTGATGCCGATGTTTAACGGCGTCATGCAGGGCCAGCAAAATTTCCTGTGGCTGGGCTGGGCCAACATTTTCAACGGCATATTCCGGCTGACCTCGGCGGTGGGCATCGTGTTGGTGCTGGCCGGGTGGGCGGCGGGCATCATGACTGGCGTGCTCATCGGCCTGGCGACGGCAACGGCGGTAGGCATCTGGCAGACGCGCTCGTTGTGGCGCGGAGCCGGGGAGCCGTTCGACCGGCGCGGATTTTTGCGGCAGGTCATTCCGCTGCTGGTCGGCTTTGCCGCAACCCAATTTCTCTTTTCGGCGGACACGAGTTTTGTGGACACCTACTTTGGCGCGGACCGGACGGCGCCTTACGGCGCGGCGGGAACCTTGTCGCGGGCGCTGCTGTGGCTGGTGCTGCCGCTGGCGCAGGTCATGTTTCCCAAAATCGTCCACAGCACGGCAAAATCGGAAAAAACGAACCTGCTCGGCCTGGCGCTGCTGGGCACCGCGGTACTCGTCGCCGGCGGCATGTTGGGTTTGTGGCTGCTGGGGCCGTGGGCGGTGAAATTGGTTTATCCGCCCGAATATCTTTCGCCCACCCTCGCGATTCTGCCGTGGTACGCCGGGGCGATGGTGCCGCTGTCGCTGGCAAATGTGCTGGTGAACGATCTGTTGGCGCGCGCGCGATTTCAAATCGTGCCGTTCCTGGTGCTGCTGGCGATGTTTTACGGCCTGGCGCTGACGCAGTATCACGACAGTTTTGTGACCGTGCTGAAGACGCTTTGCCTCTTCAATTCCATCTGTTTCGCAATCTGCGCCTGGTTCACGTGGGGCAAAAAGGGAAAGGCGATGACGGAGAATGGATGATGGAGCATAGAAAAGAGCGAATCGCAAATGCGGCCTGCGCCATATTCCATGCTCTATCTGCCATCCTCGCTTCGTTTTGAATCCGGTCCGGGCAAAGGCTGTGGTGCGCGAAGTTTTCTGTAAATCCAGCCCTCCACCGGGCGCAACGGGCGCATTAATTTGTAAACCCAGGGCCAGTAAATCAATCGCACCCGGATCACGGAAAGCAACATGGTCAGCGAGGAGTGAAACAACAGGACTTTGGAACCGGCCTGGTCCGTCCATTCGGTCGGCACTTCGAGGATACGAAAACCCGCGCGTTTGATGGCCACCAGCAGATTGATGTCGAACGCCATGTCGGCGATGCGCAGGTAAGGATGGATCTTTTCAATGACCGCGCGCTTCATTACCTTCGCGCCGCACTGCGTGTCGTGGATGTTCAGCCAGAACAGCAGTTGCACAATCAAATGGAACCCACGGCTGGCAAACTGCCGGCGGCCGGCTTGCGACTGATGAATGACCGCACCACGCATCCAACGCGAGCCGATGACGCAATCGGCCCCGGTGGTGTGCCGGACCAGGTCAAGAAACGCCCGCGGCGGCGTCGCGCCGTCGGCATCCACATAGCCGATCAAGTCCGCGTGTTCCGCGAGTTTGAGGCCTTCGATGAGCGCGCCGCCTTTGCCAATGGCCTCCCGAAATTCCAGCGCGTGGACCGTCGGAAATTCCGCCGCCACGCGCCGGACCACGCCCAGCGTGTTGTCGGTGCAACCGTTGAGCACGACGACGATTTGGAAATCACCGGAGTAGTTCCGCCCGAAAAATTCCGCATAATCGCGCAGCACCGGTTCGATGCGGCGCTCCTCGTTGTAAGCCGGAATCAGGATAAGCAGGCTTGGGTCGGGCACGCAGATTCAGTAACAGAAACCGATGTGGCAGGCAATCCTGGCAAGCACCTGATTGAAATGCTCCGAAACAATTCTTGCGGCTTTCATTCGCAACCGTTATTCCATGGGCATGGATTCCCGCGAAGCCCTAATCGCGCTCAATCTCATCGAGCACGTCGGGTCGGTGCGCGCCCGGCTGTTGCTCGAACATTTCGGCGACGCGCCAAAAATCCTCGCCGCTTCCAGATCCGAATTGCTCCGGGTCCGCAACATCGGTGAAGAAACGGCCGAGGCCATCACCGGTTGGGAAAAGACGATTGACCTGGCGGGCGAACTGAAACGCATCCAGGAATTCGGCTGCCACATTTTGATTCAGAGTGACCCGGATTATCCCGACATGCTTCGGCAAATTTACGATCCGCCACTGGTGCTGTATGTGAAAGGCGCGCTGACCGCCAGGGACAAAAGCGCCGTGGCGATGGTGGGCTCGCGGATGACGACGCATTACGGCCTCGAAACGGCGCGCAAGCTGGCCTATCAACTGGCCTACATCGGTGTGACCGTTGTGAGCGGCGGCGCGCGCGGCATTGACACCGCGGCGCACCAGGGAGCGCTGGCAGCGAAAGGCCGGACGGTGTGCGTGCTGGGCACAGGCATCAACCTCGTGTTTCCGCCGGAGAACCGGGATTTGTTCACGCGCATCGCCGAATCCGGCGCGGTCCTGACGCAATTTCCCTTCAACCGCAACGGCGACAAACAATCCTTCGCCATCCGCAACCGCATTATTGCCGGCATGACCCTCGGCACGGTGGTGGTCGAGGCCGATCTGCATAGCGGCGCGCTCATCACGTCGAATTTTGCAACGGAATATGGCCGGCAGGTGTTTGCCGTGCCGGGCCGGATTGACTCGCCGCGCAGCAAGGGCTGCCACGATTTGATCAAGAAAGGCGCGAAGTTGTGCGAAGACGCCGAGGACATTTTGAGCGAGTTCGAGTATCTGTTTCCGGCCAGCAACCGTCCGCCCTCGCCGGGCGAGACCGGCGTGTTGCCCGCGCTTGAACTGGGCGGGAACGAACTGAAAGTCTATGACGCGTTGAACGATGCAGAATCCTCGATTGACGAGGTGATCCGGCGCAGTGGCCTGCCGAGTTCGGCGGTGAGCGTGGCGTTGCTGGGTCTGGAAATGAAGCGGGTCATCAAGCAACTGCCGGGGAAATTATTTGTGCGGAACACCTGAGCGTTTCCGGACTTGCGCGACCGCGCGCAATGGGCTAGAACACGACTCGATTGAACCCAGTGCGTTTATGGCAAATTACACACTCATCGGAGGCGATCAAAAACAATACGGCCCGGTAACGGAGGAACAGTTGCGCCAATGGATCCGTGATGGCCGGCTCAACCCGCAATCCCAGGTCAAGGCGGAAAGCGATGCGGAATGGCGTCCGCTCTCGGCGTTCCCCGAATTTGCCGACGCGCTCGCCGCGAGGTCTGCCGCACAGAGCACCCCGCCGCCGCTGTCATCCACCGCGCCGCCGCTCCCAGCCAAAACCAGCGGCCTCGCCATCACCTCGCTGGTGCTCGGTATTTTAGGCTTGTTGACCTGCGGCATCACAGCGCTGTTTGGCCTGATTTTGGGAGTCATGGCCCTGGTGAAAGCGAAGGGAAGCCGCGGCACCATCGGAGGAAGCGGCATTGCGCTGGCCGGAATCATCGTGTCCGCGATTTTTCTGTTTATGATTCCCATTTTTGCCGCCATGTTGCTGCCGGCGCTGGCGGCGGCGAAGCAAAAAGCCCAGGAAATCAATTGCCTGAACAATGAAAAGCAACTGGCCATCGCGGTGCGGATGTATGAAACCGAAAACAAGGATCAATACCCGCCCGCGGCGACCTGGTGCGACGCCATCCGATCTTTCGTGGGTCCGGAAAAAGCGTTTCAATGTCCGGCCGGCGACCCGGGCAAGCGCTGCCATTACGCCTACAACGCCAGGCTGAATGGCCTGGACGAAAGCAAAGTCAACCCCAACACCGTGCTGATTTTTGAAACGGAGGGCGGCTGGAATGTCAGCGGCGGCCCCGAACTGATGCTCAGCCATCCCCGTCACGCAGGCGGGCGCATATCGGTCGTTGCTTTTGCGGATGGTCACGTCGAATTCGTAACCGCGCCCCGACTGAACACGCTGCGCTGGGATCCCTGAGCCGGTAACAGACCGCTACCCGTGTAACCCAAAATGGCAACCAAATACACAATCATCGGCGGCGACCAAAAGGAGTATGGCTCGGTTTCGGCGGAAGACATGCGCAAATGGATTGCCGAAGGGCGGCTCAACACGCAGACGCTGGCCAAGGCGGAAGGCGACGAGGAATTCCGTCCGCTCGGCGGATTCCCGGAATTCGTGGACGCGCTCGCGGCTGCGGCTGCAACGGTGGAACCGCCGCCCGCACGGGCTGTGGTTGCCGCACCCGACCGATTGGCAGATGATTACGAACTCGATATTGGCGGGTGCATCGGTCGTGGCTGGACACTGTTGAAGAATAATTTCGGCCTGCTGTTCGTCGGCGTTTTGATTTATTTGCTGATCGAAGGCGCCATTGCGGGATTGGGCTCGGTTCCCATTATCGGCCCGCTGTTTTCCATTGCGAATCTGTTCATCGTCGGCCCGTTGATGGGCGGCATTTTTTACATATTCATCCAGGCCATTCGCGATCAACCGGTGGAGATCGGTGATGTGTTTGCCGGCTTTCGCCGGGCGTTCCTGCAGCTGTTTCTCGGTTATCTGGTGCCGGCTCTGCTGATTGGCTTGTGCCTGATCCCCCTCGTCGTCGTGCTGGCCATTGACATCCTCCGGATGGCTGCGACCGCGCACGGCTCGTCGCCGGACCCCAGAATGATCCTTCAGATGTTCGAAACCCAGCTTCCGTTGTTTTTGACGGTCTTTTTGGTCTGTTTGATCCCGGTGGTTTATTTGCAGATAAGCTGGTCCTTCACTCTGCCGCTCATCATTGACAAGCAAATGGATTTCTGGACGGCCATGAAGACGAGCTGGAAATTGGTTGGCAAACATTGGTGGCTGGTTTTCGGATTGTTTATCCTGGTGGGCTTGCTCAACGTTGTCGGCGTGTTACTTTGCTGCATCGGTGTGCTGTTCACGATGCCGATCGGCTTGGGGGCAATGATGTATGCGTATGAAATCATCTTTTCCTCAGCCGAAGCGCAAACCGGTTGACGGCGCTCGCGCCCGGAATGCCGCGCTGATCAATCAGTGCGCCACGCCCGGCCTGGGCTCCTTGATGGCCGGGCGCTGGATCGCAGGCAGCGGACAACTCGCCCTGGCCGTAGCGGGCTTTGTCATGGTCATGGTTTGGTTTTTCAAAATCATGATTCAGTATCTTGGCCAGATCAGCGGCGACGTGCAGCCGCAGCCGGTCGGCTGGATTGGCATGACGGGCGGGATTTTGTTTGTCGCTTCATGGCTTTGGGCCTGGGTGACGAGTATCAGCCTGTT
>DATJOW010000008.1:0-20468 GCA_035506715.1 Candidatus Acidiferrum sp. | reverse complement strand
GTGATTGCCGCCTCGGCCGGGAACCACGCTTTGGGCCTGGCTTACCACGGACAATTGCTCGGCATCCCGGTCACGGTCGTCATGCCGCGATTCGCGCCGCTGATGAAGGTGGCGAATTGCCGGCGGCTGGGGGCCAACGTGGTCCTGCACGGCACCGACATCGGCGAGGCGCGGGCGCACGCCGACGCCATCGCCGCCAGCAAACAACTGGCGTACATCAACGGTTTCGACGACCCCGCCATCATCGCCGGCCAGGGCACGCTCGGCCTGGAAATCGCCCAGCAGGTGCCCGACCTGGACGCGGTCATTGTTCCCATCGGCGGCGCCGGGCTGATCGCGGGAGTGGCCCTGGCTTTGAAAACGCTGAACCCGAAAGTCAAAATCATCGGTGTGGAACCGCAGCACGCCGCGAGCTTTACCGCGGCCATGGAAGCGGGCAAGCCGGTGCCGTTTACCCTGAAACCGACACTGGCAGACGGCTTGAGCGTGCCGGAGGTCGGCGCCAACGCCTTTGAAATTGCGCGTCAGCGGGTGGACAAGACTGTTCTGGTCGGTGAACACGAGATCGCGCTGGCCATTCTGCGGCTGCTGGAACTGGAAAAGGCCGTGGTGGAAGGGGCGGGCGCCGCGCCCTTGGCGGCATGCCTGGCCGGATTGGTTCCGGAATTGAAAGGGAAAAATGTGGTGCTCCCGTTGTGCGGCGGGAATATCGACACGCCGATTCTAGGTAGGGTGCTGGAACGCGGTCTCGTTTCCGACGGACGCCTGTTCCGGTTCACCGCCACGATCAGCGACCGGCCGGGCGGGCTGGCCCGGTTCGCCGGTTTGCTGGCGGAGACGGGCGCCAGCATTCTGGAAATCGCGCACGACCGCGCCTTTGCCGGCGACGACATCACCACCGTCAGCGTGCATTGCATTGTCGAGACGCGCGATGCCGGACATATCGGCCGCGTGCGCGAGCGGCTGTCAGCCGAAGGTTTTACCGTCGCCGCCTCCGGAGATCATTCCGCATGAAGACGCTTGTCATCGCCATCGGCGGCAATTCGCTGATTAAAGACGCCCGGCACCAGAGCGTGCCCGACCAGTACGCCGCCGTGGTTGAAACCGTGCGGCACATCACGGACCTGCTGGAACACGATTTTCGCATCGTCATCACGCACGGAAACGGACCGCAGGTCGGCTTCATTCTGCTGCGCAGCGACCACTCCCGCGGCCTCCTGCACGAGGTGCCGCTGGACTCAATCGTGGCCGACACGCAGGGGGCGCTGGGCTACCAACTGCAGCAGGCGCTGGAAAACGAATTCCGGCGGCGCGGGCTGAAGAAATCCGTGGCGACAATTGTGACCCAGACGCTGGTGGATCGCGACGACCCGGCATTCGCCCGCCCGGACAAGCCCATCGGCGAATTTTACACGCGCGCACAGGCCGAGGAACGCATGCGGGACGAGAAGTGGGTGATGGCCGAAGACGCGGGGCGCGGCTGGCGGCGCGTGGTCCCCTCGCCCAAACCCCGGCGCATCATCGAGGCTGACATCGTCCGCCGGCTGGTGACGGAAGGCTGCACGGTCGTGGCCGCCGGCGGCGGCGGCATTCCGGTGGTGGCCGATGCGCAAGGCATGTTGAGCGGCGTGCCGGCGGTGATTGACAAGGACCTGGCTTCGGCCGTGCTCGCGCAAGAGATCAGCGCCGATGTGCTGGTCATCTCCACCGCTGTCCCGAAAGTTTGTTTGAATTTTGGCCGGCCGGACCAAAAGACGCTCGACGTAATGAACGTGGCCGAAGCCCGGCGCTACGTGGCGGAGGGTCATTTCCGGCCCGGCTCCATGCTGCCCAAGGTGGAGGCCTGTATTTCGTTTGTTGAGAACGGCGGACGGCAGGCGGTCATCACCTGCCCGGAACGGTTGTCCGCCGCGTTGGACGGGCGTGACGGCACGCGGATCGTGCCTTGAATCAACGCGGGCGAAGAAAAGCCGCAAGCACCCGTTCGTAATCGGCAGGCGTATCAATGTCAAAATTCAGGCCCGGATCGTCCACTTCGCAGGTGACGACCTGTGCCGCCGATGTCTCCAGGAATTCCTTCAATGTCTCCGCACCGGTTTCGCGCAATTGCAGGTATAAGCTTTTGGGCAATAGGACCGGGTGCCGGGCGCGCCCCTGGTATTGTGGCTGGCAAATTTTCTCCGGCCGGGCGGCGGAGGTTTCCAGCAGCCGGGTCAGCGTTTCGGAGCGCAGCTGCGGCTGGTCGCCCAACGATATGGCCCAATGCGTCAGTTCGGCCTTCCAACCCGACCACTGCGCAGCACAGCGGATGGAGCTGAACATCCCCTGCTCTGGCCGCGGATTGAAAATCCGGTCAGCCTCCGCAACCTTCAGGCGGTCCAACTCCGCCTGCATCGCCTCATCGGCCGCGGCGCAAACAACGGCCACTTGGCGGACAGCCGGCCATTGGCGCCAGACATTGGTTTGACGGCCCAGAATCGTCGTTTCTCCCCATGGGAGCAGCAGCTTGGGCCGCCCCATCCGACCGCTTTTCCCGGCGGCAAGAATCACGACGCCCAGGCGATACGGGTTGCCGCGGATTGCCGTTTTCCTGTTCACGTACAGCAAAGTGGATGAGAACGCTCCGGTTGAAAACTGAGAATTTGATCTTTCTTCACAAAATTGCGGCGGGCTGATTGCAGCCACACAATTTTCAACGCCACCGGACCGAAACCGGTTCCCAGTGCGCGCCGGCGCCCGGTAGTGGTACATTTTCAAAAAAGGTAGGGACAGCGCGCTGCGCTGTCCGGACGCCGCAGCGCGGCGTCCCTACCAAAACGTACCACTACCCGGCGCCGGAGGCGATTTACATTGATGGGCTTTGATGTAAACTGAGTTCGTGGCTGACAACCTCCAGAACCCGGTCTCCGCCGGCGAATCCATCAGCGAAATCACCCAGGTCCTGCAGGCCATCCAGCGCGGCGACGGACGGGCGTCGGGCGAGTTGCTGCCGCTGGTTTACCAGGAATTGCGCCGGCTGGCGGCGGCGCGCATGGCGCAGGAACCGGCCGGCCAGACGCTGCAAGCCACCGCCCTGGTGCATGAAGCCTGGCTGCGCATGGTGGGCGATGGCGACCGGACCTGGCAGAACCGCGCGCATTTTTTCGGCGCCGCCGCGGAGGCCATGCGGCGGATACTGGTGGAGAATGCCCGGCGCAAATCCCGGCTCAAGCGCGGCGGCGACCAGGTGCGGCTCGATATTGCAAATCTGGACCTCGCGGCCACCACGCCGGACGACAAGATCCTGTTGATGGACGAGGCGCTGGAGCTGCTGCAGGCGGAGGATGCGGACAAGGCGCGCATTGTGGTGTTGAAATTTTTTGGCGGGCTGACCAACCAGGAAGTGGCGGAAAGCCTGCGGGTGACGGAGCGGACGGTGGAGCGCCAGTGGGCTTACGCCAAAGCCTGGCTGTTCCAGCGCATCAAAACCCAGGCTTGAAATTTGCGCGCGGCCCCGGCACAGGTGAGCCGCCGCGGCCGGCACCAGTAACGGGAGCGGCCGGAGCCGATACAGTTACCCGGGAGCATGATCAAAACCAGTCCCCAGGAAGAGGCGTTGTTTGACGCCGCGCGGAATCTGACCAGCGCGGCGGCCCGGCGGGCGTTTCTCGACCAGGCCTGCGCGGACAATCCGGGCTTGCGCGCCCAGGTGGAGGCCTTGCTGGCCACGGAAGGCGAGGCGGAAAGATTTTTCAGCGACGCGGCCGCCCAGGTGGTGCTGAAGGCCGGGGCGCTGAAGGAAACCACGGCCAAACTGGCGGCCCCGGGCGCCGAACCGGAACGGGACCTGACCGACATCTCCGGCACGCGCATCGGCCGCTACAAGCTGCTCCAACGCATCGGCGAAGGCGGAGCGGGGACGGTTTACATGGCCGAGCAGGAGGAACCAGTGCGCCGCCGTGTGGCGCTCAAGATCATCAAGCTGGGCATGGACACCAAGAGCGTCATCGCCCGTTTCGAGGCCGAACGTCAGGCGCTGGCCATGATGGACCATCCGAACATCGCCCGGGTGCTGGACGCGGGGGCGACCGACACCGGCCGGCCCTACTTTGTCATGGAACTGGTGCGGGGGATCAAGATCACCGATTACTGCGACAAGAACCAGCTCGACACGCGCCGGCGGCTGGACTTGTTCATCCCGGTTTGCCAGGCCATCCAGCACGCCCACCAAAAGGGCATCATTCACCGCGACATCAAGCCGTCCAACATCCTGGTCACCCTGCACGACGGGGTGCCGGTGCCCAAGGTGATTGACTTCGGCATTGCAAAGGCGACCGAGGCGCAACTCACCGACAAGACGCTGTTCACCGCCTACGAACAGATCATCGGCACACCCGCGTACATGAGTCCGGAGCAGGCGGAGATGAGCGGGCTGGACATTGACACGCGCACCGACATCTACAGTCTGGGGGTGCTGCTGTATGAGCTGTTGACCGGCCGGCCGCCGTTCGATCCCCGGAAACTCATGCAGCACGGCTTGGATGAGATGCGGCGAACCTTGCGCGAGGAGGAGCCGCAGCGGCCCTCGACCATGGTCACCACCCTCCAACGCACGGAATTGACGGCCACGGCGGAACATCGCCACGCGGAACCCCCCAAACTGATTTCCCTCCTCCGGGGCGACCTGGACTGGATCGTGATGAAGGCGCTGGAGAAGGACCGCCGGCGCCGGTACGAGACCGCCAATGGCCTGGCCATGGACATTCAAAGATATCTGAGCAACGAACCGGTGGTGGCCCGTCCGCCCAGCCGGCTTTACCGGTTCCAAAAATTGGTGCGCCGCAACCGGGTGATCTTCGGGGCGGCGGCGGCGGTTTTGCTGGCGCTGGTCATCGGCCTGGGCTCGGCCACCTGGGCTTTCTTGAAGGAAAAAGCCGCACACGCCCGGGCGGTCGCAGCGGAGCAGCAGCAGGCCCGCCTGCGCGTGGAAGCCGAGCAAGCCGAAGCCCGGGAGGCGGAATTGCGCCGGCAGGCCGAGACCCGGGAAAAGATAACGCAGGCGAGTTGGCTGGTGAGCCAGGACCGGTTCAATGAAGCGGATGCATTGTTCCAGGGGATTTTACCCAACCAGCCCACGGTGGAGGGCGCCGCCGTGGTGCGCGCCCTGGGTGAATGGCACGCCCGCGAAGACCGGTGGCGACCGGCGGCAGACCGCTTCAATCAACTCCTGCAAATTGACCGGCTGGACGGCTGGGACATTGTCACCCTGGATTATTTGGAATACGGTCCGGTGCTGATTGAATTGGGAGATCTGGCCGGCTATGAACATTTCCGCCAGGACATTGTGGCCCGGGGCGGCGAAGCGGTGTATCCGTTCACCGACCGCATCATCAAGATCAGCCTGTTGTTGCCGGCGGACAAAACGATCATGGCCGCGCTGAACCCGCTGGCCCAGATTGCCGAAAAGTCATTCGCCACCAATCTCGTGGCCAACGGCGACGTCTTTCTGGCGGCCTGGAGGTCGGTTTCACTGGCGCTGATGGAATACCGGCGGGGTGAATACGCCAAGGCGGCAGCGTGGTGCCACCGTTGTCTGGACTATCCCGAATACAACGCGCCCCGGGCCGCGACGGCGCGGGTGATCCTCGCCATGGCCTGTCAGCGGCTGGGGCAAGGCAATGAAGCCCGTTCCGAATTAAATCAGGCCCGCGGTGCGATTGAGAATAAATTCAAGACGGGCTTGGATCGCGGCACCGGGGTTCAGGGATTCTGGTTTGACTGGCTCTTCGCCCGGATTCTGCTACGGGAAGCTACCCCCTTGATTGAGGGAGCCGCCGGGCGGGCCCGTTGAGGGCCCAGCCGGTAGCCGCACAAAATTCTTCAAAAATCCTTGTCGGGTTTGGGAGGCGATTGGCGCATGTAAGGATGCAAGCCAATGATGTCAGCTGACGGCGCATGGGTTTTCGCCCGATGCGTGGTTTTATTTACGAGATAATCGTATGGTACGAGTGCCCAGAGTGATTCTGTTGATTGAATCTTCGCGCGCTTCCGGTCGAGCTCTGTTGCGCGGGGTGGCGGATTATTCGCATCATCATGGGCCTTGGTTTTTTTCCTGGGAACCAGCGGGATTGGAAAAGGTGCAACCACTGCTGGAAACGGGTGAAGCGGACGGCATCATTCTCCGGGACGTGGAAGAATGCGAGGCAATCATGGCTTACGGGCTGCCCATGGTGGTGGTGGGGCACCGGAAAACGGAAATCCCCGGCCTCGTCAATGTGGTAACGGACTCGGAAGTCATCGGCCGGATGGGGGCGGAGCACCTGCTCGCCTGCGGCTTTAAGCACTTCGCCTACTGCGGTTACGTCACAACGCCGCTTGAGAACACGACCTGGTCGGAAATCCGGCGGACCTCCTTCGGCGAGCGCATTCGCGAAGCCGGTTTCGCCGGGCCAGCCCACAATGCCCTGTCGGCCCCGGGCAGGGATTGGTCGCGCGATTGGCGATCCCTGGCCCAGTGGCTGGGGGGGCTGCCCAAACCGGTGGGCTTGATGGCCTGCAATGACGACTGCGCGCAACGGGTGATGGAGGTCTGCAAGCTGGCCGGGTTGACGGTGCCGGACACCATCGGCATCGTCGGCGTTGACAATGACGAGGTCGTGTGCGGATTGACCAATCCGCCGATGTCGAGCATCGCCATCAATTTCGAGCGGGCGGGCTACGAGGCGGCGGCGGCCCTGGACCGTCTGATGGCCGGCCGGCCGGCGGTTCCGTGCCGGATTCAGGCAAACGCGTCACATGTGGTGACCCGCCGCTCGACGGATTTTGTGGCAGCGGACGAACCCCATCTGACGAGAGCCCTGCGCTTCATCCGGGACCACGCCCGCGGCGGCCTTTCCGTGGACGCCGTGGCCCAGTCGGCCGGGCTTTCGCGGCGCGCTTTGGAAAAGAGGTTCCGCCAGACACTAGGGCGATCCATCCTGGAGGAAGTCCGCCGGGTCCGCACCGACCACATTGCCCGACTGCTGGTGGAAACCGACCTGCCGGTGGCAAAAATCGCGGACTTGCTTGGCTTCTCCGATGTCCAACACATCGCCCGTTATTTCCAGGCGGACAAGCACATCAGTCCGGTAGCTTATCGGAAAGCGCACAGCCGCCCGGGCGCGACCCGGTGGCGTTCGCAAAATGGCGATTCTTTTCCGCGAAGTGGCGTTGTTCCCCTGACGGCAACCGAGATAAGTTAATTCTAATCCACGAATCAAAATAATGATTAACCCAAAATCCAGTCGCCCGGCCAACCCGGTTTCGGCACTTCGCCGAAACGCCGGCGCGTTCACCTTGATTGAATTGTTGGTGGTCATCGCGATCATTGCGATTTTGGCCGCGCTGCTGCTGCCGGCGCTGGCGCGGGCCAAGGAAGCCGGCCGGCGGGCGGTGGATCGAAGTAATTTTCACCAACAGGGCATCGCGATAACGCTTTATGCCCAGGACAACAACAATCTGCTTCCGGACTTGAGATATCCGCCCTATGCGCCGCCGGCCACCCCCCCCACCGCGTCGGGGCTCTGGGCGTGGGACATGTCCACCAACTTCACCGACGAGATCATCAGAAATGGCGGCAGCCGGGATCTTTTTTACTGCCCGTCCAATCCTGATTTCAACAGCGACTATGCGTGGAACTTCGGGGTTTACAGTTATCTGGGCACGCCCGGCTATGCCACGGGCACACCCAACGGCGGTTTTCGCATCACCGGCTATGTTTACCTGTTGCCGGGCGCAGGCATGAACGCCGGCGGGACTCCGGAAGCGCCGTACTGGAAAACCAATACTGTCGGAATGCCCGGCCAGTTGAGTCCGGCGGATGCCGAAATGGTGGTCGATGTGATTGTTCAGGATCCGACGACCCATAGTTGGGCCGGGGTCACCACCGTCGGCGGCCTGCCCAAAGATGTCACCCAGCGCACCAGTCACTTGAATGGAGCCGAGCCAGCCGGGGCCAATATCCTTTTCATCGACGGCCACGCCGAGTGGCGACAATATCGCAACATGTGGTACAAAAAGGGGTTTGGCATCACGTATTACCGATACTTTGGCGGGCCGCCATGGCCGTACTTTGTGTTCTAACTGCCAGAAAAATATATGCACCGCTGATCCATGCTACGCTGCACTGTTTAACCCCAACCCCCCAACAAGAAAGGTAGTTCTATGAGAAAAAAGTTATGTTATTACATCGTCGCCAGTCTCCTGGCAGCAGGTCTGCTTGGCACCGCCTCCGCACAAACCGAGTTCCACTGGAATGCGGGCGGCGACCACACGACTTGGGACCAGGGGGCCAACTGGGCCGAGGGCACCCCACCATTCACCAACGGCACCGTGTTCCGGATCTGGCTGGGCACGGGATTTCCGACCACGACGCCAACGCCGATCGTGCTGGGGGCGTCTGACATTGCCATGGCCACCGACCAGGTTTTCGGACCGGAGTGGGGAGAAACCTGGAACATTTACGGCACGGTGATTACTGGCTTCGGCATTGCCCCGGTCGGAGCGGTCGGCGGCCCCAAAACGACCGTGAACATGTATGGCACCGCGTCGGTTTCGACCCACGACAGCATTTTTATCGGGGACATGTTCTGGTTCGCGGGCGGGCCGAATTTGGATTTCAACGAGTATAACAGCTCCTCGATTGCCACAAAATATCTGATCGTGGGCGGCCACTTGAATCTGTATGACAGTTCCACCGCGATTGCTACCAACGCCCTGCTGATCGGTCCGGCGGGTTCCGGTTTTTGGGGGGGCGCCTCCTCTGACGCCACGCGCTGGATCAACCTCGCCGGCGGCAGCCTGACATTGCCCACCGGCAACTCCAATTTCGTGACCACCTTGATCACGAGAGGCATTTTCCTGTGCTACGGAAAGCAGTTCGACACGAACGAATTTACCATCACCGATAACGGCACCAACACGTTCATTACCGTGACGAACTCCCTCGGCACGCTGAACAGCATCGCCGTTCAGGCGCCGGTCACAAATCTGATGGTGGGACAGTTCCAGCCCGCGCTGGCGGTGGGAAATTTCGCGAACATGTCGGACGTGCCCCTGGCTTATCTGGATGCGGCCCAGTCCGGCGGCGGGACCATTGCCTATCAATCGAGCAATCCGGGCGTGGTCTCGGTGTCGGCGACGGGCGTCGCGACCGCGAACCAGGTGGGCACGGCGCTGGTATCGGCAACTTACACCGGTAGCACCTTTGGCTCGTTCAGCAGTATCAACACGGTACTGTTCACGGTGACACCCTACACGAATAATTTGATCCACCGCTATAGTTTCAGCGAATCCGGAGGGGGGACCACTGCGGACTCGGTGGGGGGATCCGCCTGGGACGGCACGCTTAACGGGGGCGCCACGCTTGGCGGAGGGACCGTCACTCTGAACGGGATTGATGGATATGTCCAACTGCCGGCCGGCATCGTCAGCGGGTTGGACGCCGCGACCATCGAAGCCTGGGCCAACATTGTCAGCACGCCAGTCACTTCCAACGCCTGGCTGTTTGCCTTTGGCGATCAAAATGCCGCCGCTTCGCCGCAGGGAAGAAATTACATCGGCTTCGTGCCGTACACGGCGCAAACGAATGCCTCCTCGCTCTTTGGCCAAGGCGATCCCGGCTTCAACGGTGAACAGGACGCGACCTTCAGTCTGCTCCGGGGCGGCGTGGCCAATTACCTGGGGAATGTCCATGTCGTTTGCGTGTATAATCCGTATGCCGGGTACGTGTCTGTGTATACCAATGGCGTACTGGCCGCCATCAACAACAGCGTGACGCATCCGCTGGCGGCGACCCTGGGCAGCGACCCGCTCAACGCGCTGGGAGCGTCGCTTTATGCGGCCGATCCCTTCCTTACGGGCTCCATCGACGAAGTCCGCATTTACAGCGGTCCGCTCTCGGCGGCCCAAATTGCCGCGGATTACGCCCTGGGGCCAAATCAGCTTATCGGAACCTCCAGGACGGTGTCGTTGTCGGCCTCGCTGTCCGGCGGCAACGTGATCCTTTCGTGGCCGACCAATTCGGCGCTGGTTGACGTAATTGCCTCTCCGGTGCTGGGGGCGGGCGCCACCTGGACATCCGCGAACCTTCCGTTGACGGTGGCCGGCGGCAAATTCCAGATGACCGTTCCGGCCATCGGCTCGGCCCGGTATTTCCGGTTGCAGCAGTATTGATGGGGAGGCACGTCGGGCGGGATTTCGTTGGTGTTTTCCCGCCCGATCTGAGTGAACATTGCGTGGAGTGGTTGGGTGATTTGGGTTTGCGCCCCCCACTCCACGCATTTTAGGTTTAAGGTTTTTGAACTACCGGCACGGACCGGTTTAAACAAACCGCAGGGCATTCCCGCGGATTGAAGCAAGTCAACATTGTGAACTGCAAATTTCGTGTTCCCGGACTGGCGGTCACCCTGGCTTGGTCGCTGGCCGCCCACGCCGCCACCAACCAAGTTCAGGTGGATGTTCACGACCCGGCGATGGCCAGGCAAGGCGACACCTATTATCTTTATAGCAGCGGCCCGGGCATCACGTTTTACAGTTCCCGGGACATGAAAGCCTGGAGGCGCCGGGGCCGGATTTTTCTGGAGAACCCGACCTGGGCCAAAGGGGTGGCGAGCCGTTTCAACGGCCACGTTTGGGCGCCCGACATCGTTTTCCACCAAGGCCGATATTATTTGTACTATGCCGTGTCTTCCCCGGGCCAAAACAGCTCGGCGATCGGCGTGACGGTCAATCAGACGCTGGATCCGGATTCACCGGAATACAAATGGGAAGATCATGGCATTGTGCTGCGCTCCGTTCCCGGCCGGGACCTTTGGAACGCGATCGACCCGAATATCATCGTGGACGAGAGCGGCACCGCCTGGATGGATTTTGGCTCGTTTTGGTCGGGGATAAAGCTGGTGAAACTCGATGCCAGCTGGATGGCGCCGGCGGAACCGCAGGAATGGCATTCCCTCGCCAAGCGGGAACGGTCGGTGCTGGTGGATGACGACGTGCCGGGTCCGGCGGAGATCGAAGGACCGTTTATCTTCAAAAAAGGCGATTACTATTATTTGTTCGTCTCCTGGGGCTTGTGCTGCCGCGGCAAGGACAGCACCTACAAAATCATGGTGGGCCGATCCCGGGACGTCCGCGGACCTTACGTGGACAAGGACGGCCGGAACCTGGCGCATGGCGGTGGCAGCCTGTTGCTGGAAGGCGACAAGGATTGGCCCGGGCGAGGTGGCAACAGCGTTTATACCTTTGACGGAAAAGACTATCTTGTCTTTCACGCCTACGAGGCGGCGGACAATGGTCTGCAAAAATTGAAAATCGCGGAGCTGAAATGGGACGCAACCCAATGGCCGATCGTGGACGAGAAGAGCCTTAACGAATACCGGAGCGTCCGGGTGGAATGATTCGCGTTCGACCACTGATTGGAGAGGTCGCAAGCCGGCACTGGCCGTATCCCCCACCCTGCGCCCATTAAAACCAGCATGAAGACTTCGAAACTGACTGTCCTTGAAAAAATCGGCTTTGGCGGCGGCGACGCAGCGGTGAATGTTGTCTGGTCGGCACTGGCGATCATCATCACGTTTTTCTACACCGACGTGTACCGGTTGAACGTGGCTCATATTGCAATGCTGGGGTTGATTCCCCGGCTGATCGACGCGTTTGCCGATGTTGCTATGGGCATGTACACGGACAGCCACACCACGCGCTGGGGCCGGTACCGTCCGTATTTTCTCGTCTTCGCCGTTCCGTTCGGCATCTCGATCATGCTGGTATTCACCACGCCGGATCTGTCCTACACCGGCAAACTGATCTGGGCTTACGCGACTTACATTTTGATGATGCTTGTTTTCACAGCCATCGTCATCCCATACATCTCGCTGCCCGGCGTGTTGACGGCCGACCCGCAGGAGCGACTTTCGGCGAACGGGTACCGGCTGTTTTTTGCCAAAGGCGCCTCGCTGCTGGTCAATATCTTTGTTCCGATCTTTGCGGCCCGTTGGGGGCAGGAGCACCTGGCGAAAGGCTACCAGGTTTCCATGGCGATGATGGCCGGCTTGGCGACACTGTTGTTTATTTTCTGTTTCTTCACCACGACCGAACGGGTCGTGCACAAAAGCGATCGCAAGCCGCTGGGGCAGCAGCTCGGCCTGCTCGGCCGCAACGATCAATGGCTGGTGCTGGCCGCCGTATGCGTCATCGGCACGATCGGTTACGTGATCCGGGGGTCCGTGGCGCTATACTACGCAAAATATTTTCTCGGCGGTGACGCCCGGATGCAGGCGGGCTTCGTCACGACCGGCATCGTCGGGAACATCCTGGCCATGGTCGCCTCCACGTGGATCACGAAAAAATTCTGCAAAATCCGGCTGTTCCGCTGGTCGCAACTGGTCACCTTCGCGCTGAGCCTCATCATGTATCTGACCGTGAAACCCGGCAGCCTGGCCCCGGCTTTCGTTCTGTTCTTCCTCATCAACTTCATCGTTGACCTGCAGGGTCCCGTGTTCTGGTCCATCATTCCGGAAGCCGTGGATTACGGCCAGGTCAAGAGCGGCAAACGCGTGGCCGGCATGGCCTTCGGCGGCATTTCGTTCTGCCAAAAGATGGGCATGAGCCTGGCCGCCGGGATGGTGGGCTGGCTGCTCACCTATTACCAATACAAGCCCGATGTGGAACAAAGCGCCTTCACCCTGAATGGCATCGCGCTGCTGCTCACGGTCATTCCCGGATTCTTTCATTTGGGCATGGGCCTGCTCATGTTCAAATACTTCATCACCGACCAGTATTACAACCAGAACCTCCGCGAACGGGTGACCCACGAAAGCCTGCAGGCTGCCCCCGAGACAGCAGCAACGTGAATTGCTCTTTCCGCCAGACCGGCGAAGAAACCCACCATGAAATTACTGCAACCTCTCATTCCGCAGCGCGCGGATCCCTTCATCGGAAAACACGCCGACGGCTACTATTACTTCACCGCCTCGGTTCCGGCTTATGACCGCATCGAAGTGCGGCGGGCCCGCACGGTTGCAGAACTGGCAACCGCACAACCGGTGGACGTGTGGCACAAACCCGATGCCGGGCCGATGTCCGAGCTGATCTGGGCACCGGAAATTCATTGGATTGACGGCGCGTGGTACATTTACTTCGCGGCTGCGCCATCGCGCCAAATCAAGGATGACCTTTTTCAGCACCGCATTTATGCCATCACCACCCGGGCGAACAACCCGTTGGACGGCTCCTGGACCGTGCTGGGCCGGGTGGACACTGGCATCGACAGTTTTTGTCTGGACTCGACCACCTTCGCGCACCGGAACAACCGTTATTTCATTTGGGCGCAAAAGGACCCCGCCGTTCCCGGCAACTCCAATCTGTATATTGCCCGGATGAAAAGCCCTTCCCAGCTGGCCACCCGGCCCGTGCGGCTTTCCGTGCCCGAGTTCGACTGGGAAACGCGCGGCTTCTCGGTCAATGAAGGACCGGCGGTGCTCATTCGCCACGGCCGGGTTCTTCTCAGCTATTCGGCCAGCGCCACGGACGAGAATTATTGCCTGGGACTGCTAATGGCGCCGGAGGATGCCGACCTGCTGGATCCGCAGAGCTGGCGCAAGTCCTCCCAACCGGTATTCAAAACGTGTTACGAACATCGCGTTTACGGGCCGGGCCATAACAGTTTCACGGTTGCCGAAGACGGCTCAACGGATTTGCTGGTTTACCACGCCCGCATCTACAACAAGATTGAAGGTGATCCCTTGTGGGATCCCAACCGGCATACCTTCGTCAAACCGCTCAAGTGGGACGACCAGGGCATGCCGGTCTTTGGCCGTCCATCGGTTATCGAATAAGTAGTACGCTATGAGGTTGTTAGTTCCTGTGCCTCGTTTTATCGGCATCGCCTCTCGCGAATGCCTGCTCTGGTTGACCGGCGCAGGGCTGCTGCCTGGGTTGCTTCAAGCCGCGCCGCCCAATCTGCGCGGCAGCCTGGGCATTCACGATCCTTCCGATATTGTCAAATGCAATGGCCGTTATTACGTGTTCGCCACCGGCAATGGCATTGCCTCAAAGTCCTCGGCGGACAAACAATATTGGGTCACCGGTCCCACGGTGTTCCCGATCGTGGGAAACAAAGTGGTCGTGCCGTCATGGACCACCAACGCCGTGCCAGGCTTTCAGGGCAACTTCTGGGCGCCGCATGTCCTCTTCATGAATGGCCAGTATTACCTGTATTACGCGGTTTCAACGTTCGGCAGCCAGGTTTCCGCCATCGGTTTGGCCACCAATCCGACCCTTGATCCCGCGAACCCTGCCTATCAATGGACCGACCAGGGGCCGGTAATCCAATCGTCGAACGGAAGTCTTTACAATTGCATTGACCCGAGCATCGCGTTGGACGCTTCCGGCAACCTGTGGATGTCCTTCGGCTCTTTTTGGAACGGCATTTATCTGGTCAAACTGGATACGGCCACCGGCCTGTTGAACGCGACGCCGACGCTGACGCAGCTCGCGATTAACACCGCTTCGGGCGACCCGATCGAAGCGTCGTATCTCTATTACCGCGGCGGTTATTATTACCTGTTCGTCAACTGGGGCACCTGTTGCGCCGGTGTGAACAGCACCTACAATATCCGTGTCGGTCGCAGCACCAGCATCACCGGTCCCTATCTCGACCGCAATGGCCTCAGCATGGTTGCGGGCGGTGGCACGCTGTTTCTCAAGACCACCGGCAAATACATCGGCCCCGGCCAGACGGGCATTCTCGACGAGGGCGGCACGAATTGTTTCAGCTACCATTACTACGACGGCAACGCCAACGGCACACCCCTGCTGGACGTCGAACCGCTTTTCTGGACGCCCGACAGCTGGCCGGCCTTTACCAATGATTGGGCGGCGGTATACCGTTTCCAGTTCGACGGGCGCGATGGCGGCAACCAGTATTACAGCTTGATTCAAAACGGCGCCTACGTTCACAACGACCCCCTGCTGGGCAGCGTACTCGTCTTCAATGGAACCAATCAGTTCGTCAATTTGCCGGACGGCGCCGCCAACGGCTGCACCATCGCTGCGGTATTCAAATGGAACGGCGGCGCAAATGGGCAACGGGTCTTCGATTTTGGACGTCTGACCAGCAGCTATGCCTATCTGACGCCGCAGGCGACCAGCGGTAACCTTCGCTTCGCCATTACTGCTTCCGGCGCGTTTGGTGAAAGACCACTGGAAGCCAACGGCCCGGCGCCAGTTGATCAATGGACAGCCGTGGCCGTCACCACCGATGGTTCCCAGGGCGTTCTTTACGTCAATGGCGCACCGGTAGCCACAAATGCCTCGATGACGCTGACGTTGCCGGATATCGCTCCGACCAATACCTGGTTTGGCCGCAGTCAATCCGCCGCCAACCCATACTTTAATGGTCAGATCGCCGCCGTCCGCATCTATGGACGGTCGCTCGCGGCAGCCGAAATTGTCGCGCCGCAGCCGGTCATCACCGTGCCGTTGGCAGGAACGTATTACCAACCCGGCGGCACGATTGCGTTTGCCGGAAATGCCACCGATTTCGCCGACAACCCGCTCGACTTTTCCAACCTGACCTGGACGGTCGAATATCGCGATGCCAATTCGACCAACGTGGGGTTGGGCCCGATCACCGGTGTGGGCAGCGGCAGTTTTACCGTGCCTTCAGATCCGTCGGTGACCAATGGGTCTTACCGCATTCTGCTGACAGCCGTCGACACCTTGGGGCGGAGCGCGACGAATTTTCTGGAGGTCGACCCCGGTCCGGCAAATTGGACCGCCTCTTATCCGTTCAACAACGGTGCAACCGACGCCAACGGCTTCTTCAACGGCACGCTCGGGAACGGCGCGGCCACGACCTCGGACTCAATCCGGGGACCGGTGTTGAATCTCAACGGAGCCGGTCAATACGTCGGTTTGCCATCAGGGATCGGTTCACTGCGGACGTTTTCCGGCTGGGTGAAATGGGGCGGCGGCAATGCCTGGCAGAGGATTTTTGATTTTGGCATCAACAACACCAGCTACGCCATGCTGACCGCCAAGGCGAATAACGGCAAGTTGCGTTTCGAAATCACCCCCAACGGTTCCGGCGAAGTGCGGGACCTGGACTCGCCCAATCCCCTGCCGACCAACGTTTGGACGCACGTGGCGATTGCCCTCGATGGCCGGCAGGCGGTCATGTTCATCAACGGGCAGGCGGTGGCGGCGAATTCCAGTGTCAATCTGCTGCCGGCGGATGTGGCCGGTGGTGCGAATTATCTTGGGCGCAGCCAGTTTTCTGCCGATCCCTATCTCGGCGGACAGTTGGACTCGGTACAAGTTTCTTCGGAGACCCTTCCGATTGAGCAGATCACGGCCGCCTGCATCGGTCTTTCACGAACAGGCTCAAATCTGACGCTCAACTGGCCGGCGTGGACCAATGGATTGGTACTGGGCAGCACCATCGATCTTAATTCGGCCGCCGGCTGGTCCGTGGTCACCAACCCGCCTTGGGTAACGAATGGCGTGAATTTCCTGACGTTGACTCCGACCAACCGCCAGCAGCTGTTTCGGTTGCAGTTGCCCTGAACCTTCAAACACACGCCGGCGGTGAAACCCGGATACTGATCGGGATTTTGACCTAACGCTCGAAACGTCCTTCCTTCAGCCGTCATCGGACAATGTCCCGTAATGCCAACGGGACATCGAATGTTGGGAATGAGACTTCAGGAGTCGCATTTTGGCGGTTTTTTTTCGCAAAGTGGCGTTGTTTCACCCGCCAAGAAATCTTACTCTGTATTATCAGTTTTTAGCAGAAATTCAGAATGGAAAGGTAAAATATGATCCTTAAGAAACTATATTGTTTGGCTGCGCTCGGCTTGGGGGTGTGCTTCATCTGCTCTGTGTCGGCGCAGGATTATCACTGGACCGGCAACGGCTTGGACGGGTTATGGTCCAATGCCGCCAATTGGGATAACGGCGTGCCCGCCCCCAATGTCGTCGGTGGAATCTTCCTTGACCCCAATGCCAATGGCTCGGTTATGACCATCGGGCCGGGAGACGTGGAAAGCCCCGGCACCATCGGTAACAACCACCCGCCCTATGGCACCATCTTCGGCCCGGAATGGGGTGCCACGCTCAATATTTACGGCAGCCTCCACTACGACTGGTATTTGGCCCCCGTCCAAAACGTCGCGGCCAATCCCAGCACGATCAACATGTACGGCAGCTCCTCGCTTTCTGGCGAAGGAATAGCGCTCGGATATAACTGGTGGTGGAACGGCGGACCTTATGTGAACATGAACATGTACGACAATTCCGCCGTGAACATCAACTTTTTCTTCTGGGGTGGCCATCTGAATCTTTATGGCGGAACATTTACCACCGGTGGAGTCGCTGACGGTTCTGTCGATGCAGTTTCCGATGCCACGCGCATGATGAATCTCGCCGGTGGGAAACTGATCCTGTCCGGCGACGCCACGACCACGGTGAACGGGTGGATTTCAAGAGGCGTCCTTGAAGGATACGGAGTCGCGGGGGCTGTCGCGATTGATACGATCACTGATCCGGGCTACACCATCGTGACCGGCGTGGTGCCCGAACCATCTTGCATTGCGTTGCTGGGAGTGGGTGGCTTGTTGAGCGCGATCTTCCTGAAGCGCCGGGCCGCGGTTTAGGCAGGTGGGGAACGTCGGCCCCTCGTCAAGGCAGGCCTTGGGCCTGCCTTTTTTATGGCCAGGAAACCGGATGCGGAGGCTCGAAGCGTGTTATATTGGAGGGCCTGGCAGCGCCAATAAAATTGGACCATTGAAAATAAAATTTCACGAGCACATCGGCAGCGCGGCGGTTGCGCTCCTGTTAATCGCCGGGGCAACTAGTTCCGCGCAAATGCCCTTTTACGGCAATTTTTATTTGCATGACCCGGGCACGATGATTCGGGACGGTACCAATTATTTCATTTATGGCGACGGCCAGGGCATCTCGGGCATCACCTCCTCCGACCTGCGCAACTGGAATGCGACCAGTCCCATCTTCCCGGGAGGGCCACCGTCCTGGACTTCAAATGCCGTGCCTGGGTTCGCCGGCTATTTCTGGGCGCCGGACGTCGCCTGGTTCAATGGCCGCTACAATCTCTACTATGCCTGCTCCCAATGGGGCACAATCAATTCCGCCATCGGCCTCGTCACGACGCCTTCCCTGGTTTCGCCGGTTTGGACAGATCAGGGCAAAGTGATTCAATCCAACCCGAACTTCGCCACGAATGCCACAACCGACCTCACCGCGTACAATTGCATCGACCCGAGTATTCTGGTGGACACCAACGGCACGGTGTGGATGTCGTTTGGCTCCTATTCGGACGGCATCCTGATCATGCAGTTGGATCCGGCGACCGGCAAACGGATTTCGCCCAACTCCCCAATTTACCGGGTGTCGAACAACGGGCCGGTCTTCTTCAGCAACACCGAGGAAGGCTCGTGCCTCTACCAGCGCGGCGGCTATTATTATTTGTTCGTCAATTTTGGCGGCTGTTGTGCCGGCGTAAACAGCACCTACAACATCCGCGTGGGCCGGAGTACGACCGTGACCGGCCCGTACTACGACCAGCATGGAGTTAACCTGACCAACGGCGGTGGCACAATGGTGCTGGAAAGCAATGCGCGGTTCATCGGGCCGGGCCACCCTGCCATCCTGAATGACAACGGCACCAACTGGTTTACCTACCACTATTACGACGGCAACAATGGCGGCGCCGCCACGGTAGGGATGAACCGAATTTATTGGACGGCCGACGATTGGCCGGCCCTGACCAACGACTGGAGCGCCTTTTACCCCTTGAACACCGATGGCCGCGAGCATCTCGGCCTTTACAACGGTGCTTTGCGAAATTTCGCCGGGATCACGAACGATCCGGCGCTCGGCAAAGTGCTCAACCTCGACGGCGTGACCAACTTCGTATCGCTCCCGCTGCCCGTGGCCAACGCCAGCACCTTTGCCGCCTGGGTCAAATGGCGCGGCGGCGCAAATTGGCAGCGCATTTTCGATTTCGGCGCCAACACCACAAATTACTTTTTCCTGACCCCGCAGGCTTACGGCGGCACCATGCGCTTTGCCATCACCACCAATGGCAACACCGCGGAGCAGCAGATCAACACCGCGACGGCCCTGCCGACGAACTCCTGGGTTCATGTCGCGGTCACGCTGGACGGGACGCGCGGTTTGCTCTATCTCAACGGCGCCCCGGCAGCCACCAACGACGCGCTGACCATCCGGCCGTGGCAGATTCTGGCCAGGAGCAATTACGTGGGAAAGAGCCAGTGGCCGGATCCCTTGTTCGCAGGCGAGATTGGCTCGTTCCGGATTTTTGGGCGCGCCTTGGGCAGCGCGGAAATCCGCGACCTCGCTTACGCGCATCCGGCCCTGGCGCACCGTTACAGTTTCAGCACCAACTCTCCGACGGCCGCGTGGGACTCGATCGGCATGGCGCACGGCACGCTCATGGGCAACGCCACCGTCACCAACAACGCCCTGCGGCTCACCGGCGCAAGCGGCAACTACGTTAACCTGCCCGGCGGCCTGGTTTCTGGCTCAGCCGCCGTGACCCTCGAATGCTGGGCCACCTTCGGCGCCATCGGCAACTGGGCGCGCGTGGTGGATTTCGGAAACACCTCTGGAAGTAGCGGAATTCAATACTTCTTTTTTAGTCCGCATACGTCGCTCGGCGGGCAGCGTTTAGAAATGAGAACCAATCTCACCACCACCCTCGATATTTCCGGCACGCTGGACAATCGCACCGTTCACGTCGCGTGTATCGTTGACCCGACGAACAACTATGCGGCGGTCTATACCAACGGCGTGCTGGAGGGCACTTTAACCGGTTCCTGGCCGGCGTTTTCCTCCGTCAGCACGGCGTGGTCGTTTGTCGGTCGGTCGCTTTTCAGCGCCGACGCGTGGCTGAATGCCACCATCGACGAACTCCGCCTCTACGACGGCCGCTTGACGCCGGCTGAAATTGCCGCCGACTACGCTGCTGGGCCGGATGCCCTTTATCAAAGGGTGTCGCTCACGATGACGAAGACAGCCGGCGGGCACGCCTTCAGTTGGCCGAGCGCTGCTGCCGGCTTTACGCTGCTGTCCAGCGCCGCCCTCGGAAATGATGCGGCTTGGAGCCCCGCCAGCGGCGCACCTGTCATGTCCAACGGCTGGTATTGGCAGACGGTGCCGGCCGGCACCGCTCATGCGTTTTATCGGCTAAGCCGCTGACGGGCCTGCCGACGCGGGAGATCTTGTCTCCGGTGGAGAACGGTTCAGGGCAGCCGGTGTGTCATTTTGCCCTCTTCATTTTCCGGTAACGCCGGATGAGGTTGTTTGTCGAACTATCGTGGTTGAGCTTCGGGAGCGCTTTGCTTTCCAGCTCCGGGATGATGCGCTGCGCCAGCGCCTTGCCCAACTCGACCCCCCATTGGTCGAACGAGTTG
>DATJOW010000007.1:0-18551 GCA_035506715.1 Candidatus Acidiferrum sp. | reverse complement strand
CAGCCAATACCACCCGAACATGCACTCGGCGCAGACCGTCAGGTCGTGGCGATACGGCTCAATCCGCTGCAGGAAATAATTGAAATCGTTGTTCCGGATGTTGGTGTGGAGCAGCTTGTTCCCCGGCCGATCCATCAGGCACACGTACATCTGGTGGGCGTGCAGATCAATTCCGCAGTTGAATTCGGTGGTGGAGGTGTAGTATTTCATAAGCGTTAGGCTGAAGGTGCCGCAAGGCACCGGTTAAAACTAACAAGTCACGCGGGGCAGTGTTCCTAGCACTCCCCGCCCTTTTCGCCCCTATGATAACCGAAATCCATCAGGGCTTGATGGGAAGTATCAAATCGCTGCAGGCAACCGCCACCGCGCCTTCAGTTTTGACGAGGCCATGAAATTTGAACATCATCATCGCAGCCAGGCTCAGTCTCCGGTGGCGGTGCCATCTCTGACGTAGGCCGATTTGTGCGTGAGCAAATGTCCGCGATAGTGTCGAAGTTCCTATGAGCACGACACATGACGTCCGTCGCCATGGGATTTCCCGGGCGGCGGTTTCCGTTGCGGTGATTGTTTGTTCGGGCCTGTGGCTTGCTGCTGCTTGCGAGTACTTTGCGACCACCGGATTGAAAGTGGATTGGTCGGCGACGCCGATGTTTTGGATGTTGACGGTGGTCGTGACTCCGGCGGTTTGTTTTGCCGGGTGCATCATGTTGGCTGAACTGCGTAGGCGGCGAGGGTTTACGATGATAGAGTGGTGGGCATTGGCGTCAGCATTTATACCGGTGACTGTGGGTACCTTGTTGTCAGTATGGGCAGTCAGGGTGTTGTTTTTGATGAGCGGTGTATGAAACGGCCTAACCAGTGGGTGCAGGCAACCCCCGATGGCGCTGTCAGTTCCGCTTCGCGGTCGGCGTCGTTGGCCGGGGGTGCCTGACCCAAATCGTTGGTGTCATCTGCAATTATCGTGAATAGCTGCGCCACAAAAATCCTGAACGATAAGCGTGAGGCATTCTTGCCAGTTGCAGCTTCATTTCGCCGGCATATAAGGATTGGCACCGCCTGCATCCTCATGGCTGCTTTTTCCATCATTATTGCGACCATTTTCGGCGTCGTGCAGACAGTTTGGTTTGGAATTGTTGTTGGGATTTTCGTCATCTCGGCGATTTTGGCTATCCTTTCGCAGCCACGTTTGCGTTGTCCGGCTTGTCTGGCGGATGCCGGCGGGAATTTTGGAGCATTTTGTCCAGAGTGTGGCAGTTCCCCGCTGCCACGAGTCGATTTGCTTTCGGGTCCAGAGTGCCCCAACTGCAAGAAGCACCTCAAGAGAGGTAGGCACTCAAACTTCAAGATTCATTTTTGCACGAGTTGCGGGGCTTATTTGGACGAGCAGGGTTTATGAGCATTCGACCGATGACTCCTACCGAAAAAAGATAGCATTGGCCGGAGCACACGGGCTGGAGACGTAGAAATGGGGTGAGGCGTGGCGGCGCGTGCGGAGCGCCGATGCTATCTGAGATTGAACGAGCCCCGTAAAGCCCTGGCGGGCCACGGGGCAAGCCCGTCGAAAGTTGAACATCCCTGGTTGGGTTGTGTCCCTTGCGTTTTGCATTTCCGCCTGGTGTCCCCGGATCAGGGGAGGTTTCCCGGCTTGACCGTGCCCTCGGCTGCCCAAAGTCCGTCATCGCGGCTGGCGAACGCTTTCCGCCCGCCGCGGTTTTATCCGGACGGGCGCTCGGTCTGGCGGCCCATGCCGCCGCCCACCACACACCGCCGGCCACGCCAAACCCTTTTTGGCTGCGGCGCGTGACGGGAATGGTTTGAGGGGAGCGATGCTTCATGGCGGGGCACGGGGCAATCGGGCGGCGACCACTCATTACACACCCTGATGCAATTAATTTCTTGATTTTCATGATGCCCTGTGCAGTATAAGGGCAATCAGGGCAGCTATGTGCCGGTCGATTTTTCCGCATGTGCTCAGGAGTGTTTTGGTCCTCTACGCTCTTAGTGTAGTGTCGGGTTACGCCCAGGTCCGGATTTCGGAGTTCATGGCCAGCAATACCCACACGCTCACCGACGAAGACGGGCAATCCTCCGACTGGATCGAAATTCAAAACACGTCGGGCACCAACGTGAATCTGCTCAACTGGGCGTTGACGGACAGCGCGGGCAACCCGACCAAGTGGCTGTTCCCCTCGGTGAACCTGGCGCCCGGAGGTTTCATGACCGTGTTCGCCTCCGGCCAGGACCGCCGCACGCCCGGGCTCCCCTTGCACACGAACTTCAAGCTCGACGCCGACGGGGAATACCTCGCGCTGGTTAGGCCCGATCTCTCCGTGGCCACGGAGATTTCGCCCGCCTACCCGCCGCAATTTCCGGACGTTTCCTACGGCGTCGAGATGCGGATCAAGACGACCACGCTGGTGGCGAGCAACGCGGCCATCCGTTACTGGATTCCCACCAACGCGTCGGTGGACGGAACCTGGACGCAAACCAACTTCAACGATGCGACCTGGTCCACCGGCACCAATGGCATCGGTTACGAAACCGGCATCGCCGATCCGCAGGAGGAATCGTTCGCCGCCAAAGTCCTGGCCTCCCAGCCGGTGGCCTACTGGCGGCTGAACGAAACGAATGGCCCGGAAGCCGTCAATTCCGGAACCCAGGGGGTGGGCGACGAGGCGGGCTATGCGGGCGGCATTGTCTTGGGCGCCGCCGGCCCGCGCCCGCCCCAATTCGGCACGTTCGAGACGACCAACAGCGCGCCGCTGTTTGATGGAACCAGCGCCTTCGTCAACGGGCCGCACGAGTTGGTGAACGACCTGCCAGCGTTCACGCTGGCCGGCTGGATCAAGCCGACGGCGACCCAGCCGGCGGCCACCGGGCTGTTCGGTCAGCGGGACACAATCACGTGCGGGTTCAATGCGCCGTCAACCCTCCAGCTCTGGACGGCCTACGGCGCGGTGTCGGTCAGTTACCCGTTTCCCAACAATGAATGGCATTTTGTGACGGCCCTTGGCCGCAACGGCCAGCTGGCGCTTTACCTGGACGGGATCCTGGCCGGAAGCAATTCGGTGGCGGCGGCGAATTTCGGCGACTCGGCGTACGATTTCAACATCGGCGGCGGCGGAATTTTCGACGACAGCGGGAATTTTTTCACCGGCCAGATTGACGAGGTGGCGGTCTGGTTCCGGGCGCTGGCCACCAATGAGATTGCGGCGTTCGTGGCGACCAATGCCGAGAAGGTGGATTACACGCCTTATCTCAAGACCGATGTGCGGACGCGAATGTACGGTTCGAACGCGACCGCGTACGTGCGCCTGGCCTTCAACGTGGCCGACCCTTCGGCTTACGATACGCTGCAGCTGCTGATGCGCTATGATGATGGTTTTGTGGCGTATCTGAACGGCCATTGGATTGCGAGCGCCAATGCGCCCGCCACGCCCGCGTGGAATTCCGCCGCCACGCAGCGTCACCTGGATCCGCAGGCGGTGCAGTGGCAGGCGTTCGACCTGAGCGCCGCCCAACTCTACCTCCAGCCCGGCAACAACGTGCTGGCCATTCAAGCCCTGAACATCGCCGCGACCAACACCGATTTCCTCATGCAAGCCCAGCTGCTGGCGGCGCGCGTCACGAACACCCTGAACCTCTGGCGCTATTTCATGACACCGACGCCGGGCGGCCCGAACGGGACCAGCACCAATGATTTGGGCCCGATTATTTCCGGCGCCGGCCACTTTCCGAATGTGCCGCAAGTAACGGATTCCCTCACGGTCACCGCGCGGGTCACCGCGTCGTTCGACGCCATCTCAAACGTCACGCTGCGTTACAAGCTCAATTACAACGATTCCATTCCCGTTCCGATGAACGACGCCGGCACCAATGGCGACGCGGTGGCCGGCGACGGGATTTGGACCGGCCAAGTTCCGGCCGGCGCGGTGCCGGCGGGCCAGCTGCTTCGTTACTACATCGTTGCCACCAATGTCGTGAAGAACCTCTCGCGCTGGCCGATGTTCCCGGATGCCGTCGGGTCGCAGCAATACCTGGGCACGGTCGTGGCCGACCCTTCGGTCCAGTCGCAACTGCCGGTGGCGTATCTGTTCATCCAATACCCCGACGACGCGGACGACCAGACCGGCACGCAAGCCTCGCTGTTTTATCAAAACGAACTTTACGACAACCTCACCATTTACCTGCATGGCCAGTCCTCGACCGTGTGGCCCAAGAAAAGCCACAACCTCGATTTCCCGAAGGACCACCAATTCCTCTACAAAACCAACGGCGTCCGCGAAAAGGGAATCATTTTCCTGTCCGACTACGGCGACAAGGCGCGGATGCGCACGACGCTTGCCTACTCGGTCCTGGCCCAATCGGGCGGCGTGGCGTTTTTCTCCTTCCCGATCCGCATCCAGCTCAATGGCGCTTTCTGGGGCATCGAGGACATGGTGGAGAAGGGGGACGAGTTGTTCCTCGACCGGGTGGGGCGCGACCCCAACGGCGCGCTCTACAAAATGTACAACAACCTCAGCACCGCGTCCGGCAACGAAAAGAAGACGCGCGAGTGGGAAGGCACGGCCGATTTGACGGCCTTGATCACGAACCTGGACCAATCGTTGCCGCTGGCCACGCGCGTGCGTTACGCCTACGACCATTACGACCTGCCGCAAACGACCAGCTATTTCGCCGACCTGGCGCTGGTCAGCGACCAGAGCATGTACGACGGGAACTATTACCTGTACCACGACAACGACGGCACGGGCGAATGGGCGATGCTGCCCTGGGACGCGGATTTGACGTGGGGGCGGGATTGGGTGCTGGTTTACAACAACTCCAACTACTTGAACGATGTCCTGTTCCAGACCAACATATTGAGCTTCAATCCCGGCTACCCGCTGCAGCAGGGTCGCACCAACCGGTTTGTTGATTTGTTCCTGGGCTATTCGGATTTTCGCCAGATGTACCTGCGCCGGCTGCGCACGTTGATGGACACGATACTGATGCCGGCGGGCACGCCCACCAACCAGCTGGTCATCGAGCCGCTCATCCGGCAGTACGAAAGCCTGCTCAATCCCCCGGCGATCTCGCCCTCCGACACCGCGCTGGATTATGCGGCCTGGGGGCCGACCTGGGGCGACACCACGCTCAGCCAGTTCCCCAACGATGCCGAACGATTGATCTCGGTGCACCTGCCTGGCCGCCGCACCTTCCTGTATACCAGTCCCAGCGCCAAGCTCTTTGGCGACCCGATCCCGGCGGCGCAGCCAACCAACGCCGTGATTTACATTGCCTCGTGGGATTACAGCCCGGCCGGCGGAAACCCAAGCCAGCAATACGTTGAGCTGCGCAACACGAACTCCTACGCCGTGGACGTATCCAACTGGGAACTCACCGGCGCCATCGGTATCAAACTGCGTCCCGGCACGGTCATACCGGCCGGGAAATCCCTTTATCTTACTCCCGACGTCACTGCGTTCCGCGCCCGCACCACCGGGCCGGGCGGGGGGCAGAATCTGTACGCGCAGGGGCCGTACAGCGGTTTCCTGAGCGCGCTGGGCAATTCGCCTTTGAGCTTGCGGAACAGCAGCGGGTGGCTGGTTGCCAGCAACAGCTACGCGGCCGCCGGGGCCGCTCCGTTCAGCCCCGGGAACCTGGCGGTGCTGCGCCTCGGTGACGGCGCGGAATCGCTCAGCAGCCACGGCAACTCCGGGTTCATCGATCAGTTCACGACGAACGGCCTGCTGGTCGGCACGATCGCCTTGCCGGACAACGGCCCCAACGCTTTGATCATCAGCGGCAGCGCCAACTCCGAAGGGGCGCTGACCCGCTCAGCCGACCGGCGGCTGTTGACCCTAGCCGGCTATCAGATCGCCCTGACCAACAGCACGTCCTCCCTGGCGAATTCATCGGCCACGAACGTGCCGCGCGCGCTGGGCGTGCTCGATCGGAACGGCGTGTTTGGCATCGCCGGCGCGACCACCAACCAATACAGCGGCAACAATGTTCGCTCCGGCGCCACCGACGGCCGGGGCAACTATTGGGGAGCCGGCGCGAACAGCGGGACGTTTTACTTCGGCGGCGGCACCTCCGCGACCGTCCAGAATGCGGTGGCCAATACACTCGTCATCCAGGACCTCGGCGGTGATCTTTATTTCAGCACGAGCAAAAGCACGCCGGGCATTTGGAAGATGGCGGGGACGCCGGTTTCGGGTCCGGTGACGCCCGCAGTATATCTGAGCGCCGGCTCAGGCAGCAGTCCGTATGCTTTTGCGTTCAACGCGAATTTCACGGTGGCGTATGTGGCGGATGACACGCTGGCGGGCCACGGCGGGGTTCAGCGCTGGGATTACAGCGGCGGTAATTGGTCGTTGAGCTACGTGTTCAGCGGACTGACGGGCGTGGGGGCGCGGGGACTCGCGGTGGATTTCGGCGGGGCGCATCCGGTGATTTACGCGACGACGGCGGAATCGTCGCCCAACCGGTTGGTGTCGCTCACGGATACTGGGGCGGCCTCGGTGGTGACAACGCTGGCGACGGCGGGGGTCAACCAGCTTTTCAAGGGAGTGGCCCTGGCACCCGAGGCGGACAATTCGCCGCAGTTCCTGGGTGTGAGCAAGGGGCCCGGCGGTTGCGCCCTGACGTGGACGGCCTTCTTGGGGCTGCCCTACCGGCTCCAGTATAACAGCGACCTCGCCACCACGAACTGGATAACGCTCACCAATGTGACGGCGACGACACCCGTGCTGACGGTGATCGACGTCGGGGCCGTGGGAGACACGAACCGGTTTTACCGCGTGATTCTGAATCCATGACGGCAGCCGGCCGGAGTGATGTCCCTGCCGGCCGATCAGCCCGTGGACGAAGGGATTAACCACCCGGGCCACCGCCGGACGAGGGCGTGAACATCCGCAGTTTCCAGGACTGCCGGACGGGTTGCGGTAGTGACTCCGATAAATCGCGAGCGGCCGGGCGGCCCGAGGTCGGTTCCCGCGATTGAAGTCCCAACCTCCTTTTGTCGGTTGCTCCGATGGGGTGAAGGCCGGTGGCAACGCGCATTGCCGGGGGTGGACATCAATTTATGCTAATTCAAGATTGACAGGTAGTTATTATAGTCTAATGTTGCGGGTGCGGGTCTGTTACGGTGGTTTCTCTTCTGCGTTGTCCTGAGTTCCGGGCAGGCCTGATGGTTCAACCGATGAAGGCTTCGACCCCAGAAGGCGGTCGAGCGACGGTCTTTAGGACAAACGCTGCTTCGGTCCCAATCCCGCCGACAGGTTTCCACAATCTTCAAACGCCGTGCCGTTGGCCAGGCATTTTTGTTCCCGAAAGTAGTTTTCCGTGAAGACAAAATCTCAATTCAAATACTGGTCATGCAAACACTTCAAAAATCTTCTGGTCATGCAGGCCAGTGTGGTGATGCTATGCTTGTCCGTAGCCAGCCTTTCGGCCTTCGGCCAGGGAGGAATGTTCAGCTTCAGCGCCTTAGGCGGAAGTGTTCTCGATTGGTGGAGCGCACCAGGGACATACGATGCCAGCAACAACGTGGCCTTTCTGATCGGTACGGGCACGCCGCTGGTGGATACCTTGTGGACATATAGCAGTACGGGCCAAGGCCCGGGTGGCTGTGGCACCAATCAGGCATATTCTTTGCCGGCTGCAACGATTTGGGATGCTATCCTTAATGATCCCAACTACGCGTTGGCTGTGGACTGGCGATCACATTCCATTGCCATAACACGGACCACCGCTGGTGGTCCAAGGCGCGGCGGTTTCAGCTATAACGGGGGAAACGCATTCCCGGTCACTGGCACCAGCACCAATGGCGGCACCATCTCGGTGTTTGTGGTTGGCTGGAGCTATATGTATTCAACCCCGCAGGCGGCTGCCGCGGCTGGCAGTCCGGTGGGCTGGAGTGCACCATTCACCTACAGCTATGGCGTTTACACGAATGGGACTCCGATATGGTTTAGCTCAACCGCTGGCTGGTACCCCTTCGCGGTCGAACCGGTTTCCGAAGCTCCATTTATCTACACACAGCCGGCTAGCCAAGTGGTCACCGCTGGCGATACCGCCCAATTCAGCGTTGCTGCGGGCGGGGCGTGGCCGTTGAGTTACCAGTGGTTCAAGGACGGCGTCAACCTGAACGATGGCGGAAAGATCTCTGGCGCGAAAACCAAGACACTGACGTTGAGCAATGTCCTTGGTAGTGACGCGGGCCAGTATGGCACGGTGGTGAGCAACGTTTACGGCAGCGTGACCAGCGTAGTGGCGACATTGAATGTGCAAGACCCATTCATCATCTCTCCGCCCGTTAGTCAAATGGTCATTCCGGGGCAAACCGTCCAACTCAGTGTGGCTGCGAGTGGGACGGCGCCATTGAGTTATCAATGGCTCAAAGACGTCGTAAACCTGAACGATGGCGGAAACATTTCCGGCACGCAAACCGGGACACTGACATTGAGCGATGTCTCTCCTGGTGACGGAGGCTGGTATGACGTGGTGGTGAGCAACGTTTACGGCAGCGTGACCAGCGCCGTGGCGACATTGACGGTGTCCTCGTTCAGTGATACCAACTGGGTCAGCTTGGTCGCGGCGATGGACGGGGGCGTCTTTGCGTTGACGGTGAGCGGGACCAATCTCTACGTTGCGGGGGGGTTTACGCAGGCGGGCGGGGTAGGGGTCTTCCGCATCGCCAGATGGAATGGGAGTGCGTGGTCGGCCTTGGGCTCGGGGATAGACAGGTTTGTCTTTGCGCTGGCGGTGATGGGGACCAATCTCTATGCTGGTGGATTGTTCACCAACGCGGGTGGGGTGCCGGCCAACAACATCGCCAAATGGAACGGCAGCACTTGGTCGGCCTTGGGCTCGGGGATGAACGACGAAGTCTGTGCGTTGGCGGTGAGCGGGACCAATCTCTATGCCGGGGGAGACTTCACCAACGCGGGCGGAGTGGCGGTCAACCACGTCGCCAAATGGGACGGCAGTACTTGGTCGCCCTTGGGCTCGGGCATCGGTGGTCCCTATCCTTGGATTGTCCATATCGAAGCGCTGGCAGTGGATGGAACCAATCTCTACGCCGGGGGAGACTTCACCACGGCGGGTGGCGTGGCGGCCAACAACATCGCCAAGTGGGACGGCAGTACCTGGTCGGCCTTGGGCTCAGGGATGGCTGGTGGGGCTGGTACCGCTCCAACTGTCGCAGCGCTGGCGGTGAGCGGGACCAATCTCTACGCAGGGGGATACTTCACCGTGGCGGGTGGCGTGCCAGCCAGCGGCGTCGCCAAATGGAACGGCAGCACTTGGTCGGCCTTGGGTTCGGGGGTCAGTGGCTTTACTCCTGGTTACATTGGTCCTTATGTCACTGCGCTGGCAGTGGATGGAACCGATCTCTACGCCGGCGGATTCTTCATCGGGGCGGGTGGCGTGCCGGCCAACTGCATCGCCAAATGGGACGGCAGCACTTGGTCCCCATTGGGCCACGGGGTGAATGACGACGTCAGGGCGCTGGCGGTTGACGGGCTGGGGCATCTGTTCGTCGGGGGACAATTTTCCCTTGCCGGGACCAATGTGTCCCCCTACATCGCTCAGGCGAATCTGGGCAGCGTCCCAACTATCTTGACGCCGCCTCAAAGCCAAACGGCTGAAGCTGGAGCTGTCGTTGACCTTGCCGCGCGTGTTACGGGTTTTCCGCCTCCAACGTACCAATGGTTTTTCAACGGGAATGCCATCGCCGGCTGCACGAACAGGGTTCTGTGCCTGTCCGGTGTCCAAGCAACGAATGTGGGCACTTACACGGTCGTCGTCGGTAACATGTACGAAGCCACAACCAGCGCGCCGGTCACACTCAATGTGATTCCATTCGTTGAGCGCAGGCCGGTTACAGCCATCAATTTGATGGGTGAGGTTGGCGCGTCCTTTAATGTGGAATATACCGAGTCGCTTGGTCCGGCGCCGAATTGGCTGCCGTTCGACACGGTGAATCTGACTAAACCGCCGCAATATTCCTTCGACCTCACCTTGCCGCTGCCGCCTGAACGCTTCTACCGGGCCTGGCAGATGGGCACGCCGGCGGTGCTTCCCTCGCTGAACCTGAATTTCGTTCCGGCCATTACGTTGACGGGCAACATCGGCGATTCATTGCGCGTGGATTGCATCAACCAATTCGGTCCGACGGATGCGTGGACAACGATCGGCACGGTGACCCTGACCAACACATCGCAGCTTTATTTCGATGTCACCGCGCCAGGCCAGCCGGCGCGGCTTTACCGGATCGTGCCCAATCCTTGATTGCTCGATACCCGAGCTCCTGAAGTTGGTTACGGCGAGCCTCCATGAGCCGGCGCTTGCCGGTGTATCGTGACTGGGCTGGAGGTGAAATTGAACGATGTAACGGGTTTGCGGTTTTTGGCCAAGATAATCCTTGATTTTTCAACGCCGGCCTGTTTTCATTAAAAGTAATCAGAAATCAGAAACTTCTCCCGGTTTCACCGTTAACCTCGGCGCCAGACCCGCTGGCCTGAGTGGACGGCTGGCCGGTGGACAGAAGCATGAAAACCCTGAGTGTCATGTTAGTCGTTGCCCTCGCGTTTGCTCCCTCCTCAAACGGAGAGGCCCAACAGATCGACCAGTCAAATGTCGTTGACATCAGCGGAGGTTTCGCCTCTGCGAACGTCAATTCCTGGAATCAATTGGCGCAGACATTCACCGCCGGAAGAAGCGGCTTGCTGACGGAAGTTGACCTGCAGTTGGTGGCCTTCGGCGACCTCAGCACCCTCACCAACAACATTATTTTCACGATTTCACGGTTGTCTTCTCTGAACAGCCCGGTCGGCGTGCCGCTGGCAACCGTGACCTTGCACCCAAGTGACCTGCCGCATCTCGACCAGGCCGGATACGATGCCAAATATCTGCTGCCGGTCCATTTGAACTCGGCGCCATTCATCAGCCAGGGCGGGTTTTTCTCACTGACTTTGACCAGTGCCCAGCCTTGGGACTCCGGCGGCTACATGGATTGGATCGTCACCCAGTCCGTCAATATTGACCGATATCCCGCCGGCAACGCGTGGGAGAATAATAATGCCACCGGCTGGTACAAAGATGCCTACCAGGTGGACTACGGCTTCCGAACCTACGTCACGCCCGTGCCGGAACCGTCCGCAGTGAATTTTTTAGCGCTCGCAGCGTCGTTCATGGCCGGCGTATCCCTGGTCCGCCGGACCCGCTGCGGCAATGCCCGCTAGAAAGGAAAGCAACCTATGAATTCCTCCTCACAAAATATTTTGGATGCGCAGAAAGTCCATGGCGGTCCGATTGCCGCGGCCGGGAAGCCTTCGCGTTTGTTGTGCCTCGCCGGTTTTGCCCTGGTCGCCGTCCTGGCGGCGGGTCCCGCCGCAGCGGCCACGGTGACGTACGATACTGCTCCTTACTGGCCCGTTGTCTCAGGAATCTTCGGCGGGGTGGGCCCCGGGCAGTCCTCCACGGTGGCCGAGACATTCATCGCTCCGGCGGGCACAACGGTTACCCTCAACGATTTCAGCTTCTACGCCGAGTCTTACTATCCCTACAATGGCGGTGTGGCGAGCTTGTATCTGCGGCCCTTTGTTTTTGTCTGGTCGGGCAGCCTGACCGGCACCGGCGGCGGCGCGGTGGGCAATGCGCTGTACCTGGGCTCGAGTTTTCTCTACCAACCACCGCCGCGTCCGGGAGGTTGGGTGCCGTTGACGGCCACCCTCCCCGGCAATGGCCTGACGCTCAGTCCCGGTCAACATTACGTCATGGGGTTCACCCTGTCCTATCCGGCCGACTATGCCGCGTCGCAGGGCGACATCGAGTTTCAATTTGTGCCGGCGCGCAATCCCAATTACAACCCTCCGCCGATTCCGCCCGGTGTGGATTTCGGCAGCGGCGGGGCAGTCTGGCTGAACAATGGCAATAATTTTGCGGCATTGAATACCACGGTCTGGGACACCTGGGGTGACATTGGCGTGCTGGCGTTCACCGCTCATTTCACAGTGGTTCCCGAGCCTTCCAGGTGTGCGCTGTTCGCGCTTGGGTTGCCGGCGCTGTTTGCCGCATGCCGCCGGAAGGGAAAAGAAGCATGAGACGTCACGGACTTCAGCCGATTCAAACCACGCGGAGGACTGCTGGAATAAGGGGCTGGCAAGCGATTTTCAGCCCTTTTTTTGAGGCGCAGTGGAACAATCTCGATCGGGTGGTCAAGTTTGTAAGCGCTGCTTGGGCGGCTGGAGCTGGTTTCTCCATCGACAATATCGCCGTATCACCGGTTCCAGAATCCGGGACCTTTGCGCGCGTCCGTTTATCCGTGGCGAGCCTGACGCTCATGGCGCGGCACCCGACCGGAAGGCGGCAACCTTCTGAAGGCAACCCGAATGGCATGAGGAAAATCATCCGATGAGGCGATGCCGCGGGCAATGGCACGGCCACGATCCTTGACTGCTGGCCGGTGATGCAACCGGTCTCGACCTTGAGACGGTATTCCCGCCGAATTTGGAAATGGCCGCGGATTGCGTCGCCCGTTGCAAGGCTGCTGTTGCAGCCGATTGCAGTGGGATGATCTGCCATCCTCAAAAGAAAGGCGCTGATGTTGAAGCGGACATCAGCGCCTGAGGCGAACCGACCGTAGGACACTTCACTTCTTTCCTGACCCTGCCATCAGAGCAGGAATTCCTGTTTTGGTCAAAGACGGGACGGTGACATTCCCGTGACATTCGGGAAACGGCTCCCATCAGTGGGTGACATCGCCGGGTTGCACTTGCGGACTTTTACATGGCGTTCAGGCTGTCGCATTTGTTGACATCTCTTGGGCACACCCGGATGACTAAAAGCGGGGTTTACGGTTAATCGGCTTGAAGCTTGATGTTTTTAGCCCTTTTACACCTGTCTCAGTAGCAGACATTTGTGGAACAAGAACTGCTTTATCAAGCTCAGCAAGATTTTATGTATTCTCATCTTTTTGAGACGTTTTCGAAGATGATCGACAGACTGCCGGCCAAGAGCGTCCTCTCGGCGTTGCAACGCGAACATCAAATGCTCGAGAACGATCTGGCCACCAACCGGCCGGTCTCCCGACAAGAGGCCCATTCCATCCTGAGCTTTTGCCAGTTCCTGGCGTCCATCAAAGCAGGTCAGCCCATGGCGCCGGTCGTCCTGCCGCCGTCGGACACGGCATTTTATCGGAAAACAACGGGCCGATTGATTGAGGCGGGGGAATTGCCCGCTGACACGCACGGGAGGTTTGACGAAGTGTTCACCGCTCCGCTCCTCCAATCGCTGGTGGACGTTGGTTGAAAGCGCTTTCCTTCGTGGCGACAGGCCGCGTCGTTTCAAAGCGCGGACACGTTCCGCCCACTCCGAATTCAGACATTATGGTTCTGTGGTACTGTCTTAATTGGGCTGCTGTAGGATCAAGCCTATGGCTCGGCAGTTGAGCCCCCCGCCTTCACTTTCCTTCGGCCCGGCGAGCAGGCTTAGCGCGACAACAGCTAAATCAGGACAGTACCGTTTTTTGGTAGTGGTACGTTTTGGCAGGGACGCTGCGCTGCGGCGTCCGGACAGCGTAGCGCGCTGTCCCTAACTGCTTTTTTTACGGCCATTGACTTTTTTCCCGGCCGGGTGTTATGTGTGGATAACGTAGCATGCCTATGGGAAGCAGAGAGAGCACTGTCTCCTGGGTTGCCTTGGCGGTGCTGTTGTTGCTGGGGCTGCCTTTCTGGGGGTGCAATTCGCGTCCGGAACCCCGCGCCCCGTCGCCTGAACCGATCGCCGCCACCAACCACCAGCTCCGCGTACGCGCGCCGGCGGTGGCGGGACTGTTTTATCCGGCAGATGGGCCGGGCCTGTCACGAATGATAGATGGATTGCTCGCCGCCGCGCCGCCGCACAATATTCCTCATTTGAAGGCCTTGGTTTGCCCGCATGCGGGTTATCCGTATTCCGGGCCTACCGCAGCCATCGCCTACAAAACTCTGGCTGGTCGAAATATTCAAACTGTCATCATTCTCGGACCCAGCCATTACGCCGCGTTTGCCGGCGCATCCGTCCCGGACGTGGATGCCTATCAAACACCTTTGGGAATCGTGCCGCTCTCGGCCAAAGCGCCGCAACTGGCCCGGACCAGCCCCTTTATCTTGGAACCAAAATGCTTCGTCGAACGGCCGCCGTGGGCACGGCAATCGTCCAAGCCCGCGCCGCCCGCCGGTGAAGACACGCCCGACACCTGGGAACATTCCGTTGAAGTCCAGGTTCCGTTCCTCCAAAGAACTTTGACAAACTTCACCATCCTGCCGGCGGTGCTCGGCGACGTGGATCCGGCGTCGGCCGCCCAGGCGCTGGCCGGCGTGCTGGACGACAAAACCGTCATCGTGGCCAGTTCCGATTTAAGTCATTACCACCCCTACGACGAGGCTCGGGGATTGGACACCAGTTGCGTCAAGGCGATCTGCGATCTGAGTTATGACGCGATGAAGAGCGAGGAAGCCTGCGGCAAACTGCCCATCCTGACGCTGATTTATCTGGCCCGGTTGAAAGGCTGGAAGGCGCAATTGCTGGATTATCGCAACAGCGGCGACACCGCTGGCGATAAGAGCGGGGTGGTGGGTTACGCGGCCATTGCCTTTTACGAGCCTGTGCCGGAACATTACGCGGCGCCGGAACGGAAATATCTGCTCGACCTGGCCCGCCGGACCCTGACCTGTGCGGCCACCAACCCCGAACTGGCCGGATTCGAGGTCAACGCCAAGGCCGTGCCGCCCAAACTGGCAGAGAACAAGGGCTGCTTCGTCACCCTGACCGAAGGCGGCGAACTGCGCGGTTGCATCGGGCACATCCTGCCCCAGGAACCGCTGTACCGGGCCGTCGTGGACAATGCGCGGAATGCCGCCACGCGCGACCCGCGCTTCCTGCCGGTGCAGGCCGGCGAGGCGGACAAAATCAAAATCGAAATCAGCGTGCTGACCGAGCCGCAGCCGCTGCCCTTCAGTTCGCCGGAAGACCTCTTGAGCAAGTTGCAGCCGGAGGAAGACGGCGTGTTGCTCGAGATCGGCTCGCGCGGCGCGACGTTCCTGCCGCAGGTGTGGGAGCAATTGCCGGACAAAGTGGACTTTCTCGATCACCTCGCGCAGAAGGCCGGTTGCGCGCCCAACGACTGGCGCGGCCGGAACGTCAACGTTTCCATCTACCACGTCGAAGCGTTCAAAGAGGCGGAGTGATTGTCCGGGGCGGCGCCAGCCTCTGCTTCTGTTTCTGGAATTGAACCCGGCCGTTCGGCGCGATAATTGTAAGACACTCGCATGATCGCTAACCCGGCAGACCTGCGGCGGCTTGTACTCTTTGCCGTCGGCGCGCTCGGGGTCTCCTGCGTGATGACGCAACTGGCTTTGCTGCGCGAGCTGCTCGGAGCATTCTCCGGCAACGAAATGGTGCTGGGCATCACGCTCGGCTTGTGGCTCCTGTTGATGGGCATCGGCACGACACTGGGCCGGACCGCCGACAGGTTGAAGAATCCCTTGGCCGTGCTGTTCCTAGCCCAGATTCTGGTGGCGCTGCTGCCGCTGGCGCAGGTGCTCGCGTTGCGCGGCTGGCGCAATGCGATTTTTATCCGCGGCGCGGAGGTCGGGGTTGCCGATACCGTCTTCAGCACGTTCGTTCTGTTGCTGCCGTACTGTGTCGTGGCGGGTTATGCCTTGACGCTGGCTTGTTCCATCCTTAATCGCCGCGATGACCGGTCGGGAGCCGGTCGGGTGTATGCGGCCGACAGCCTGGGCAGCGTCGCGGGTGGCGTGGTGTTCAGTTTTGTCCTCATCCGGTTCCTCGACCACTTCGCGCTGCTGACGGTGCCGGCGATGTTGAATCTGTTGGCCGCCGCGGGAATCAGTTTTGCCAGCAACAGAAAATTGCCTGCTGGGCTGACGTTAGCTTTGGCGACGTCGGTGCTGACGGTGGTATGGCTGGCCGACCTGGACGGCTTTTCCACGGGCTGGCTGTTTCAGAAACAACACGTTGTGGAGCGGGCAAACTCGCCCTACGGCAAGCTCGTCGTCACGGAATCGGATGGCCAGTTTGATTTCATTGAGAACGGCATTCCGCTCACGTCCACCCGCGACGACCAGCATGTCGAAGAGGCGGTGCATTACGCCTTGGCCCAGCGGCCGGAAGCTCGAAAGGTGTTACTCATTGGCGGCGGCATCTCCGGCACGGGCAGGGAAATCCTCAAGTACAGCGTCAGCGAGGTGGATTATGTGGAACTGGATCCGCTGCTGCTGGCCCTCGGCCGTAAATATCTATCCGACAACCTGGCCGACAGCCGGATCCGCGTAATCAACACTGACGGCCGTCTGTTCGTCAAGCGGACCGGCGATAAATATGACACGGTCATCGTGGACGTGCCCGATCCCTCCACCGCGCAGCTCAACCGTTTTTATACCGCAGAATTTTTTGCCGAAATCAAACAGGCGCTTGCGGCGGATGGTGTATTGTCTTTTTCGCTTGGCCATTATGAAAACTATGTCAGCCCGGAACTGGCGCGCCTGCTGGCCTCCGCCCGCCGCTCGTTGCAGACATCGTTCACCAATATCCTGGTGCTTCCCGGCGGCCGGGTCTTCTTCCTGGTGTCTGATGGCCCGCTTTTCACCAACATTGCTGCGCGCGTGGAGCAGCGGCAGGTGCAAACGAGGCTGGTGAACGGCCATTATCTTGATGCCATGCTGACCGCCGACCGGCTGGCCGACATCCAGCGCGCCGTAGCTCAACCGGCCGCCGTGAACCGGGATTTCAGTCCCATGCTTTACTTCTATCATCTGCGCCATTGGCTGAGCCAGTTCAACACAGGCTTCGGCTTTTGGCAGGCGGCGCTGCTCGTCGGGTTCGGGATTTATCTCGCGCGGTTGCGGGGTGCGGCTGTGGTTTTGTTCGCCTCGGGCTTTGCGGGTTCGGCCTTGGAATTTGTGCTGCTGCTGGCGTTCCAGGTCCTTTGCGGGTCGGTCTATCACCAGGTCGGTGTCATCGTCACGGTCTTTATGGCCGGTCTGGCACTGGGGGCGCTGCTCGCAAATCGCAGCCGCCGACGTGAAGAGGCAGAAACTGATGAATCCGCACTCCGCGCTCCGCATTCCGCAGCGAGCAGGCGTCTGGCTTTCCTCGCTATCGCTATTGCCGGTTTTGCCGTTCTGCTGCCGTTCCTGTTGCCGTGGCTGAATCGAATGGGCGGGTCGGCGTGGTCGCTCCTCGCCGTCAAGGGGATCATCGCGCTGTTGACCTTGGGACTGGCGGCGTTGGTGGGGCTGCAATTTCCGCTGGCGAACCGGCTGGAAGACAAAGGTTCGGGGGTGGTGGCGTCCCGCCTGTACACGGCGGATTTTGTCGGCGCCGCGCTCGGCGCATTGCTGGCCAGCACGTGGTTGATTCCGGTGCTGGGCGTGACCGGGGTTTGCCTGCTGACGGCGGGGTTGAATTTAATGGGCGGTGCGGTGGTCCAATTTCGAAAGACTGCAATATGAACAAACTCAACCTGGTTTTCCTCAAAATCCTGCGCTGGAGCGGCTGGCTGTTGCTGCCGTTGGTGCTCGCCTTTCTGCTGACCGGTTACATCATGGACGGCCGGTACGGATTCGCCAAGCTGCTGGACGAAAAAACCGCGCTGACCTTCCATCGCCTCCTGCACCTGCCGCTGATTGTTCTGGTGGTGGCGCATGTCGTGCCGGCGGTGTATCTTGCCTTTCAGCGTTGGGGCTGGATAAAGCCGCGCCCATGAAAACTGATTTCCCCAATATGACAGCTGCCATCCGCCATCGGGATGCCGGTTTGATTTCCCGGCGGGCGGCCATCGGTCTGGGCGCGGCGGGTGTCGTGGGGTTGGCCGGCGCGGCGTCGTTTTGGGATTTCTTCAGCCGGTGGCGCGAGAGTGAATCGCCGGCGGACATTTTCAAAGGTGACGCGCCGTCAGGCGAACTGTGGGAGCTGTGGCAGCAGCGCGGCTGGGTGCGGGAAGGCCGCCATTATCTCAAATTGGGCCGGAACGTCCAATGCAAGGTCTGCCCGAACAATTGCATCCTGGCGCCCGGCGACCGCAGCCACTGTCGGAACCGGATCAACCGCGACGGCACGCTCTACACGCTGGTCTATGGCAACCCTTGCACGTTCCACGTTGATCCGGTCGAGAAAAAACCGCTGTTCCATTTCCTGCCGGGCAGCCGGACGTTTTCCATCGCCACCTCCGGCTGCGTTTTCCGCTGCCTGAACTGCCAGAACTGGGAAATTTCACAGAAGAAACCCGAGGAAACCAAGGATCCGCACGGCGTGGAACTTCGCTTGCACCCGCCGTTGCCGGAGGATTTAACCTTGGAACAAATCTCCCGGCTCAGTTTATTTCCCGAGGATGTGGTGGCCGTGACAGCGGCGTTGGGTTGTCCATCTGTTTCGTACACCTATTCCGAGCCGACGGCGTTTTACGAATACACGCAGGACTGTTGCCGGGCGGCCCGCGAGCGGAGGTTCAAGAACATCGTCGTTACCTGCGGCTCCATCGAGGAACGGCCGGCGCGCGA
>DATJOW010000006.1:0-3506 GCA_035506715.1 Candidatus Acidiferrum sp. | reverse complement strand
ATAATAGCCCGGGGTCGGCGAGTCTTCGAGCGCCACCCCGGGTAAACCGTCCCCAAATAGTTCCTTCTCCCATCGGATGGGAGAAGGTGGCCGGAGGCCGGATGAGGGCCGGGGCGAAGTGTCAAAACCGGATTCCTTTTCAACCAAATCGCTGGACATAATCCGGCAACGGGCGTATTCAGCCATCGTTCAAGCCAACAAAATTGTGGGAAGCGCCGCCGCACACACTGGCCAAGTTGGAAATTGTTGGGCGTTACCTCTACCCTTTATGCAAAACTGAACCTATGATTTGAATCTGTGAGCGACAAATCAAAAATCGAGTGGACGGACGCGACGTGGAATCCGGTGCGCGGCTGCTCCAAGGTCAGCCCCGGCTGCCTGCATTGCTACGCCGAGACGTTTGCAGAACGCTTTCGCGGCGTGCCCGGCCATCCGTTTGAATTCGGCTTCGATTTGCGGCTCGTGCCGGAAAAGTTGGGCGATCCGCTGCGCTGGTCAACGCCACGGAAGATTTTCGTGAATTCCATGAGCGACCTGTTCCACGAAAAGGTGCCGGCCCACTACATCGTCAAGGTGGCACGGGTGATGGCCGCCGCCAACTGGCACACCTACCAGGTGCTCACCAAACGCGCCGCGCGGATGCAGAAATTGTTGACCGGCAAACTCCGGTTCGCAGCAGAGCAACCGCACATCTGGTGGGGCGTGAGCGTGGAAAACCGCAAACATGGCCTGCCGCGCGTGGATTTGCTGCGCGATACACTGGCACAGGTCCGGTTCCTGTCTATCGAACCGCTGCTGGAACATCTGGGCCCGGTCAATTTGAAAGGCATCAACTGGGTGATTGTGGGCGGCGAAAGCGGGCCGGGCTCGCGGCCGATGGCTGCCGACTGGGTGCGCGACTTACGCGCGCAATGCCGCCGGGCGAAGGTGGCGTTCTTTTTCAAACAATGGGGTGGTGTCCGCAAGTCTCAAGCCGGCCGGGCCCTGGACGGCCAGACTTATGACGAATTTCCCGAACCGCGGCAAAACCCGGTGCCGGATTTGGAATCCCGACGTGTTGCGCTGGAAGAGTTGGAAGCGGAATTACTTTGATTGGAACAGGTTAGCACCTGGTAAAATCGGCACAAGAGCGCAGAGTTTTCAGTTTTACATTCAGTTGATAATCCTTGATGGAAATTCGCCGGTCTGCTTTCATCAGGGCATGGTCACCAAGGTGGATTTGGATTTCAACCCCTGCACGAATCTGGGCACAGCCGGTTCGTCTTAATCGTCGCCAGGCAGCATCACACAGCAACCAATATGATGACGAACCGCGAATCGTGCGTGACCATTCACATGGCGGCCAGCCTCGACGGCTTCATCGCCCGGAAGGATGGGCGGGTCGATTGGATGGCGACTTCGGACGAATTTGCGGACGGCGAAACCATGAGCCCTGACCTTGTCGAGTCCTTCCTAAAGACGATTGACTGCTACGTCATGGGGTCGCGTACTTACGAAACCGCTTTACGTTTCGAAGCCAAAGGGCTCGGCTGGCTGTACGGCGATAAGCCAACCTTTGTCCTCACCAGCCGCCAGCTGCCGCGAACCCGGGCTGCCGTCGAGTTCCACTCCGGTGACCTTGCACCGTTCGTGAATGAGCAGTTGCGCCCGCGGTTTCGGTCCATCTGGTTTGTTGGGGGCGGTGCCGTTTCTGGTGAATGTCTTCGTCTTGGACTCGCCGACCAGGTGCGCTATTCAATCCTGCCGATCTTGATTGGCGACGGCATCCGATTTTTTGAGAAGCTCGAAAAGGACGTTGCCCTCCACTTAACCGAGGTCAAGGCTTATAAAAGCGGCATGGTGGGACTCTGCTATCAGGTGAGACGAGAGCAGGAGGATCCGAAGTAACACCTGGCAAGCGCGGACATGGCCGCGCACTCCGTGATTCCGGCTCGCGAGAACGCTTCCACCCTCCGTAGTTGAGCTACTGCGGAGGACGGGCGCCCCACCGGCCCAGTTCGAGCCGGAGGCTCGCGGGTATTCCTGCCGGTTCAATCCCGCAATTGGAATTTCTGTCGCCCATCCGGGGCTTGGATGAATGTGACTCACGGTACCCCAGGGCGTTGCTTTGGGCTATCTTCTGTCAGCCTTACAGGCTTTCAATTTGCGCCCCTGGCGCCTTGGCGGTTCAGCATTTCGAGCCAGAGGCTCGACGCGACAACGTTTAACTCACTTTTACCCATTTGTGGTCGCGGGCAGCGTCGTAAATGTCTTGCATCACGACGACGCGCTCGGCGGCTTCGGCAGGTTTCACCAGCGGCTCGTCCTTGGCGCCGCCCACGGCATCCAGAAATTGCGCCAGCGGCGGCGGCGGCGGGGGCGGCAGATTCGTCCACGGCTTGCGCGAATCGCTTTCGGGAAGTTTTTGGCTGCGATAATACAACTGGCCGTTGATGACGGCGGCGTGGCCTTCGGTGCCGCTGATGAGCAGTTGCACCGGGTCTTCGATGTCCACCCAACCGGCGGCCAGCGTGCCGATCGTGCCGCTCTTGAACTGGAGCAGCGCTTCACCGGTTTCATCGCAATCGCCATACCGATGCGTGACGGGCCGGATGTCGCCCGTGACGGAATCAATGTCGCCCAGCAGCCACATCAGGATGTCGAGCTTGTGCGTGCCCAAATCGCCGAACGCGCCCACGCCGGCGATTTTCGGGTCGGCCATCCAGCGGTAATCCTTATCAAACCAGCCGCCCAGCGAGCCGCTGTGGCAGTTGGAAGCCCGGGCGCGCGTGATGATGCCGAAATTGCCCTTGGCGACTTCATCCTTCAGGAAAATGTTCTTCGGGTCGGTCCGCGAGAAATAGCCGGTCGTGAATATAACTCCCGCCTTTTCAATGGCTTCCGCCATCTCCCGGCTTTCCTTGCCGGTGATGCCCAGCGGCTTTTCCACGAACATATTCTTGCGGGCCTTGGCGGCGGCCAGCACCAGCTCCGGATGCCGATTCGTCTCGGACAGGATGACGACCGCGTTGACCTCCGGGTCCGACCAGATGACGTTTAAATCGGTGACGGCTTTGGCGCCGGTTTCTTTGGCGCGCTGCTCCGCGCGGTCCGGTTGCGGATCCCAGACGTACTTGATGTTCACGTCGGAGCGCTTCTTGAGCAGGTCAATGTAGCCGCCGGTGTGAATGTGGGCCGTGCCGACGAGCGCCACATTGGTTTTGGAACCGGCCTGCGCCCAGGCGGGCAGGGTGGCGGCCGCCAGGGCGGCGGTGCCGGTGGTTTTAATAAAACCGCGGCGGTTCAGTTCGGAATTCATATCAAGCCAGCGTCCAGCCGGCGCGATTATCCCGCTTGATGAACTGGGCCGCTTCTGGCGCATTGGGGGCGCTCATGGTCTTGCTATCCCATTGAATCTTTTTGCCGAGCCGCAGGGCGACGTCGCCCAGCAGGGTGGTTTCGGTGAACGGCGCCGCGATGGCGAACCGCGAGTAACAGAGCTCCGGTTTGCCTTCCTTGATGGCGGC
>DATJOW010000005.1:0-10948 GCA_035506715.1 Candidatus Acidiferrum sp. | reverse complement strand
CCGGAAGCGGCGGACGAGGTCGGCCAGGGAACAGGCGACCAGGAAATATTCCTGCACGAACCGCAGGCTCTGGCCCTGGCTCGTGGAATCATCGGGATACAACACCCGGGTGAGGGTCTCGGCGCTGAGCGTCTCGGCCATGGCGCCGACGAAATCGCCGTGGCTGAACGCCTGGAAATCGAAGTAATCGGGCGCCCCGGCGGCCCACAGGCGGAGGGTGTTGATGGTTTTGCCGCCGTAGCCAATCACCGGGCGGTCATAGGGTATGCCGATGAGGCTGGACGCCTGACCCAGCACGGCGCGCAGCGCGCCGCCGCGCAGCTCGAACGAGCAGTTGAACCGCACGTTGACTTTCTCGTGCACCCGCGGCACCTCCCACGGATCGGGCCGGCGCAGCCAGTTGTCCGGTTGCTCCACCTGCCAGCCGTCCCGGAAGGTCTGCTTGAATATGCCGTATTCGTAGCGCAGTCCGTAGCCCATGGCCGGCAGCTCCAGCGTGGCCATCGAATCCAGGAAACAGGCCGCCAGCCGGCCCAGTCCGCCGTTGCCCAGTCCCGCGTCAGGCTCTTGTTCCAGGATATCCATCCAATCAATGTTCTTGCGGGCCGCGATATGCCGCGCCAGGGGAGCGAGCAGGAGATTGGTGATGTTGTTGCTCAGCGAACGCCCGATGAGGAACTCCATCGAGAGATAATAGATGCGCTTGGGATTCCGGCGCTCGTAGGTCTTTTCGGTGGCCACCCACCGCTGCGAAAGCACGTCCCGAATCGAGCGGGCGGCCGCCTCAAAATGTTCCCGCGGGCCGGTTGCTCCCGGATCTTTGACGTTGTCGAAAACGAGGTGTCGCTCGTACAACCCGTCTTCACCGGTAAAATGAATCTGGCCGCAACCGTATTGACGGATCAGTTTGGCCAACTCGTCAGGCCCCGTCGCCATGGCGGCGGGGGTGATTGCCTGTGTATTCATGGTCGTGCCTCTCTTCATTGCCTGCCTTGGATTGGCCGCTGTCGACGCCCAGTCCTGTCGGACATTTGCGCAAATTGAGAACCGGCTCAAGCCAAATTGTTGCCGGTCAAAATCGTCTTCCGACGGCGGATCCGGCAGCGCCATAGGGGAAATCTTGGATAAAGGCAGCCTGATTACTCGTTCCCGGGCGATCAGGCCGGATCCTTTGCGCCGGCGGGTAAATTCTCCATGGCCATCAGCCGGAATCCTCAAATCGTGCTTGAGAACTTTCCGGCGGCTGGCGAGTCTTGGGCATGATGCGCTGGTTCCAAGCTGTTTCCGCCGCCGGTATGCTCTGTCTGCTGCTGACTTCCCGGCCGGCTGCCGGCGCCGACATCCTGTCAACAAACGCACCGGCCCTCTCGCCGTTTCCGCCGCCGTTGGAAAGTTACCACGACGCCGACCTGACCGGTGTCTGGGAAGTGCTGGTGAACCGGGTGCACCAGGAGCCGTTCAACCTGTGGGCTTCGCTGCTGTTCCTGGCCGCAGTGGTGCACACGTTCATGACCCACAGATTCATCCGTTGGGCGAACCGGCTGGAGGAGCGGCACCAACAACGGTGGCAGACCGGCGCCGCCGAGGCCGGACCGCCGCCGGCGCCCGTTCTGGCGCGGGTGTTGCACTTTTTCGGCGAAGTGGAAGTGGTCTTTGGCATCTGGGTCGTGCCCCTGTTTGCGCTGATGCTCTGGCGGGTGGGCCGCCAGCCGACGCTCGATTACCTGAATCTCCGCGTCGGCTACAGCGAACCGTTGTTCGTCGTGACGATCATGGCCGTTTCGTCCACCAAACCGGTCCTGCAGCTGGCCGAACAATGCCTTCGGTTCGTCGCCCGTCTGGGTGGCGGCGGAGCGGGTGCCTGGTGGCTGACGATTCTTACTCTGGGCCCGCTACTGGGCTCGTTCATCAGTGAACCGGCCGCGATGACCATCGCTGCCCTGCTGCTGGGCCGGCAGTTTTACGCGTTGAAACCCTCGCCGCGTTTTGCCCATGCCACGCTGGGTTTGCTGTTCACCAACGTCTCGGTTGGCGGTGCGCTCACGCATTATGCGGCTCCGCCGGTGCTGATGGTGGCCGGGCCGTGGGGGTGGAACACGTGGTTCATGTTCCGGCACTTCGGCTGGATTGTGTTGACGGGCATCGCCGTTGCCAATGCCGGCTATTACCTGGTTTTCCGAAAAGAACTCAAGCGGCTGCTGCCCGGTCCGGCCGTCGCGTTGCCCACCGTCCCGGAGGCCGGCAAGGCTCCCATCCCGGCCTGGGTGACGGTGATGCACCTGCTGTTCATGGCGGCCTTCGTCTGGTGGGCGCATTTCCCGGTCTTTCTCATCGGTGTGTTTCTGTTTTTCCTGGCCTTTTTCGAAGTCACGGCGGAATACCAGTCGGAATTGCAGTTGCGCTCGCCGATCTTGGTCGGCTTCTTCCTGGCGGGCCTGGTCATCCACGGCGGCCTGCAACAATGGTGGATTGCGCCGGTCCTGAGCCGGCTGCACGAAACCCCGCTCTTTCTTGGCGCCATCGGGCTGACGGCGTTCAACGACAACGCCGCCATCACCTATCTCTCCACTCTCGTGCCGGGCTTGGCCGACACGATGAAACATGCCGTGGTGGCCGGGGCCATCACGGGCGGCGGCCTGACGGTGATTGCCAACGCGCCCAACCCGGCCGGTCAGTCCATTTTGAAACAGTATTTCCCCGACGGCATCTCGCCGCTGGGCCTGCTGCTGGGGGCATTACCCGCCACGCTGATTTTCGCGCTGTGCTTCCTGGGGCTGTAACCCGCCGCGGAACCGCCGACAGCTCGCGGCGGAGGCGGGCACGCTATTGCTTTGTGCCGCTCTGCGGCTGAAAGAGCGGAATCCAGTGCTTGATGATTTGGTTGGCGCGGCCGCTGGCCTGCAGTTTCTCCAAGGCCGCGTTGACCGCATTCAACAGGTCGGTATCCGACCGGCGCACCCCCCAGGCCAAAGGTTCCTGCGACAGGAAAACCGGCACGGCCACCAGATTGTCGGTTTCATGCAGGCCGGCCAGCCACCAGATGGTCGGCGCGTCGCAGATGAACAGATCAATCCGCCCTTTGATCAGGGCTTTGGCGGCGTCCGGGCCTGATTTATATTCCTTGCGCTTGTTGCTGGAAAATTCCTGTTGCACCAGGAAATCGCCGGTGGTGGCTTTCACCACCCCGATTGCGCCGGAGGGATTGCCGGGAAAACCCAGGGCGTACTTGTAGGCGTCTGCGCGCCGCACCAGCGCCATTTGGCCCACGATGAGATACGGTTTGCTGAAGGCAATCCGCAGCTCCCGCGCGTGGGTGACGGACATGCCGGACATGATGATGTCCGTGCGGCCGTCCACCAGCGCCGGAATCTGATCCTCCCATTTGACTTCCACAAGCTCCACGGGCCGGCCCAGCGCTTCACCCAAGGCCTTGGCAAAATCGGTCTCCACGCCGGTGATTTTGCCACCCTCCTCGTAGATGACCGGCGGAAAAACGGGCGTTACCCCGATCTTGAGCGGCGCGGCATCGGCGGCCAAACTGCCGGGAACGCACCAACCGCCGAGAACGAAAAGCAGGGCAAGGAGCGATGATGGATTCTTTGTCATAAGCGTACATTGGAAGTCGTTGCTATTCTTTTCCTTTTCCGGCGGGTTCCGGCACCTGGCGGTCGGAAACCAATTCGGTGCGGTGACTGGAAATCCATTCGGCCACCAGACGGTAGCCGACCGCCAGGAGGGTCGGCCCGAGGAAGACGCCGATGAAGCCGAAGACCAGCGCGCCGCCCACCACGCCGAAGAAGATCAGGATGAACGGCATATCGCTGCCCTGGCTGATCAGCCAGGGTTTGACAAAATTGTCGATGTTGGCCACGCCGACGCCCCAGATCAACATGAACACACCCCAACCCGTCGCCCCCTGGTGAAACAGCCAGACGGCGGCGGGAATCCAGACCAGGCCGGTTCCTACCACGGGAACGACTGAGGCAAAAAACGTCAGCAGCGCCAGCAGGATGGCGCCGGGCACCCCGGCAATGAGCAGACCGATGCCGGTCATGATGGCCTGCAACAACGCCGTGCCGAGGATGCCATAAACCACGCCGCGGATGGTCTTGCCGGCCACCGTCAGCAGATGTCTGCCCGGTTCACCGGCGATTCGTTCGATGGCCGATGCCAGAAGGCCGCCGACGGCCACGCCGTCGCGAAAGAGGAAAAAGGCGATAAAAATGCTCAGGGCCAGTTGCACCAGGCCGCCCCCCAGGGCCAGGCCGGCTTTGAGCAGCCAGGCGCTCACCGGCTCGATAAACCGCTGGGCGTCGGTCCAGATCCTTGAGGTGTCCGCCGCCAGGCTCTGCCAATAGTCCGTGGCCCTTTGTCCGACCGTGGGCACTTTGGCCAGCCATTCCGGCGGGGCGGGCGGGCCGTTTTCAACCCAGCGTTTGGCAGCGTCGGTAAGTTGTTTGACATTGTCCGCCAGGGTCGTCCCAACGATGACGAACGGCAACAGGATGATAAGGATCATCGCCAGGGTCGTCAGGAAGGCGGCCAAGGTGCTCCGGTTGCCAACCAGCCGGAGAAGCCGAACATAGGCCGGCCAACTCGAAACGCAGAGGACCACCGCCCAGAGCAACGCCGAGACAAAGGGACGCAGGACGAGCAGACAGCCAACCAGCAGGATCAGGAGGACCACCACTCCAAGATTCTGTTCCAATCGAGACTGCGTTCGGTTCATGATCGTTGTTCCGGCTGTTTCACCACCAGCTTTCCATCTGCATGCCCCAGGTCCAGCCGCTCGTGTCATTGGCGTAATCGTTGCCGCCAACCAGGCCTTCAAAACTTTTTGACCAGGTCGCGTAGGTCACGTACGCACGGATGACCGGCCGGCTGAGAAACTGCCTGCCGAGCGACACCTGCGGCGCGAGGGAAAATTTATAGAGCGTGCCGCTCCGGTCAATCCCGGTGTCCTTCACATAATCCGCGCCGCCCTCAAACGCCAGGCTGAAATAGTTGTTGAAATGATAAATCGGCCGCACACCGCCCGAAACCCACTGCCGGTTGCCCAAGGCATTGTGATAGTCGGTGTACTGATATATGAAAGCGGGGCTGACCGAGAAGTTCTCCCACGGTTGCGCGACGAAGTTCTCCGTGACCCGGAAGCGCCAGGAACTGGTGTTGTCCGGCATGATAAAGGTGCCATTGGTGACGGTGGCGGTGGTTAAAGTCTCGGTCTCATAACCCGAGGTGAACGTTTTGGCGGCGCCGGTGCCGAACTGGAGGGAAAATTTGTTGAATCCGTCCTCGCTGAGGAAATGCTCGTGAGTGTGGATCGCGGTGAAGGCTACGCCAGATGAGTCGGGCGCTTGCTGGCCGAGGGCGTCTTTGCCGCTGTTTTCCAGGGCGCCCACCACGGCGAATTCCGCCTTGCCCCACGGCACGGGCACTTCGTAGAGACTCAAATCAAGGCTTTGCTTGCTGAACCCGGCCAGGTTGTTGGGATCCGGCAGGGCGGCGATGTCGGAGGAATAGATGCCGCTTTGGGTGCCGTTGCCGATCCAGGCCAGGGCGACCTTGCCGAACGGCAGTTCCAGGTCCTCAAATCCGCCGCCGGCCCCGCTCATGTTGTAAAAGAAAAAGTCGTCGATGTAGATGTCCTGCCGGCGGTAGTATCGGTTGCCGCCCCAGATTTTCAGCGACGGCTGGGCGGCGGAAAAATTGCCCACCTCGGCCCACGCCTCGGGCAGCGAAGTTTGAAAGCTGCTGGACGAATCGGAACTGTTGTAAGGATTGTAAAAGGCGAGCCGGACCTGGGTGCGGGCAATCGGCCCGGAGGGTGTGCCATCGGGACGGAGGGGAGCGTCTGGCGAAAACAATTCGGGGGCATACCAGTTCTCGCCAAAGGCCAGTTCGCCATAATCTTCCGCTTCGTTGCCCAGGCGATATTTGGCAAATGCGCCGGGCGCCTGAAAGGCCGGTTGCGGACCGCCCTTTTCATCGCGGCCGTAGCCGGCGCGGAAGTAACCGCCGATGTCCATGTAGTTGTTCAGGATCTGTTCCACCCGTTCCTTGAGGGGCTGGCCCTGGGCCGGTGCCGTGGCAAATTCGCTCGACTCGAGGTCCCGGCCGAACTGCTGATTCGCAAACGCCTGGTAAACCTGGGCAACGGTCGGCGGCGGGTTGGTGGCGGCGCCCGCGGTCATCGTGTTGGAAGCCGACCGGTTGGCGGACAATGTTGCGGCTTCGAGTTGCTGCAACCGCTGCTCCAACAACTGCACCCGCCGCTCATAATCCTGCTGCATTTGGCGCATTTCCGCGCGGATCGCCTCCGTTGCCGAATTGGTCGCCGGGGGAGTTTGCGCTTCGCCCGGAAATTGCGATGACAGGACGGCCATAAGCACCAGGGGAACCAGTCGCGTTTTCATGGAGGCGGCTTGATTATTGAATTCAAGCCAGCACCGGTGTCCAGCCAAATCATGAGGGCGCTGCCGATTTGCCCTTCTGGAATTCAGCAATGGCGTCAGCCAGCAATACGTCCCGCTGCAGGGGGCCAACCAGCTTTTCGAGGCCTTCGGCGCGCAGGAGGTCGCGCTGGGTGCCGTGGGCCTCGACCACAAGCAGCTCGAGATGCTGCGCTTCAAGTTCGTCGTGCAAGCGGGCCAGCATCCGCGCCCCGGCCAGGTCCACGTACGGTGAATTCGAGAGGTCGCAGATGACCAGTTTCAGACCCGGCGCGGTTTCGCGCACTCGCTGGAGCACGTCGCGCAGGACGTGTTCCACGTTGAAGTAAAGCAGCGCGGCCTCGACCCGGAAGGCGAGCACACCGGGAATCGGCTCGTTATCCGGATGCCGCGCGCGGTCGGAAAAACGGTTGGTGCCGGGAATACGGCCAAGAAAGGCCACGTGCGGCGTGGACGATCGTTTCAACAACATCAGCAGCGACGCTCCCGCGGCGAAGATGACACCGTCCAGAATGCCCAGCAGCAACACCGCCACGAGCGCCACGGCGGCGGCGGTGAAATCGAGCCGGCTCACCCGGAACAGGTGGCGGAATTCCCGGACATCGATGAGCCCTTTCACCGCCACCAGCACCACGGCCGCAAGCACGGCGTTGGGCAGGTTGCGGAACAGGCCGGTGAGAAACAGCAGCACCAGGCCGAGTGTCAGTGACGTGAAGACCAGCGAGAGCGGCGTGCGCGCACCAGCCTTTTCATTGACCGCACTCTGGGAAAGGCCGCCGGCCGACGGATATCCTTGAAACAAGCCGGCCGCCAGGTTGGCCGCGCCCAGGCCGAGCAGTTCCCGGCGCGCATCCACTTCGTACCGGTGTTTCAGGGCGAAGGTGCGCGCCGCCGAGATGCTTTCGATATAAGAGAGCAGAAAACAGGCAAAGGCCAGGCTCACCAGTTCCCGCCGCATGTCCACGTTCAAGTCGCGCAACCTGATTTCGGCAAGATCGAAGGACGGGAGGCCCGCAGGCAACGGCCCGACAATGCTCACCCCCTGGTCCGTCAGGTTAAGCAACGGCACCGCCACGAGCGACAGCACCACCACCACCAGCGCCACCGGCCGGCCGGGCAGCCATTTATCACCCAGCACCAACAAAACGATGGCGGCGACCCCCACCGCGAGCACCACGAGATTGGTGTCGCCCAGTTGCGTGCCAATCTGCCATAGCCGCGTAAAGAAATCACTACCGCCGCCTTTGATCCCGAAAAGCTTGGGCAATTGCGTCGCGATAATCGCCAGCGCCGCACCGGCCTTGAACCCGGTCAGGACACTTTCGGAGATGAAGTTGACAATGACGCTGAGCCGCAACAGCCAGGCCAGGACGAACATGAGCGCGACCAGCACCGTCGTCAGCGCCGCCAGCGACAACAGCCGGCTGGGGTCACCGCCAGCCAGAGGAGCCAGCGTGACCCCGAACACCAGCGACATGGCCGAGGTCGGTCCGATCGCCAGATGGCGCGACGACCCGAAGAGCGCGTAGCCGATTCCGCCGATCAGGTAACAGTAAAGCCCCATCTGCGGCGGCAACCCGGCCAGTGACGCGTACGCGAGCGAAACGGGAATGGCATAGGCTGCCAGCGTGAATCCCGCAACCAGGTCGAAGCCCAGCCAAGCCGGCTGGTAATCGGCCAGCCACTGGGCCGGCGGAAAGAACCTTTGCCATCGCGCATTCATTTTTGACGGGTGCTACCACTTCAACGCCGGCAACCGGCGGGCGACTTCCTCGGCATTGGCGCGGCTGTTGAAGGCGCTGACGCGGAAATAACCCTCGCCTTTGGAGCCGAACCCGCTGCCGGGCGTGATGACCACATTGATCTCGCCCAGAATCTTGTCGAACGCCTGCCAGCTCGTGACGCCTTTGGGCGCCTTCACCCAGAGGTATGGCGCATTCACGCCGCCGAAAACCTTCAACCCGGCCCGCTTCGCGCCTTCACGCAACACGTTCGCGTTGCCCAGATAATGCGCGATGAGCGCCTGCACCTGCGCCTTGCCTTCCGGCGAGTACAGCGCCTCCGCGCCGCGCTGCACGATGTAACTCACCCCATTGAATTTCGTCGTCATGCGCCGCAGCCAGAGCGGATGCAGCGGCTGAAATTCGCCGGTCTTTGTCTGAGCGTTCAGCGATTTCGGCACCACGGTGAAGGCGCAGCGGACGCCGGTGAACCCGCCGTTCTTCGAACAACTGCGGAACTCGATGGCGCAGTCGCGCGCGCCGGGAATTTCGTAGATCGAATGCGGCAGGTTCGGGTCGGTGATGTACGCCTCGTAGGCCGCGTCGAACAGGATGACCGCCTTGTGCTCCAAGGCGTATTTCACCCATGCTTCGAGTTGCGGCCGGTTCGCCGCCGCGCCGGTGGGGTTGTTCGGCGAACAAAGATAAACCACATCCACCTGCCGCTTCGGCGGTTCGGGGATGAACCCGTTCAACGGCTTGCACGGCAGATAAACCAGTTTCGCGTACGCGCCCGCGTCATTCGCCGCACCGGTGTGGCCGGCCATCACGTTGGTGTCCACGTATACCGGATACACCGGGTCGCTGACGGCAATTTTGTTTTTGTGGCCGAGGATGTCGAGGATGTTGCCCGTGTCGCATTTCGAACCATCGCTGACGAAAATCTCGTCGTCGGCAATATCGCAGCCGCGTGCGCGGAAATCGTTCTGGGCGATGGCGGCGCGCAGCCATTCGTAGCCCTGCTCCGGGCCATAGCCATGAAATGTCTCGCGCGCGGCCATCTCGTCCACCGCCTTGTGCATGGCGGCGATGGCGGCGGGCGGCAACGGCTCGGTCACATCGCCGATGCCGCAGCGAATCAGGCGTTGGGCCGCTTCCGGGTTGCTCTCGCAAAAGACCTTCACGCGCCGGCTGATTTCCGGGAACAGGTAGCCGGCCTTGAGCTTGAGATAATTGTCGTTAAGAAAGGCCATAAATCAGAATCCAGAATTCAGGATTCCGCTGTCAGAATAAAGCCGAAAAATCAGCTATCGGAGGGCAGAGGCCTCCGACGCCCTGATCTAATTTGGGACTCGCAGAGCTCGCCCCTCCGAACCATTTTACGAATCAGCCTGGGCCGGGCAGGTCCAACTGCGTGATCATTTCCCGCAGGACCGCCGCGGACCGGTTGAGGGCACTTTGCTCGTCCGGGGTGAGTTTGGCTTCCAGGATGCGTTCGATGCCTTTCTGGGAAACGAGGCAGGGCACGCCCAGACTCACCCCGCTCAGGCCGTACTCGCCTTCCAACACGGCCGAAACCGTGAGCACGCTGTTTTGATTGCGCAGAATCGCCGCCGCGATGCGCGTCAGCGCCAGGCCGACAGCAAACCAGGTCGCTCCCTTGTAATCGATGATGTGATAGGCGGAATGCTTCACGGCCTCGGCAATCTCGCGCCGGGACTTCGCCCAGTCGTCGCATTGCTCACAAATGGCGCAATACTGTTCGATGGGCATGCCCGCCATGTGGGTCATGGACCAAGCGGCCAATTCGCTGTCGCCGTGCTCGCCGAGGATGTAGGCATGGACGTTATGCACGTCCACATCGCAATGCTGCGCCAGCAGGTGACGGAACCGTGCGCTGTCCAATACCGTGCCGGACCCGAGCACACGCCCGCGCGGCCAGCCGGAACGTTTCTGGGCGACGTAGGTGAGGACATCCACCGGATTGGACACCAGCAGCACGATGGCCGACGAGTTTTGGCGCACGATTTCATCCATGATGTCCTGGATGATCTTGGCGTTGCGTTGCAGCAGCGCCAGGCGGGATTCGCCCGGCCGTTGCTTGGACCCGGCGGTGATGACAATCAGATGAGCGTCGGCAAAATCCGCCGCTTGGGCTTCATGAATGTGGACGGGCGGGAAAAAGGCCTGGCCGTGGGCCAAATCCAGCACCTGGCCCAAGGCCAGCTCGTGATTGGCGTCCAGCAGCCCGATCTCGTCGGCCAGGCCGCTCTGGGCCAGCGCATAGGCAAAAGTGGACCCCACCGCGCCGGCGCCGACAATCACCACTTTTCTGGGTTTCCAAAGTTCGCTGTTCATCTGCGATGGCGGGTTGAATTATTCTTCACCGGTCGGACCTCCTGCTCGATTTGAATTCTGCGGAACGTTAATAAATCAATTGCAGCTTGGCAACGCCAGAACTCGATCCGGAGGGCCGAAGGGTACATTTCGATACTGTGCTGGTGCCACGGTTGCCTCGGTGAACACAGGGCATCTGGAAGATGCCCCAACTCCCACGCTGGAAGCGTGCGCTACGTAGCGCAGGGGCACTGCCAAGATGAGCCCGGCTGGAGTTCCACGACGCCCTTAGCCTCCCGGCTCGCGGGTACGGCATGTGCTCAGCGGATGGGTAACAGATTTTCCTCAGGGGATAGGTAACACTTTCGTGGCATATGCCATGGAAAACGAGTGGACCAGAGGAACAGCGGTGGGAATTTGTACGAGCAGCATTGTGCT
>DATJOW010000004.1:0-11764 GCA_035506715.1 Candidatus Acidiferrum sp. | reverse complement strand
ATTCGTCGTGCCCCAAACCGGCCAATCGTTCGTCCAGAAAATGGGACTGATGTAAGTCATCCGCCCGATGGTGCCGCTGTCCTTCATGACAAATCCATAATCCGAGCCGTCCGGCATGTCCACGATGGCGCCCTGGTGCCCGCCATGTCCGTCATCCAGCGATTTCATGAAGGTGTAAGGGCCAAAAAGGTTAGTGGCCCGCGAAACGTAGAGCGATGCGGTCGAGGGCTGCGCGTTGAAAATGTAATAGTAATTGCCGCGCCTGACCACGTGGGAGCCCTCCAGCCCCAATCCATTGGTAATGGAGGTGGAGGCGATGACCTGGGAAAAATCGGAGTTCAGGGTCAGGAACGTGGTGTTGCTTTGCCAGCCGCCGGCGGTGGCAATGTAGCCCGTGCCGTTGGTCTCGATGTAAAGCCCCGGATCAAATGCGCCTACGCTCAATTGGTGATATTGCCACGGCCCGGCGATGTTGGTGGAATAGTAAATGCGGGTGCTCTGGCCGTTCTGCGTCTCCGCGCAATAGAATGTCCCGTTATAATATCGCAAGCTCGAGGCAAAGACGCCGTTGCCGTAGTTCTGGACGCCGTTGGTGATGTTGTAGTTCGGGCTGCCGGTCAGTTGCGGAACGAGATGCGTGACGATTTCCCAGTGCACCAAATCCTGTGAATGCAAAATGGTCAGCCCCGGCACGTCAATAAACGTCGTGGTGGAGAAGTAAAAGTCGTTGCCGACGCGGATGATGTCGGGATCGGGATAATCCGCGTAGAGGGGGGGATTGACGTAGTTGGTCGCCGGCGCGTTGGTGTTCGGAATCATCGTGATCTGAAGATTATCCAGCAGAATCGTTTCCGGCGTCGCCGTTACGCTGGCATTGTAACCCAGGAACAGAAGCTGAAACTGGTATTGACTGGAGGTTGGATCCAGCACGGGAATCTGGTAGCCGGCCGGTAATGTGCCCATATTGACTGAATAGTGCTGGAACCCGCCGCCGACAGTGATTTGATTGATAGGCACGGCGTAACTCGAGCCGCTGGCCTGGGAGGATCCGCCAAAAATGTTCAGCGTTACGCCTACTCCCGAGTTGGCTCCCTGGGTGATCGCCAAATCAAATGAGAGGGTGTAATCCGACAGGTTGGCGCTGGTATTGCCGCTGGGCGTATAGAGAGGAGAATTGACACCCGCGTTTTCAGCGCTGCCGCTCTGCACATTGCCGCTCAACTGCAACGCCCGGCCGGCGCCTCCCTGGCCCGGGGCCACGATAGTCGCCGTAGGCATACCGCCCGACCACCCGTAATTGTAAGCTGTTCCGAACGTGCCCAGCGGTTGAGAATCGAAATTATCCGAAAATACGGTGGTTTGTGCGCAGGTTGTGACGGCGAAGCCGCTCAACACAGCAATCAGGGTTATCGCTCCAGGCGATCGTTTCATATTTCACTGTTGCGCTTTCGGCTCACTTGGACAGTCGGAAGAATTGCATCGGATTGGTGGCCGGCAATGTGATTTGCCAGGTGGCGCCAACGATTTGTGGCCCCGGCGAGGAAACGACCGCCCAATTGCCCGACGCCAGATTCGTGGAGGACTGTACCGCAAAGCCCGCGGACGCGAGCGGCCAGGTCAGGGTCAAGCTGGTGGAAGTTTCGGTCATGCTGATGAACGGGCTGCCGGTGCTCAACAACTGGCCGGGCCCCAGAGCGTCAGTCGCGGCGATCTCGGCCGCCGAAAGCGCGACGCTGTAAATGCGAAACTCGTCCAGCAGGCCATTGAGGTAGGGATCCGACCACTGCGATTTGCCGAGGTAATTGTTAACCGTACTGCCGAGGCTGGACGGTCTGAGGGTGATGGCGCTGTTGGTTCCAACGGCGACCCCATTCAGATAAAGAATGCCCGTATTGCCGCTGAGCGTCACGGCGACATGATACCAGACGCCGGCGGCCAAGGCGGAAGGGCCATTGATCTGCTGTTCCCCTCCCGCACTGCCTGTGGTGATGGCAAAACGCAGCCGGCTGGTGCTGCCATTCTGCGGCGTCAGGAACATGTAGGTTGTGGTATTATTGCCGAAATCGAAAATGCGGTTCCAACTGGCCGTCGAGCTCAGCTTCACCCACGCTTCGATCGTGAAGTTGCTCAGGGTGCTGACAATGCCCGCCGGCAAATTGACATATTGCGACGAGCCGGACGACAGCGTCAACTGGCCGCTCGAAAGCGTGCCGCCGTTGGGGAGCGAGCCGGTCCACGCCGGGCCGCCCACCGAATCGGCGACGGTGGTGCCGCCGGTTTCGTTGAAGCTATAGCGATGGGCCAGCGCCGGCGCCGGTGCGGTGCTGAACAACCAGACCATTCCGGTGTTGGTGTTGGCGCCGGCGATTTCATCCACGCGCCAGAAGTTGGTTGTTCCCCCGACCAGTGACGGATAGAAGCTGGTAGCGGTCAATATGCCCTGGAACTGCGGGGACGACGGCGTGGCCTGCGCCACGGCATTGGAACTCACCCCAAGATAGACCGCATGGGTCAACGCATTGTTGCCCGTGGCCCAACTCAAGGCGGCGTTCAGCGCGACGCCGGATGCACCGTTAACAGGAGAGGGATTGGCGGCGGAACCGACGGCGACGAACTTGTCCAATACGACCGTGGTGAGGGACGCGGCGGGCAGAATCAGTTGCGAACCAACGGCGCCAAGCGATTGAAAATAATTTGTATCGGCGGTTTGATAGACGCTCGAATAGTAATACGGAAAAGAGCTGAAGTTCGCGCTGTTGGTGGACGTGCCCAGGTTTCGGTTGATGAAGACCGCCACGAGGCGCAGGCCGTCCGGCGAAAGATAGGCCGAGGTCAACACGTTCGTATCGGTGCAGGTGGCGGCGACGCGCTGGTAACCGGGTTGAATGAAGTAGGAATAGTGTTTCATGGCCCAATAGGCTGGCATGAGCCACCAGCCGTGCGACTGGGTGGTCGTTCCGGGCGGCGCGTTGGTCCAGCTGCTCAAATTGAATGGATTCTCGATTTGCACCAAGCCGTTGCCGCCGACCGGCCAGACCAGGCTCCAGTAGTTGTACCCGCTGGCCTGCTCGACCGTCAGCACGTTGTGAATCAGATTCGCCTGATCGATCATGTCACTCAGGCCATACTCGGTCATGAAGCGCGGCTTGCTGGGAAAAACATTTGTCAACGCCGACATCGCCGCATTGTAGCCGTCCGGCGTGCCGTCGGTGCTGCCGCCGTACAGGTGATGCGCCACCCCGTAGAAGCTGTTCGCGTTCATTGTGGCGGCATAGTTCTGCACATCGTTATAGCCGAGGCCGACGACTTCGGGCCCCAGCAACTTGGGAGATGACAGGAGGTTCGTGAGCCGCTGGAAGGTCGCATCAAGCGCCTTGGAATAGCTCGCGTAGTTCGTTCCGTTCACCGTGTCTTCCGTGGGATGAAAAACGCAGGAATCATAGCTGGCGGCCCAGTCCGGCTCGTTTTGAATGCTGATCCAGGTCGGCGAAATGCCGTTGGAACCATAGGCCAGCAGCGAGTCATACCAGTAGTTGGCGAAATTCGTATAGGCGAAGCTGCCGTTGGTGGAAGACAGCGTGCCGCCGTTACCGACCTGGCCGTTGCTTTTCAAAAACGCCGGTGGCGCCCACGAACTCATGTAAACCGGAACCGGATGTCCCAGGATCCGGTTGGCGTTGGCAACGAAGCCGGGGGCATCCGGATCGAAATTGACGGTGCCCTGATAGCGGAACCAGTCGCCCAGCCGCAACATCGAAAGGTTCAAACCGGCGAACGCGTTCGTATAGATCTCCAACTTGTAAGGATGAGCTGTGACCCAGCCGTTGTAGAAGGCAATCGCACCGCCAAGCCCTTCGATGGTCTGATACACCTGGGTTGCGTCAATCGTTGTGGCCGATGGCGGCGGGGGCGGGGGCGGCGCGCCATCGGTGCCGTTGTCAAGATTGGACACGGTGAACGTGTAGCTCGCCGTTCCGAACACAAATTTGTCCCAATCCAGTCCGTTCTCGCGCGCCCCCATCTGAAAGGTCTGCGTTAGGTTGCCCGCCGACACCGCAAAGGTGATCGGCGTCTCCGTGCCGCTGCCGCTCGGATTGAATTGCGACAAATTCACCCACTTCCAAACCTGGCTGCCCGCCGACCCGTTGCCCGTCACCACGTCGCCCGATGCCGTGTAACCTCCCGCGGCGAGGCCGTTCACCGTCAGCCAGTCGCCATCCGTCGTCGGCGATTTCCCGCCAAAGCCGTTGCCGTAAAACAGGCTGTCATCGCCGTAACCGCCCGCGCCGACCCGAACGCGCGCGAATAGATTGTAGGTGCCGGCGGCGGGAAAGGTCACGGTGTACGTCGCCACGCGGTTGGAACTCCCCGGGTTGCCGGCGTTGACCAGGTCCGTCGAAACGGAAATGAATTGAATGGCGCCATCCGTGCCGTTGGTGAAGTTGGAACCGGTTGTAAACGTGCCGGATTCCGCTTCAAAGGTCACGGAGGCCGCCCAGCTGCAATGGATCACTCCCATCAGAATGGCCATTGTTGAAGTGCGCGAGAACATAGAACAAATACCCATCAACTTGGATGACTGTTACAACGGTACAAATTCATCAGGCGCCTGCAGCACCGCCGCCGTTCGCGTGTCTGGCCGGACAGACCCTCATAAACGCGCCTTCAATTTGAGCACGACGATGCTGTTCGCCGGCAGGGTGCAGGCAAATTGCGGCTTGGCAACGCGCAGGGTTGAGGCGACCGGCACCACGTTCCGCGGATGATTAATGGAATTGGTGTCCTCGGGGCTGCCCGACAGGGTGATGACATCAGCCTCGGCCGCGAGGGCCGCGACGCCTTTGATCTCGAGGTTGAGGGTTGCGTTCATTGGCTGCGGATTGACCAGCTTGACGAAGATCTCGCCGGTCCGGCTGTTGCGCGTGGCGCAGCCCTGGACGGCGGTTTCCGCGGCTGCCACCGGCAGGATTTCATCGCCGAGATTCCGGCTGAACATCTGGATCGCGTAATAGCTCGGCGAGCCGTAACTGGAAAACGCATCGTAACCAATCAAATCCGGCCGCCATTGCCGCGCGCCGGGATTCACGTTGACGAGCAACGGGGCGTAGCACTGCATCTGGATGAGGTCGGCATTGCGTTCCATGGCGGCCATGAACACGCCGTCGCCGATCGCCGCTTTCATCGCCGGCGTGGGGGGCAGTTTCCGGGAACCGGGTTCCCATGGCCTCGGCGGCGCGTCTTCATGGGCAGCCCATTCGCCGACGAAAATTTCCGGGCCGGACCGATCGTAGTTGCGAGCGTAGTCGGGCGACTTGCGCACAAACTCGTCGGTGGACAGGTAATAATGTTCGTCCGTCACCTCCGGCTTCCGGCTGTGGACGCGCACGTCTTCGGGCTGGTCATTGCCAATCGTGGAAATGACTTTCAATTGGGGATACTTTGCCTTGATCGCGTCATAAAATTGGGCGAAGCGGGCATCGTAGCTCTTTGACTTGTCAAACCAGTCTTCGTTGCCGACCTCGACGTAAGTCAGTTTGAATGGCGCCGGGTGGCCGTCCCGGGCGCGCCGAGCGCCCCAGGGGGTGTTCGTGTCACCGGTGACGTATTCAATTTCTTCGAGCGCCTCCTTCACGAACGGTTCGAGGTCGGGCCCCGGATTGACATGGGCGCCTTGAAGCGAATAGCCGGCGTAAACCGCCAGCACGGGTTCCGCTTGCATGTCTTCGCACCATTCCAGAAATTCCAGCAGGCCCAGCCCGTCGGTCGAGCGGTAGCCCCACGGACACGGGTGACCGTGCCTTGTCTCAACCGGCCCGATGGTGTTTTTCCAGGCAAACCGGGTGTCAATCGTATCACCCTCCACGTAATTGCCGCCCGGGAATCGCAGGAACTTGGGATTCAAATCCACCAGCATTTGCATCAGATCCTTGCGCAGGCCGTTCGGCCGATCGTTCCACGTCGGCGGGAAAAGCGACACGAAGCCCAGCCAGACCGTGCCGGGATGATCCAGGGTAATTTGGAAGCGGGCATCGGCCGTGGGAGTGACATCGCCAGTCTGCAGAACGGTCTCGTAGCGGTTCCAACCCGGGCGGAGTGGCGCAATTTTTTGCGACGCATACACAATGCGGCCGTCGCCGCTCACGATGGAAACCGTGACCGGCCCGGTAAATCCAGGTTCAGCCTTGGCCCACAATGCTGCGCGGTAGCGTGTGTGGGGATAGACTGGAATGCCCCAATAGCCATCGTTGGCCGCGCCAGCGGGCTGCTCAGAAGCGGCTTTGCTAACCGTCAACCGCAAACTGTTTGTCAGTTGGTCGTTGAGGGAATTTGAAGAATCCAGCGCGATGGCGGCGGCGGCTGCATCGCCAGTCACGACCGACCAATGAGCCGGCGTCACGGGATCGTCCAGAAAAGCGCGGTTGCGAATCAGTTCGGCATAAAGCCCCCCGTCGTATGAATGGTTGATTTCTTCCGTCATCAAGCCGTAGAGCCGCGGGCTGACTTTTCCGGTGGGATGGGCGGCGTCAATCGTAAACGTCGGAGCCGCCGCGAAACTGGAAGCCACGGCGGTTGCACAAATCGCGAGGGCGAAGATCCTTGTCGTCGGCTTTAGGTTCATAGGGGTTGGATGATAGGAAAAGGTCCGGCTATTGTTGGAGTCAAAAATGTTGGGGAAAAGGCATCCGCTCCCGGTTCCGCCCCAACAGCCAGCAAACGTTCATGCTCCAATTTCTCCCGGTTTCGCACGAGAGGCAATGCGCGGGATATGAGTATGAATACCTATATCGCGCCGGCGCCACGCTCGGGCCTGTTTCAAATCTGCCGGATCGGCAACGGCAGGTTGACCGCAAGCAAGCGGGCCATCCGGCACATCGGGACCGGTGGTGCCGTCGCGGTCACCTTGAATTTTGCCATGATCGTTCGACGGCCGAGGCCTCTGTGTGGCGAATCCTCTTGCTCCAAGCGGTCCAGCTGATATGAAAGGAAACGTCATCGGTCTGGCCGGTTCGACCGACTGAGTTGAATTTATGTTTCAATCCTTCGCGTGTCCACGCCCCCGCGCGCCGGCGCGGTTGCCCTTCGCCGGCATGCGGCGATGCGCGGCATCAGTGGGGCTGTTTTTGTCGGCAGCCGGCATGCTGGTTCGCGGAGCCGAGGAGCTTCCACCCCGCCCGAGCGATTCCTTAGCGGCCACCCGGGCCATCTCCTGCGTAACCAACGTGGCGCAATTCAGGAGCCTTTCCGGCGCAGATTACATGGCAGGGTGCGACTTTCACCTGACCGGCGTGGTCACATTGGTCGATACCAACCGCGATTTGGTGGTGCTGCAGGACGCAACCGGAGCTGTGGCGCTTAACTTTCGGATCAATGACCAGAACCTGCAGGTTGGGCAACAGGTTGCTTTGAACGGCACCAATGTGTGCCCCTATTTTGCCGCGCTTCCGGATTATCCCTACCGCCCTTCGGGTTGGGACATCCGGAGTTCATTCGAGGCGCCAATGAATTGGGGGGAATATTACCTGACCCGGATGCGAGGGTGCCTGCGCCCTCCCGCCACCGGCGAGTACACCTTTTGGATTGCCAGCGACAATTCCTCGGAATTATGGCTGAGCCTGGATGCCGATCCCGCCAAGGCCAGGAAGATTGCTTCAATTCCGCGCTATGGCTGGGTGTCACCGCGCGAATGGTCGCGCTACCCCTCACAACGTTCGGAGCCGATTCAATTAAAGGCCGGCGAAAGTTATTACCTCGAGGCGCTCCAGGAGCAAACAACCGTGGGGGATCATCTCGCGGTTGCCTGGCAGGGGCCGGCGCTGGGCCAATCCGTCATCGCGGGCCGCTACCTTACGCCATGGAGCGGAGCTGGCCTGCCAGCCGTCAGCGCCACCAACGGCATCCTCCGCGAATACTGGACCAACTACGCCGCCGGTGATTTGACTGGCCTGAGGAGCGGGCGCCGGTTCGAATCGGCGTTAACGGTAAAGGAAGTCGGTGTGAGCACTCAGGGGCCGGGCTCGATGCCGAAGCCGGACCTGATTGATTTGAGTCGTCGGTGGCCGCCCGAGAATAATTATCGGTGGGTGGAGGCGGAAGGCATGGTGAAATTCACCGGAACCGAAGGGGGCGTCGCCTTTTTGGAGCTCTCCGACGGCCAGACACAATTGCAGGTGCGGGTGCTGCATTGGCGCCCCGAATGCCGACAACGGATCGGGAATGGCATCGTCCGGGTCCGCGGAGTTTGTGAAGGGGTATATGATAAAGGAGAATCATTGGTGCCGGGACTGATTTGGGTCTCGGGTGAAGACGGCCTCACGGCGGTAGCCGCGCCCGAGACCAGTGTGGCGGCCATGACGCTGGATCAGCCCGCCCGGCCCAGCGCGACAACGAACGCCGCCCGGCAGGGATTCTATGGAATTCGCGGGGTGGTGACGTTCAATGATCGGGTCTTTGAAAATGACTACATTTTCGTTCAAGGCGAGGCTGCCGCGGTTCTCGTTAAGCCGGAGAATCGTATCTTAAAAGGCCACATGGCGGTGGGCCGATGCGTTGACCTCGGCGGGGCCTTGGAGCCGGGGAAATATCTTCCCGTACTCACCCCGCTAGCGGTTACCGAATTGGGATGGCACTCTTTGCCTGCCCCCGTCACCCAGCCTCTCAGGGTTCCCTCCCCGGCCAACCAGGAAGGCCGATGGAGCGAACTGGAAGGCGTGGTGCATTCGGTGAACGCCAACGGCACGCTCTCCCTTGCAGCGAAAGAGGGGCTCGCCTATCTCTGGGTAGGTCAGACGCCTTCCAATGGTTTAGCCAGTTACGTGGATGCAAAGCTGCGTGCCCGGGGGGTGCTGTTGCAGACCTTGCTGGATGCACCAGTATTGCTCATCCCGTCTCGCAACTTCATCGACGTCGAGGAGGCGGCCCCGGAGGATCCGTTTGTCACGCCCAGGCGCCTGGTCGGTGAGCTCCTGCCGGAAGTTGCGAAGTCCACGAGGGCTCATCGCGTACGCGTCATGGGCGAAATTACCTACCGGGACGCTCAGTCGCTTTTCGTCCAGGACGGCTCGGGTGGCATCCGGGTACAGACCCCTCTTGCGCCGGCGGTCGAGGTGGGTGACACAGTTGAGGTGCTCGCGTTTCCGGCGCTGAACGGCTCCGTCTGCATTTTGACTGAAGGGCTGGTGCGTCGGGCCGGGACGGGCGAGGCGGTCCGCCCTCAAGCCTTGGATTTGAACGAGTCCTTGTCGGCCAGGCAGAGCGGCGACCTGGTCCAGATCAGCGCCATTCTGCTTGCCCGCAAGACCAATAATGTCAGCCAGGTGCTGGAGCTTCAGGAACAACAGCGCGTTTTCACCGCCACCCTTGCGGCAAGCCGGGGCACATTGCCGGATATCGTGCCCGGCAGCCGGCTCCGCGTCACGGGAGTATGCGAGAACGAAGCCGCCTCCTCCCCGACTGATGACAGGGCGCCCAAGGCGCAAATGCTGGCTTCACTCAACCTCTTGTTGCGCAGCCCGGCGGATGTGATCGTGATGAGCGGACCTCCGTGGTGGACCTGGAAACGAACTGCGGTTCTGGTGGGCGGACTGCTGACCGTGCTGCTGATCAGCCTGCTTTGGGTCCATCTTTTGCGGCGCCGGCTGGAGCGTCAGCAGGCCGCTCAGCTCGCGTTTTCACGCCGGGTCCTGGAGCGGCTGGAGGATGAGCGACGCCGGATTGCCATCAATATGCATGACAGCCTGGGTCAGATTCTCCTGGCGATCAAGAATCAGGCGGTGCTTGCGATGCAACGCGCGCCCGACGAATCCGGGTTGCGCCAACGGCTGGATGAGATTTCCGGCGCCAGCTCCCAGGCGATTGAAGAGGTGCGGCAGATTACGCACGGCTTGCGCCCTTACCAGTTGGACCGGCTGGGGCTGACGCAGGCCATCCGCGCCGCGGTCGGCCTCGCCGCGGAAAGCGGTTCCACCGTGTTTGCCACCCGCGTGGAGGACATTGACGGGCTGTTTGACAAAGATTCGGAAATCCATGTTTACCGGATTGTGCAGGAAGCGGTTAACAATGTCATCAAGCACTCCGCCGCCACCGAAGCTACGGTGGTCATTAAGCGGCGGCCTGGCATGATTTCGCTTTCGATCCGGGACAACGGACGGGGATTCAGGGCGGCTACGCTGGATTCCACCCACCCCAGCGGAGCCGGCTCCGGTCTCAGCGGGATTGCGGAGCGCGTCCGGATTCTCCAGGGAAGGATGATGGTCGATTCCCGGCCCGGAGCGGGCACCGATTTGACCGTCGAGATTCCACTGCCTGTTGGTACCCATGAAACCGGAAGTCACAGTCCTCATCGTGGATGATCATCCGCTGCTGCGTCGCGGTTTGCGCGATGTGATCGGAGCGAGCCCGGGATTTCGCATCGTCGGCGAGGCGTCCGACGGCGCGGAAGCCACGCACCTGTTTGCCAGCCTGAAACCTCAAGTCGCGATCATCGACATTGACATGCCGCGGCTCAACGGCCTGGAAACCCTCCGCACGCTGCGGGGGCTGCCCTTTGCGATCAAGCCAATCATTTTGACCATGTACCAGGAAGAGGACATGTTCAACGCGGCGATGGACTTGGGGGCCAAAGCCTATGTGCTCAAGGAAAACGCGGCGACGGACATCCTGATTGCGCTCGAAGCCGTGACCCGGGGTGATTCCTTCGTGAGCGCCTCGATGCGGGGTGCCGGCCAACGACGCACTGACCGCGTGCGGGAATTGCTGCTCAGCAAACCACAAATCGAGTCCCTCACGGCGGCGGAACGGCGCATTCTCAAGCTGATCGGCGAAGATTACACCAGCAAGGAGATTGCGGACCTCCTGCAATTGAGCGTCCGGACCGTGGACAACCACCGACAGCACATCTGCGACAAATTGAAACTGCACGGGACCCACAGCCTGTTGAAATTTGCCTTCGACAACAGCGCCTACCTGTAGCCGTCCGCCCGAATTCAGGCGGTGGAATGCAGGAGGGGTCTGCGCCTTCCTGTAAAGATATGGCAAATGGATGGCGGAAGGGGTGGGATTCGAACCCACGTTAGGATTGCTCCTAAGCCTGATTTCGAGTCAGGTGCCTTCAACCACTCAGCCACCCTTCCAATCGTTTATTTACAATGGTTTATGAAGTAGATACCAGCCGCGCATTGACTTTATGATACTGCAATATGATACTGTTTGCATGAAAGCGTGCAATACAGAGCAAACGGCAGTCTGGCAAAAGACACCCTACGCAAATCTGGTTCGTTACATTCCATCGGGCAAGTATTTCGCACGACTGCGAGTGAAGGGCAAGTTGATTCGTCGCTGTCTAAAAACCGACAGGATAAGCGTGGCCAAGTTGCGGCTGGCGGATTTGGAGAAGGTCGAGCGGCAGCGGGTTGAGATTCAAGGGGCCGTCGCCAATGGGAACATGACTTTTGGCGATGCGCTTGCTTTGTTTCGCAATCGTTTGGCTAACGACAATTCGCTCAAGCCGCGAAGCAAGACATACCGGCAAGAGCGGGTTGCAGCTTTGCTGAAGTCGTGGCCGGGGTTGGAAGAAACTGAAGTTCACAAAATCGGTAAACACGACTGCCTTGCTTGGGCTGCCAGTTTTGGGGAAAAGGCCAGCCCGTCAAATTTTAACAATACGGTTGGGAGCTTGCGGATGGTCATAGACCTGGCGATTGAGGCCGGCGCCCGGTATGAGAACCCGGCACGTTTCATCAAAAAACTGCGCATCCGCCAAAAAGAG
>DATJOW010000003.1:0-21184 GCA_035506715.1 Candidatus Acidiferrum sp. | reverse complement strand
CGACGCGTGGGAAGCCAGCGCCGCGCTGGTCAGTGGTGAAACTTGTGCCACTGGTGCAGCCATCTATGGCGGGCGAACCGGGCAAGGGCGGCATCGTGGGTGTGGAACCGCCGTAGTTGCCCAGCAGGGCAAGAAGAGGAGAGCCGCTGGTTAGATTATTACCCGTCAGGCTGACTGGACCATAGATGTTGGCATAAGTCGGCGCAGTGTTCCCCGCCACGATGGAATTATTGACCGTCGCCGAACCAGCCCAGAGGGCGATACCGCCGGCACCGCTGGAATCCGTCGCGCTATTACCCGTCAGAGTGCATTGGTTCACCGTCGCGGTTCCAGATTCAACATCCATGCCTGCACCGCCATCTCCCGCGCAATTGTTGGCGGTGACAGTGCATTGGTTAAGCGTCAGCGTCCCTCCATTATTCACGATTCCACCCCCCCAACCGTAACCGGCGGATGCATCGGGGGCACTGTTGCCGCAGATGGTGCAATTGCTGATCGTGAGCGTCGCGCCGGAGCTATTGAAGATGCCGCCGCCATTCAGGGTCGTGCTGTTGTTAGTGACCACGCAATTATCCAGCAGCACGCTGCCGCCAATGCCAGTCAAGATTCCCGATCCCCAGTTGGCGCCGGCACCATTGGCAATCGTCAGTCCGCTGATCGTTATATTGGTGCCGAGGGCGTTGAGCACCCGGCCGGTCTTGTTGCCGCTCACGGTCAACGTGCTGGCGCCAGGGCCGAGGATGGTCACACCACTGGGAATGGTTAATGTGCCGCTGGTCAAGGTGATCGTGCCGGGAACGCCGGTGACATCAATGGCGTCGCCGTTGCGGGCGGCGGTCAGCGCGGCGCGCAGCGAGCCCGGACCGCTGTCGGCGCGGTTGGTGACGGTGATGTATTGCACCTCGAACGCCCCGATATCGCTGCCGTCGCCGCCCGCGGCGTTGGCCAGGGTGGGATCGTCGAACGGCCGCGGCAGGCCGCGCTGGTCGGTATTGCTGAGCAGGTTGGTGATCGCGTCGCGCCTGCCCCGGTCAATGGCCGGGCTGCCCGGCAGCAACGCATGCGTCCGGGTCGGGCCGCCATTGTTTTGCAGCGGGCCGAGCAGCGGGTTCCGGCTGACCTGGTCGGTCGCATTCGTCAGGCAGCCGCCTCCGGCATCGCTGCTTAGATTGTAGCCGTAGGATCTGATCACGCCGTTAAAATTGGTCAGCGTGCCGACCCCGGCGTCAGTGCTCAGGATCGTGTCGCCGATATTCAGTGTGGCGGTGCCGCCGTAACCGGAGTTGCAGATGGCGGCGTTGTCGGTGGCGGCCGAGTTGCGGCTGAAAGTGCAGGCGTTGATCCACAGCGTCGCGAGGCCGGAATACGAGCCGTCGTTGTAGATGCCGCCGGCATAGGTGGCCGAGTTGCCGCTGAACGTGCTGGCGCTGATCGTCAGGGGCACGATCCCATTCATTTCACCGTCGTTGTGGATGCCACCGCCGCTGTACGAAGCCGAGTTGCTGCTGAAGGTGCTGGCGGTTACCGTGAGGGCCGCGTAGCCATAATAGAAACCGTAGTTGTAGATGCCGCCACCGGTGTGGGCCGAGTTGCCGCTGAAAGTGCAGGAGCCGATCCACAATATTGCATCGGCATTGTACCCGTCGTTGAAGATGCCACCGCCGCAATAAGCCGAGTTGCCGCTGACGGTGGAGTTGATGAGCACCACCGAACCACCGTTGTTCATGATGCCGGCGCCATAGTCGGGCGTGCTGTTGGCGCAGATGGTGCAATTGCTGACCGTCAGCGTCACGCCAACGTCGATGTAGACGCCGGCGCCGTGCGACCCGCAGACGTTGTTGGAAACGATGCAATTGGCCAGCCGTACTCTTCTGCTGCCGGCGCCATAGACGCTGATTCCCGCGCCTTCAAACAAGTCGCTGTAACCGTTGGCAACGGTCAGGCCGCTGAGGGTCACGTTGGTGGCGGCGACATCGCAATAGAACACGCGGTGGGCATTGTTGCCGCTGACCGTCAGCCCGCCCGGGCCGGGGCCAAGGATGGTCACGCTTTTGAAAATATTCAGTTGATTATTGGTCAGCGTGATGGCGCCGGAGATACCGGTCGCGTCAATGATGTCGCCGTTGGCCGCGCCGGCCAGTGCCTGGCGCAAGCTGCCCGTGCCACTGTCGGCATTGTTGGTGACGAGGATGGTCGCAGCCGGAAGGTTGAAGGGCATTCCCCCCAGCAAGGCCAGACACGCGGCGGTTAGGGGGAGCGAGGTGAGTTTGGTTTTCATGGTTTTTGCTGAACTCCTTTCCGTTCAGATGCGGATCCGGCAGTGGTTGAATCCGGCAAGCCGGAGGGGGCGCAACGGTGGCGGGACCGGTCCATTAGCGCACGCGCTGCCCGACATTCACCGGGTCGAAATGCGAAATCTCCCCTGGCCAAAACGAAGTCTGCATACACCCGGCCTCGCTTCACCCTGCGCGCTCGCAACGCGGTTGGCGCGACAATTTTCATTGCTTCCGGGAACGATGTGGATGCTGCCCGCTCTGATCTACTGCTCCGCTTGTATCATTGTTCAGTGATTCTTTACAAGGATAAAAATGAAGTGAGCGTTACTTATTAAAGGGACGTGGCCTATCCGGTTCCGGCGCAAAGACTCAGGGCGGCGGCCTTGAAGACCCGGCTGAAGAGATTGCAATCCCCGATGATGGCCGAGCCCGGCATACCAGAGATTATGGGGTTCCCGGAGGGTGTGCGCCGGACTGCGGCTCAGCGCCGGCGGGGCCAGGCTGCCAAGGCGGCGGCGCCAACGGCCAGCAATCCCAAAACCGAGGGCTCGGGCCCCGGCGGAAGGCCATCCCGGGCCCGTTAATCCTCAACCCGAAGGCGAACACGCTGCGCGTTCCGCCCGAGCGGAATTCATAAATATCACCGCTGCCGGCGGAGCCACTGCCGATATCCGACACAAACAGATTCTGCGCCGGTGCAGGGCCGGTTACCAGCAGGACCGCTGCGGTAAATAAAGGCCATGAAGTTGAAGACATCGTTTTCACAGGTTCGGCGGATCTGAACTGACCTGACCAATTCTTACCCTCGATCATCACCGGGAATCGCCCGAGAAAAAAGTTATTCACTTTCGCGCTGCTGCACTGTGCACCTAGCCAGGCCGGCCGTTTTCAGCCTTCGGCCTGGCCTGAGCGCATCTTCAAGGGAGAATGGCAGGCATCGTAAGTCAGAAATTTGTAAATCCCGAGGCCGTTGAGCAGGAGAAGTACGGTGAAGATGATCCATTGTTTTTGGATGACATGGTTGTCCAGTCGGATCACTTCCGCGTCGAAGGCTGCTTGGGTGGCTGGCGACGGGTGCCGGCTCCAGGCCACCCAGGCGGCGTACCGCTCTTTTCGACGATAATCGCCTTCCCGCGCATATCCGCGCCGCGACAACAGCGGCCGGGTCACCCAGACCATCTCCAGAATCAATACCATGAGGATAATCCCCATCTTGAGCGATTTTTTCATTCGGTTGGCGTTCCCACCAGCCAATCCAAAGCTGGAAACGTGCCGGCCGCAGGTCAAGCGTGGCAGTGTCTTAATTTGGTGTAGCGCTGAGCCCATGACTCAATTATCGAGCCGCAGGCTCGACTCTACAACAGCCAAGTCAGATATCACCTTGGCCGGGTTGACGGTGGCGTTTGGCTCCGGCTTCGCTTCGCCGCCGTCATTCTTTAAGTCAACTGGTGGAATGAACCACTCCAATCAAGGATTCTGGACGCGGTAGAACCGCTGCGGCAACGCCGTGTTGGTGTCCACGAACGTGAACGGCAGCGCCGGCGAGTTCGTGGTGAACAGGGTTTCCCAGTGCGGATCCGACAGGTTGGTCGCCACGGTGATGGTGTAGCTCGCCGACGAAGCGCCGGTGACCATCAGGCTGAATTGGCCTTCCACAAAGCTGATGCTCTGGAATCCGGGTTTCGCGGCGGGCGTCACGGTGAAATTGCCCGCGCTGGTCGCCAGGCCGCCCGGCGTGACCACGGAAACCGGCCCGCTGCCCGCCCCCGCCGGCACGGCGGTGGTGATCTGGGAGGCCGAGTCCACGGTGAAGCTGGCGTTGGCGCCGTTGAACCACACGGCCGACGCGCTGCTGAAATTGGTGCCCCGGATGACCACGCCGCCGCCTTCGCTGCCGCTGGCCGGCGAGAAATTGGTGATGCCGGGAGCCGGGGTGCCGTCAATCTTCGCCCGCAGCACCGCAGCGAGGTTGGCCGGCACGGCGGTGAAGAAGGTAAAGCCGGTGTCCTGTTCAATCTTCCGCGCCGAGGTCAGGTAGGTCTGCCACGAACTGCTCAATCCGTTCGTGACGTTCGGGATGGACACGGCAATGACGCGGCTGGTCGCCGACAACCGGCTCAACGCGGTTCCGCTGCCCGGCGGCACGATGACCGCTATTTTCCAGACGTTGGAGCCAATATATGCCTTGCCGCTGGGAATTTTGTTGGTGCCGAACCCGCTCGGACCGCAGATGATCAGCAGCTCGTTGCCGGCCGCGGCCAAGGTACGGCAGTCCGATTCGAGGTTTTCCCAAACGCCCTGATTATTGGGTCCGGATTGCGGCATGATGTTGGACATGAAGAACACGAGCTTGTTGTCGTTGGTGGTGTCCGTCCGGTCTTCGGAGGGACACAAATGGCCGCGATTAAAATCAATGTTGCCCACTCCGTTGTAATCGGAGGTGCTGAGGCGGGTAAAATTCGGCGGCAGGTTGGTGTCCGTGTAATAGGTGCTGGAGCGCGGGGCGGAACCGACGTCCCCCGCGGTCAGGTCCCAACTCGCCCAGACCGGCTCGCCCAGGTTGTCGCTGTAATCAATGGCCTCGACCGTCCGCTGGATCAGATAATGGTCGTGGTTGTTGGTATCCGCCGTGGCGCCGCTGGGGTTGCCCAACTGCATCTGGAGAGAAACATCGATGAAGGCCCGGGCTGGCCGCGCCAGAACGAATACGGCAGCGATGGCGACGATGAGCCTGAAAATCTTCATTTACGACTTTAACAACAACGGTGTTCTTTAAATTTAGCAGATTTTGGCCCGGAGGGAAGCGGGATTATTTGATGGACCCCGGCTTCCGCCAACAAGTTACCGTCCGCCGGCCGGGTGCCATTTCGGCAATATCCTGATTTAGCTGTTGTGAAATTGAGCCTCTGACTCAATCGCTGGGCCGGGGCTCAACGCGACCCCAATTAATTCACTGCCGCCATTTCTAGGGAATTGACATCCGTTGCCCCTCTCCCTAGCTTCTGCCCACAGACGCACGCTTTGCCCCGCCGCCGTGGCCGAAGCTTCCTGCGGCCGGTGTTTTGGACCCTCGGATCGGAGTTGAGATACGGCTGGTTTGTGGGGGACGCCGGCGTGGCAAAAGCCCGAATGCACGTTCGGGGTTTTGGCTGTCGCAAGGCGATGGGTAAAACCGTTAAACCTTTGAATGATGGAATCGGAGGAACGATTTAACGGTCAAACAATTTACCGATTCAACCAAAAGATATGGCCAACACAATTCTGGTCGGTGCCCAGTGGGGCGACGAGGGGAAAGGCAAAATTATCGATGTCCTGACGGAGGACGCGGACGTGGTCGTCCGCTACGCCGGCGGCAACAACGCCGGCCACACCGTTTTCATCGGCAAACAGAAGTATGTCCTGCACCTCGTGCCGTCCGGCATCCTGCGCAAAAATAAATTGTGCGTCGTCGGCAACGGCGTGGTCGTGGACCCGGTCGGCCTCGTTGGCGAAATCACCGGCCTGCGCAAACTCGGCGTCAAGGTCGGCGGCAATTTCGTGGTGAGTGAAACGGCGCACGTTGTCTTTCCGTACCACCGCGAACTGGACGCGCAGCGCGAGGTGCTCAAGGGCAAACACAAGATCGGCACCACCAAGCGCGGCATCGGCCCGGCCTACGGCGACAAGGCGGCCCGCGTCGGCCTGCGCATAAGCGATCTGATCGACCCGGCCCGGCTCGAGGAAAAACTCTCCCGGCGCATTCGGGAAAACAACGAGGTGCTGCGGGCGCTGGGCGCCAAACCGCTCTCGTTCAAAAAAGTTCACGCCGAATACCGGGCCGCCGGCCGGTTCCTGAAACCGTTTGTGGCCAACACGGTCGTCCTGCTCCACGAAGCCATGCGCCGCGGCGACGACATTTTGTTCGAAGGCGCGCAAGGAACTTTTCTCGACATTGATCACGGCACGTACCCGTTCGTCACCTCGTCGAACACCACGGCGGGCGGCGCCTGCACCGGCTCGGGCGTGCCGCCGCATCGCATGGACCGCGTCGTGGGCGTGATGAAGGCCTACACCACGCGGGTCGGCGAAGGACCGTTGCCGACCGAGAACGCCGAGATTTCCGACCTGCTGCATGGCATGGGGCGCGAGTTCGGCGCCACGACCGGCCGGCCGCGCCGCTGCGGCTGGTTCGACTCCGTGGCTACGCGCCACGCGACGATGGTCAACGGCATCGACGATTTGGCGGTCACCAACCTCGACGGCCTAGACACAGTTGAAACCATCAAGGTCTGTGTCGCATATCGCCGCGGCAAGACGCGGTACGATTTTGTGCCGAACGACGCGCAGACGCTGGCCGAGTGTGAGCCGGTCTATGTGGAATTTGCGGGCTGGCGCACGCCGACCGACAAGGCGCGATCGTGGAAGCAGCTACCGCCGAAAGCCCGCGCGTATTTGAAGGCGCTGGCCGAGTTGACCGGGGCGCAATTGTACATTGCCTCCGTCGGCCCGGGCCGGGATCAGACGATTTTTGTCTAATTGAGGTGATTGGTTAAATGTGTTAAATGTGTTAAATCGGGCTTTGCTCGTCGTTTGGACCCATTTAACTATTTAACTCAGTCACTTATTTGACCGGTACCATGAGCTCCGTTCCGCATTTAAGCTCCGAAGCCAAAGCTTCGCTGCCGCCGCACATCGCCATCATCATGGACGGCAACGGGCGCTGGGCCAAGGCGCGGCATCTCCCGCGCATTGAGGGACATCGGCGCGGCGCGGATTCGGCGCGCGAGATCATTCGCACCGCCGGCGAACTCGGCATCAAATACCTCACGCTCTACGCCTTTTCCGCCGAGAACTGGAACCGGCCCAAGGACGAGGTGGACGCGCTCATGAAGTACCTCGTCCACTACCTCAAAACCGAGACGGCGGACCTGAACAAGAACAACGTGCGGCTGGAAGTCATCGGACAGATTTACCGCCTGCCGGAAAACGTGCAGGAACACCTCCAAAAATCCATCACCACGTTGTCCAAAAACAACGGCCTGACGCTGGTCATGGCCCTGAGCTATGGCAGCCGGATCGAGATCGTGGACGCCGTGCGCGGCATTGCCGAGAAGGTCAAGCGCGGCAAACTCGACCCGGCGGACATCACCGAACAGGTCTTCGCGCAGCATTTGTACACCCGGAACATTCCGGATCCGGACCTGCTGATTCGCACGAGCGGCGAGATGCGCGTGAGCAATTTTTTGCTCTGGCAGATTTCCTACGCGGAACTGGTCATCACGCCGACGTTGTGGCCGGATTTCCGCAAGCCGCAGTTCTTCGCCGCGCTGGAGGAATACGCGCGCCGCCACCGCCGGTTCGGCGGAGTCTAATTTGATAACTCAGCCGGGGAGGTGCCGAAATTCAAGCGGCGTGAGGCAGGGTGTCAGGCACGTTTTCGCCGAGCACGGTGCGGATGGTTGCCAGGAGGGCGAACCGGTCGATCGGCTTCGGGAGGAAGGCCACCGCGCCCGCGGCCAGGGCGCGCTCGCGGTCCTTGTTGGAATGGTCGGCCGAGACAATGATGATGGGAATATCCTTTGCCTCGCCCATGCGGCGGAGCCATTCCATGATTAGGAACCCGTCCTGCAGAGCTCCGCCGATGTTCATGGCGTCGGGTGGAAACAGCAAATCCAGGAGGATCAAATCCGGTTTTTCCCTGGTCACCGCACAGGCGGCCCCCGGCCCGTCGGTGGCGGTCAACACGCGATAGCCATTGGATTTCAGCAGCAGCGACAACGTTTTCACGATGACCAGATCGTCGTCCACCACCAATATCGTCCTCCCTCCCGGTGTGGTCGCCGGACCGTTCATAAATTCACCGTATGATTTAACATACGACGAATCAGCCATTCTGCAACCAGGACCAAGCGCCCGGCGGCGGTTTGGTCCAGAAACGGAGGGAATCAGGACTGCAGCGGCGCGGCAGTCGAGGTGCCGCCACCCAGCACCTTGGCGATGGCCGCGAGCAAAGCGGCGTTATCAATCGGCTTGGTGAAGAAAGCCACGGCACCGGCATCCAGCGCCCGCTGTTTCTCCTGCGTCGAGTTGTCTCCCGACATGATGATGATGGGTATATCTTCGGCCTCCCCCATGCGCCGGAGCCATTGCATAATGAGAAATCCGTCCTGGAGCGCCCCGCCCACATTCGCCGCGTCAACGGGAAAGATGAGGTCGAGCAGGATCAAATCGGGCCGTTCCCGGCTTACCACCCGGACCGCTTCGGGACCGTCGGAGGCCAGATATACATAGTAACCATTGGAACTCAGCGTGATGGACAACGTTTTGAGAATGACTTCATCGTCATCCACCACCAGAATTTTTTTGGCGCTGGGTGTAGTCGGCTGAGCGCTCATAATCTCGCGGAACGCATAAACTTATGCTTAACGCCTAACGCTAGCAATAGCAAATGCTTTGCCACGGAAATGACGCAATGACAGAGCCGATGGGAACTCTCGGCCCAAGGTTACCTTTGTTTCGTGGCCCTAATCGTCCGCCAAATTTGCCGGCCCGGCCAGGTTTTTGCCGTCTTTGAATTCAACCGTCCGCACCACCCGTCCGGCTTCGTCCCAATCGGTGGTCCGGCCTTCCGCCCAGCTTCCCCGCCAATGCGATTCGGATTTTTTTTGCCCGTTGGGCCAATAGCGGGTCCACACCATGGCGCCGTCTTTTTCGTAATCGCGCTCCCATTGCCGCGAGCCGTCGGGGCGGAAATATTCTTCGCGGCCGATCTTCCGGCCGTTGTCACGCGTCACCAGGTATTGGGGTTTGCCGTTCTCATAAAACCAGGATTCCCTGCCGTGCAACACGGGGGTGCCGTTGGTCGCCTTGAACCAGCTCCAGCTCAGGCGCGGTTTGCCGTCCGGCCAGTTTTCCCGGCCCGGAGTGACCGCTTGGCCGCGGGGATCGCTGGCCTGGCCGGCCTCGCCATTTTCCGGCGAAAGGATCCACGCCTCGTTCATCGTGAAGTGCATGGCGGGTTTGCCTTTGCTGGTCATCAAATGAATCAAACCGTCCGGCGTCTGGACCGCATCGCAGTAACCGAGCGTGCCGTAGCCATGCTGCGGCTTGCCATTCCCCGGAGGCGGTTTGCCGGACCAGCCGTTGTGGGGGGTGGCCAGCGCGAGCCGTTTGATTTTCCAGGTCTGGCCCTCGTCATCGGACAGCGCCACATAGGCGCCGCGCTCCTGGACGTCCGCCGGCGGCGGCGTGGTGATTATGCGGATATTCTGGAAATCGCCGGCAAAAAAAAGTTTGCCGTCCCGGAGCCGGAGAATTTTGGGACGCTGATTGCTGCCCAGGGCCGCAAACGGTGTTTTCTCCGAGGCGCTCCACGTCTTGCCAAAGTCCGACGAATAGCATTTGGGCATGTATCCGTCCACCGAACTGTCCTTGCCCCCCATGCCGAGAATGCGCCCGTCCTTGAGCGGTACAAACGTCGTGTGCCGGCCGCCCGTCCGGCCGCCGGTGTCCTGCCAGGTTTTGCCCTCGTCCCGGCTGGCCCAGAGCAGGCTGCGGGCGCCTTTGCCGTCGGTGCCAATGTAAATCGTCCCGTCCGGCCCGCGAAAGGCGCTGGTGATGGGCTGGGCGGTGAACGGCCCCATCGAGCCCGTGACCACGGCCGGTTGCAACTCGCTCCAGGTCGCGCCGCTGTCCCCGCTCGTGGTGAACCGGAAAGGAACCTGGCCCAGGTCACGCCCGCCGCCAAAAAACCAGATCTTGCCGTTGTCGTTCCACATCAATCCGCTCTGGTCGTTCAAGCCGGACAATTTATAAAAGAGACCCGGCATGTCCCACTCCTCCGCCCCGCGCCGCAACCGCGTCACGACCATGCAGGTGTTGGGCGCCGATTCGCTCTTCCCGGGGCTCGACGAAAACGAAATCGCCAGCAAATCCCCGTTTGGACAATAGGTCAGACCGCCGCTGTGGACCTTACCCTGGATGGCCCGGTGGTACCCCACCGCCGCGCAATCTTCGGCCACTGTGTAGTCCGGCGGGCTGGGAATCAGGACGCGTGCCTTGAAATAAGGCTTTTGGGAATCCGGAGCCAACGACCAGTCAGCAGGCTGCGGTTTCACGCCCAGCAGCGGCAGGTCCGGCGTCCAACGCAGCGGCGGGGTTGTCGGCAAGTCACCTTCCACGACCCGGAAGCCGACAAACTGGCAGATGTGATTGGAATCGTACGGCGGCGTGTCCGGCATCAAGCTGCACCGGTTCGCGCTGCGATACCACACGGGGCCCGTGTCGGGCTGAAGACCTTCACTGCCGTCGGCATTCTTCACCGTGACCGAGCGCACCGCGCCACCCCGGACCACTTTTGCCCAGCCGGCATCGTAGCCAACGGGATCGGTTTGGTCGGCCGCGGGGTATTCGCCATGCCAATCATAACACCATTCGGCCGGTCCGGAGGACATGTTTTTCAAACCCCACGCATTGATATCGTCCTTGGGCGGCGCGTCACCGCTCCAGAAAATGGTTTGGGTCCCCCCCCGGCAGGCATATTCCCATTCCGCCTCGGTCGGCAGGCGATAGGTTCTGCCCTCTTTCGCGCTCAGCCAGCGGCAGAACGCCATCGCATCATTCCAGCTGACGCCCGTGGCGTAGGGCGCGAACGCACCGGCCGGCCGAAAGTCCGGTCGGAACTGGCGGAATTGGTCCACCGTCACCTCCTGCTCGCTCAAGCGGAAACCGCGGGTGAGAGTCACCCGGTGCCGCGGCGTTTCGTCCCATGACGGCGCGTCCTTGGATTCGGGCGTTTTGGGGCCGAGACTGAATTGATTGGTTTCGGCGCCCATGACAAATGAGCCGGGGCCGATGGCCACCATTTTCATGCCGAGGCCGTTGACGTAATTCGTGGCGGCGCGGTCGGCGGCAACGGCGGCTGGCGGGAGGAATCCGGCAGTAACGCTCAAGGCGACGGCGATTAATTCCCGGCAAAGTCGTGTCATTCTGGAATTCAGACGCCGACAAGATGGTCCAGTTACCGCTTTGACGCAATTTCATTGTGGCCACGAAGGACGAAGCCTTCGGCCGCGCAACGGATAGCCATGGCTGGTCCCCGGTGGTCTGGCCCGCAGCGGTTGACTGACTTCAGCCGGCGGTGACGGTTGACTGGCCGAGGGTGGTCTTGATGGCGGCCAGCAGTTTTTCGGTGTCAATGGGCTTGTGAAAGGAGGCCACCACGCCGCTGCTCAGGGCACGATCCTTGAACTTTTCCGGGTCCGTCGCCGAGATCATGATGACCGGGAGGTCCTTGGTTTCCGGCGTGCGCCGCAACCATTGGATGATGAAGAAGCCGTCCTGCATGGGGCCACCGACGTTGGCCGCGTCGGGCGGGAAAGTCAGGTCGAGCAGGATCAAATCCGGTTTCTCCTTGCGGATGGCGCTCAAGGCTTCCGGCCCGCCGGTGGCGGTGGTCACCTGATAGCCCTTGGTGGTCAGCGTCTGCAAGGTGGTTTTCAGGATGACCTGATTGTCATCCACCACCAGGATCTTTTTGGCATTCGGACTGGCTGATTTGGCCTCCATACCAGGGTTGAAGTAGCTAAATGTATGCCACATCCATATTGTTAAACATCTCTAAATCAACGAATTAAACACACAAAACCGTCAGCTTCCTGGGGCCATGCGCGCCCAGAACCAAAATCCGCTCAATATCGCCGGTGCGGCTTGGTCCGGTGATGAACGAAATCATGCTGGGAAAATTATCCTTGTATTCCATCTTCAACAACTCAAAGGCGGACGGCAGGTCGGGCACCAACTGGTCGCGCCGCGCCAGCACCACGTGATGCGGCGGCAGGATGGATAAGGCGCGCCCGCCCGCGCTCCGGCTGGTCAGCATCACCGTGCCTGTTTGGGCGATGAGCGCATCGCACTCGGTAATCCCCACGTCGCAACCTTCCAGGGCATGAATGTCATAAAACTTGTCGGTCTTGAACATGGGCATGCCCAGCGCCGGGCAGATCGCGTCCGGCAACAGGCCGGAGTGACACGCTCCGCGTTTCCAGCCTTCCGCGTCCCGCAGGCGGACCAGTTCCTCGCGCATTTCGTCGCTGGAGCTGACCAGATGAAATTCCGCCTTCAAATCCGCGGCGTTCCGGCTGAACAACTCGACCCAGTCCCGGAACTGGTCGCCCACCGGTGGGAGCCAGCGGCGCGCGCCGGCCGCCGGCGGCTGCGGCAATTCGGCGGCCTCGTCCGGGGTCAGCGGCTGCGGCGCCTTGACTTTCAAGGCTTCGCGGATCCGGCCCAGAATTTTTTCGCGCTCGGTCATTTCCGTTTCCTCCACCACTCCCTGAAGGAGGGTTTCGCCAGCGGCGGCAGATCACGGGTCCGGGTCCAGGATCGCAACGGATCAAGCGGGCCACCCTGGATTGACCGGTGAAGCGGCTGAAGCAGCCGGCCGGCTTTTTTCCCGAGCGACCACAGGACGGGGTGATTGACGATGGCCGTGAACACGTCGTAGGCGAATTGCTCGAGGTAGGACAGGCGCTTGGCGATGGCATTGCGGCGGTTGTGCAGCAGGTGATGGTGCAGGTCAATCTTCACCGGGCAGGCTTCGGTGCACGCGCCGCAGAGCGAGGATGCGCTGGAGAGATGCTTCCAGTCCTGCAGGCCGCGCAAGGACGGGGTGATGACCGAGCCGATGGGGCCGGAATAGGTCGTGCCGTAGGTGTGGCCGCCCACGTGCCGGAAGATGGGACAGACATTCAGGCAGGCGCCGCAGCGGATGCAGTGCAGCGCGTCACGCTGCTCGGTGTCGGCCAGCAGGCGGGTGCGCTGGTTGTCGAGCAGCACCACGTGAAACTCGACGGGCCCGTCGCTTTCATCCGGCTGCCGCGGTCCGCCGTACAGCGTGTTGTAGCCGGACATCGGCTGCCCGGCGCCGGCGGTGGCCAGCATCGGCAGAAACAGCGCCAGGTCCTCGAGCCGCGGGAGAATTTTTTCGATGCCCAGCAGCGTGATCAGGGTCCGCGGCAGGGCGGCGGTCAGCCGGGCGTTCCCCTCGTTTTCGGTGATGGAAATCATGCCGGTCTCGGCGATGGCGAAATTCGCGCCGGTGATGCCGATTTCAGCGTTGATGAATTTTTCCCGGAGCACGCGCCGGGCGACCATGGTGAGTTCCTCCGGATTGTCCGACGGCGCGCTCCCGAGTTTGCTTTGGAACAGGTCCTTGATCTCGCCGCGCGTCAGGTGCATCGAGGGAAAAACGATATGGTACGGCGCCTCGCGGCGGAGTTGGACGATGAACTCGCCCAGGTCACTCTCAACCACCTCGAGCCCGGCGCGCTCCAGCGCCTCGTTCAGATGAATTTCCTCGGCCGTCATGGCCTTGGACTTGACGATGCAGCGGGCGGCCTTGTCCTGGATGATCTGGAGGATGATGTCGCGCGCCTGCCGGTCGGTGCTCGCCCAATGGACCTTGGCACCCCGCGCGGCCAGCTTATCGGCAAAGGCGGTCAGGTTCTCGTCGAGGTAGTTGATGGCCTCCCATTTGGTGGCGGCCGCCGCCTGACGGGCGGTGAGCCAGTCGGCAAAGGCCGCCTTGCGGCGGTCGCGGGCGGCTTCGTAATTATGGAGGGCCGCGTGGATGATCTGGCGATGGCGCAGGTCGGCCGTGACGCGGCGGGCGTCCTTCAGAAATTTCCTGGCGCGACTGGTCATTGCTGGGCGAGCACCTCGGCGAGGTGAAGGATTTTTATTTTGGCGCCCTGCCGGCTCAGCAGCCCCTGGAGGTGCATCAGGCAGCTCATATCGTTCGAGACAAGGTAAGCCGCGCCGGTTTCGAGGGCGGAGGCGCATTTGGTTTCACCCATCGCCGCGGAAATCATCGGGAACTTGGCGGCGAAGGTGCCGCCGAAGCCGCAGCAGGTCTCGGCCTCGCCCATCTCGATGAGTTCCAGGTCGCGCACTTCGGCGAGCAGGGCCCGCGGCGGCTGTTTGAGGTTGAGTTCGCGCAGGCCGTGGCAGCCGTCATGGAACGTGACCTTGGCCGGAAACCGCGCGTCCAGGTCGGTCACCCCCAGTTTGTTGACCAGAAAATCGGAAAATTCCCAGGTGCGGGCGGCGACTTGCCGGGCCAGCTCGGCATGGCGTGTCCCGCTGAAGAGCTCGGGATAGAATTTTTTGACCATGGCGCCGCAGGACCCGGAGCCCACGACTACTGCCTCGGCGTTCCGGAGCGTTTCGAGGGTTTTCAGGGCAACGGGCCGGGCTTCCTCCCAGTACCCGGAATTGAAGGCGGGCTGGCCGCAGCAGACGAGCGCCTTGGGACAGACGATCTTGTGTCCGAGGCGCTCGAGGATTTGCACCATGCTGATTCCGGCGCGTGGATAGAACGCGTCCACGAAACACGGAATGAACAGCGTGATGGTCATGCGATTCCCGCGCATTGTTAACGCCGCGCCGCGATGTGTCATTAAAAAAATCTCGGCGGGTTTTCCCTTGCTTTGTTCCCCTACTCTGCTAAGCCCGTACGCATGATCCGCAAAATTGGAGTGAGCAGCCTGCTCTGCTTGCTGGCCGGGGCGGCGCTGGCGGAGGCGCTGGCGGACCCGGCAAAACTGGCCGCGGCCAACACGGGATTTGCCTTCGACCTCCTGAAACAAATCGCCGCGGCAAAACCCGAGGCGAACATCTTCATCTCGCCCTTTAGCGTTTCGTCCGTGCTGCAAATGGTCGCCAACGGCGCCGCCGGCGAAACCCGGTCGGAAATGCAGCGCGTGCTCAAAACTGCCGGCCTGCCGGCGGCATCATTGAACGCCGCCAGCCGGGATTTGAACCGGTCGCTCCTGGCACAGACCAACGTGACGTTGAATCTGGCCAATGCGATTTGGTATCAAAACGATTTTCACCTCAAACCCGGGTTTGTCTCAATCGACCGAGAATTTTTCCAATCCGAACTGGGCGGGGTGGATTTCGAAAAACCTGAGTCGGCGAAGACCATCAACGATTGGGCGGACAAAAAAACCAGCGGTAAAATCAAGCAGGTCGTCCAGTGGCCGTTCCCGCCCCTGACGCGCGTGATTCTGGCCAACGCCATCTATTTCAAGGGCAAATGGGACCGGCCGTTTGACAAGAGCGCCACGACCGCGCACCCATTTCATCCGGCGGGCGGCGGCGAGAAGCCGGTACCCTTGATGTGGCAACGCGGAAAATTCAGCTATCAGGAGGGCGACGGTTTTCAGGCGGTGCGGCTGTCCTACGCCGGCTACCGGTTGCAGATGTACCTGTTTCTGCCGGCCACCAATTCGAGTCCGGCAAAATTGCTGGCCGGTTTGAAGAGCGGCACGTGGCGGAGCAAAATCCTGACCGGATTCGAAGACTGCGATGGAACTCTGGCCCTGCCCCGGTTCAAACTGGACTACGACGTGCTGCTCAACGAGCCCCTCAAGGGATTGGGAATGAAACAGGCGTTTGCCCGGGAAGCCGATTTTTCGGCGATGGCCGGCGAATCGCTGTTCATCAGCGAGGTGAAACAGAAGAGTTTTGTCGAGGTCAACGAGGAAGGCACCGAAGCAGCAGCGGTGACGACGGTGACAATGAGTAACTCCGCCGAGATCCAACCGATCAAATCTTTTGAGATGATTGTGGACCGGCCGTTCTTATTCGTGATCGGGGATAATCAGACGCAGTCCATCCTGTTCATGGGCCTGGTATCGGATCCGGTCCGTTGAAGCTCTCGGCGCTCCGTTTTTCCAGTGGTGGTCCAGTTTCAGAACGGTAGGGACAGCGCGCTGCGCTTTCCGGACGCCGCAGCGCGGCGTCCCTATCAAAACACATCACTGCCGCCTTTCCGCTTGTTTTGAGCGGTCGCTCTGTTATTCAAATCGCCGTGAGCAATCCATTTCGTCTGGGCGTGCTCGGCTCGGGCAAAGGCTCGAACTTTGTCGCCATCGCCGACGCCGTGGCCGACGGCAAAATTCCGGCGGAAATTGCGCTCGTTCTCAGCGATGTCGCAAACGCGGGAATTTGGACGCACGCGCGTGAGCGGAAAATTCCGGCGCAATTCATCCCGCCGGGAAAATTCCGCACCAAGCTGGATGAGGACGCCGAGCGGGCGTTTGTGGCCGCGCTGCAATCGGCGAAGGTGGATTTGATTGTGCTGGCCGGTTTCATGCGGGTGTTGAAGGGCGATTTCCTGCGCGCGTTCGAGGGGCGCATGGTGAACATTCACCCGTCGCTGTTGCCGTCGTTTCCGGGACTCGAAGCGTGGAAACAGGCGCTCGATCACGGGGTCAAGGTGACGGGCTGCACGGTCCATTTTGTGGATGCGGGCGTGGATTGCGGGCCCATTATCGGCCAGCAGACCGTGCCGGTGTTGGACGCCGACACGCCGGAGAGTTTGCATCAACGCATCCACGCGGCCGAGCACGAGCTGTATCCGCGATGCGTGGCGGCGTTGGCGCGCGGGGAGATTTCAGTGGCGGGCCGCAAGGTGATGTGGAAGAAATGAGTCAAGCACGGATGGACACCGATTAACACGGATGAAGACAGGATTGGTAGGGCGGGCAGTCCCTGCCCGCCGCCCACGAAGATGCTTGCTGCGGCGCGCACGGAGTGACGCGCCCTGCCTACGAAGGTGCTTGCTTTTAACTGTGTCAATCAATGTCCATCCGTGGTTAAAATGATGAGATGAAAACCATACCCATAATCGCGGTGATTTGGCTGGGGCTGCTGGCCGGATGCGCTTCGCACCAGCAGGCGAACCCGACCAGCGCGTCCGGTGCGATCCGGCAGATGGAAGCAAGCGACGAGGCCAAAATTGAACTAGCGGTTTACAGTTATTTGCTGATGAAACAACCTTGGGGTAACAACGACTTCGGGGCCATTTTTATTGAAGCCGACGAGGCCCGGGTGGGGACGCTGGCCAACAAATTTCCGAACTACATCCCGCCGCTCAAGCCGGCCAGCCAGGCGCACCGGCAGCCGAACCAGGCGCCGATGGACCTGGCCACCGGCAAACCGGGCGTGCTGCTGACCGCGAAGGCGGTGGACCCGACGAACGGTGTGTCCGAGGCCGTGGGGACGTGGGATGCCGGCGCGGAGGCGAAGGGGTTGTATGCGTTTGTGCTGATGGAAATGGATGGCCAATGGACCATACAGAGCGCCAAGTAGCGCAAATTTGTCCGGAAGAAGAAAGTGGCGTTTTCCCATTGGGTTTGGCAGATTATGCGGGATTAAAAATTATCCATGAGCAAGAAATTAAGATTCGGCCTGCCAAAGGGCAGTTTGCAGGACGCCACCATCGAAAAACTGGCCAAGGCGGGATTCAACATCCAGGTCAGCAGCCGCTCCTACGTGCCGTACGTGGATGACGACGAGCTGGAGGTGCGGCTGATTCGCGCGCAGGAAATCAGCCGGTACGTCGAGCACGGCTATCTCGATTGCGGCATCACCGGGCACGACTGGATCATCGAGAACGGCTCGAAGGTGCACGAGGTGGGCGAATTTTTGTTCAGCAAGGTGTCGCGGCGCCCGGCCCGGTGGGTGTTGTGTGTGCCGGAAGATTCACCGGTGAAATCGGTGAAGGACCTCGAAGGCAAACGTATCGCCACCGAGGTGGTCAATCTCACCAAAAAATATCTGAAGAAAAACGGCGTGTCCGCCGAGGTGGAATTTTCCTGGGGCGCGACCGAAGTCAAGGCGCACGAGCTGGTGGACGCCATCGTGGAAGTCACCGAAACCGGGTCATCGCTGCGCGCGAACAAACTGCGCATCGTGGATGAACTGCTGAGCTCCACGCCGCGGCTGATTGCCAATCACGCCGCCTGGAAGGACGCCTGGAAGCGGAAAAAGATCGAGACGCTGGCGATGCTGCTCAAGGGCGCGCTGGACGCCGAGGCGAAGGTGGGCCTGAAGATGAACATCGCCGAGAAAAACCTGGCGGCGTTGCTGAAGAACCTGCCCGCGCTGCGCAACCCGACCATTGCCAACCTGAGCCTGAAGGGCTGGGTGGCGGTGGAGACGATCATTGACGAGCAGGTGGTGCGCGAGTTGATCCCGCAGCTCAAAGCCGCCGGCGCCGAGGGCATCATCGAATACCCGCTGAACAAGGTGGTTTATTAGACCTGATCGGCTTGGGTCTGCCAGAGGTGACATTCGCAGCATTTTGCCGATCGGCAGCGCCAAACCCGTTTGCCGCCGTGTTGTTTGTGGGATTGGCATAGGACACGGCCGGAATCCCGTTAGAACCCACTCCGCGAAAAACCGCAGGCGGATTGGGCCGAGCCGGGCGCAGGATTCGATTGACACTCCGGTGTCAATTAATTAGTATCCCTTCACACCACATCGCATCTCACGAGCTGGCCTGATAGCTGGCGTTTCGATGGCATTCTGGGGATGGGGGGAGAGCAGCATCCGGTTGGCGCATGAGCACACAGAAAGGCAATTATGAAAAATGCGCTGGTACTTCTCACCGTCGGCTTCTTGATGACTGGCACTTTCAGCAGCTGGGCGGATCAAACCCAGGTGCTGTACCCCGGATTCAATTTTCTGACCTGTCAGGTGGCGCCCGGCGGCAATATAAACGACACCTCATTCCTGGAGGTCCCGCCAAACTTTCCATCCAACCCGAACGATCCACCGACTGCCATTTATCACGCCGTGTATTACCACTGGGATAGCAGCTCCGGCTACACCGCCTATTACTATTTTAATAAAGATGACGCCTCCACCTGGATCGGCTCTGCTAGCCCCGCCGGTTGGTATAAAAAGGAAACAGGGGAGCTGGCGCCGGTAACATGGTCTCCCGGCCAGGGTGATGTTATTGAATTGCCTTGCGGCGGTGTGGGCCCGCAGACCATCACGTTTCACGGCATCAATGCTACGAGTGCAAACAGATGGCCTTCCTTCCCGAACGGTTGGGCTTTAAGAGGCAGCCCGACCCCCGGGCCGGTGACTCCCGGGATTCCTGCGGCTACTCCTGCGGATATTGTCTCGGCCGCGCCGGTGGACGGTGACGCAATCTACGTGTACAAAGGCACGGGCTGTGCATTTCCATCATTCCCTGCAGATTACACGTGCTATTACTTCAACGGTTTCCTGCACACCTGGATACCGGTTACGCCGCATATCTTGCCGAATTACCGGGCAGTCTGGTTGACGCACGGCATCACTTCGGGGATCATTGAGGGCACTGTTCGCCAGGGCGCGAACTGCAGCTCGTCTCAACCACCGCTTCAAAATTGGGCGGTCATAGCCGCCAGCGGCGGCAACGTTTATTACGGCATCAGCGACGCCAACGGCCACTACGCCATTCAGTTGCCCTCCGGGGTATATTCTGTTCATTCTTTCGCTCCGCCAGCGAGCTGGACGGAATTGTGCGGCGGTGGTGCCTTTCTGAACGTCACCGTAGGGAATGTCTATCCCAACAACGATTTCTGGGAGAAGGCCCCCGCCAATGACAATGGGATGAGCATGGATCAGGTCGCGTTCTTCCCGTATCCGCTGCGCTCGCCCTGTTGGGGCCAAAACATGACCTATGTGATGACTTATCGGAATGGAAACGTGCCAAGGAAAAATGTGCTCTTGGTTTTGTACCTCCCTTGGGTTTCGCCGGGTTTTACCTTTGTCTCGGAAAGCGCCCCCTCCACGCCAACCCAAAGCGGAGTAATACCGTCGAGCAAGCTGACACAAGTCTGGAATCTTGGACCCCTGGCGCCCCTTGCGTCAGGCATGGTGACCTTCACCATCACGCTCCCGACCTCTTCAACCTACACGGGGGGTATGAATGGTGTGGCATGGCTCAATTACGATAGCCATTACGCAGGATCATGGTCGGTCGTTCAGCGTGTTACGTGCTCGCATGATCCGAATGACATGCAAGTGAATCCCGCAGGCTGCGGTCCGCAGGGATACATCCCGGCGGGACAGCCGCTGACCTATCTCATCCGGTTCCAAAACACCGGCACCGCGCCGGCCTATCAGGTGGTCGTCAGCAATTTGCTGAGCGCCGATCTGGACCTGTCCACCTTGCAAGTACTCGGCAGCAGCCATCCGAACGTACTCCAGGTGGAGGGCCACCAGTTGGTCTGGACATTCCCCAATATTGCTCTGCGGACCCAATCCGATGATGATCTGGGCAGCCAGGGTTACATCAAATATCAGGTGTCACCGCTGACCGGTGCCCCGGTCGGGACTGTGATCACCAATAATGCGCAGGTGTTCTTCGATCTGAATGCGCCAATCACCACCGTGACCACCACCAATACCATAACCGCCGACCCGGTCCCCGTTGCCTCCTTTACGGTGACGCCTGCAATTGGCTCAGCCGGCCACACCAACAGCTTCACCTACACGGGCGGGAGCGCCGGAGCGACGTATCTTTGGGCCTTCGGTCCGGACGCCACGCCTGCCACGTCCACGGAGCAGAATCCCAGCAACGTCGTGTTCGCCACCGAGGGCGACAAGCTGGTCCTGCTGGAAGTGACCATAGGCGATTGCACAAGTGATCCGGCAATGCAGGTGGTGACGGTTGGCGTTCCCACGCTCAATGCCCAGGTGATCGACGACCAATTGATGTTGTCCTGGTCAGGGGCAGGCTACCATCTCCAGGAAACAGGTGACCTGCAGTCCGGATCGGCATGGACGGCGACGACGTCCGCGACCGTGTCGCAATTTGACTCGCACTTTACGGCCACACTCCCAATCCCCGGCAATAACACATTCTATCGCCTGAGCCAGGTGAGTCCTTAAGGCGGGTGGAGCAGTATGTCAGCCGTTGGAGATGTAAGCTGCTCCTACTGATTGAACCGGGCCTGAAGATGAACATCGCCGAGAAAAACCTGGCGGCGTTGCTGAAGAACCTGCCCGCGCTGCGCAACCCGACCATTGCCAACCTGAGCCTGAAGGGCTGGGTGGCGGTGGAGACGATCATTGACGAGCAGGTG
>DATJOW010000002.1:0-2498 GCA_035506715.1 Candidatus Acidiferrum sp. | reverse complement strand
GATAATAATAAGCCAAATCCTTGAAGAATCCGCACGTGTCCAAAATGCCCGAGGCGGAATTGACACAGGGCCAGCCGTAAGGGGTCGGCTCACCGCGATAATCAAAACCCGTCCAGATAAAGCCGCCGCCCAGCCACGGATGCAGGAAGTTGTAGCGGGGCCACCATTTCTCCGCGAACTGTCCAAAGTTGGCAGTGTAGCCAAATCCGTAATCACCCTGGTAAAGAACGGCATCGTATGCCGGCAGGTAACCGTTCGCCATATCAACGTAATATTTTCCGCGGGTGGTGCTGATATCGCCGACTTCCGTGCCCATGGCCGGCAGCGCCGGAGCGTCGCGGTGAAAGCAATCCAAGTTGCCGTATTTTTCGTAATTGAGGCCTTGAATGTCAATGACGGTGGCGAAGCCCGCGTTCCAGCCGAAGTTCACCGCGGCCGTGCATTTGCGCGACGGATCCAGCGCATGAGCCAGGTTCTGCATCACCTGAATGAGGGCGGCGCCGGTGGTGCTGTCGCCCTGCCAGGCGGTTTCTTCGTTGCAGAGCGACCAGGCGAACACCGACGGATGATTCCGGTCGCGGCGAATCAGGCGGGCCAGCTGGCTCAACGGCTCGGCATTGGTCCCAAACCGCCGGTTTTCATCCAGCACCAGCATCCCCAATTGATCGCAGGCATCGAGTATTTCCGCAGCCGGCTCATTGTGCGCCGTGCGATAGCCGGTCACGCCCATCTCCTTCAACCGTTCAATGCGGTGATATTGGACCCGGTCGGGCACGGCTGAACCCACTCCCGCGTGATCCTGGTGAACGGACATGCCCTGGATGAAAATGCGCTGTCCGTTGAGGAACAAGCCATTGGCCGCGTCAACGACCACGCTCCTGACTCCAAATGTCGTGTAATACACATCGGCAGCGGCGTTTTGATTGCTGATGGTGGTGACCAGCCTGTAAAGATAGGGTGTCTGCGGCGACCAGAGATTGGCGTTAAACGAGACGGCTTGAGATCCCGTCGCGCCCTGGCCGGCCGCAAGGTTCAGGGGGGAGGTGGCGGTGGCGACCGGGTTGCTGTTCGCGTCGAGGATCAACGAAGTCACGCTGCCGTTCGCGGTCGCGACCGCACTTTGATTGGTCACTTCGGTTTGCACGGTGACCGTGGCATTGGAACCGACGAGTGAGGTGGTCGCGACATACGTTCCCCATGGCGCCACGTGCACCGGGTTTTCAGCCGTCAGCCAGACATGGCGATAAATTCCCGCCCCTTCGTAAAACCAGCCTTCGAACCGGCTCGCATCCACCCGCACGACCAGCACGTTCGTTCCGCCCGGGTTGGCGTAAGGCGTAACCTCGAAGTAAAAACTTTCATACCCGCTGACATTGCGCCCCAGGAGGTGGCCGTTCAGCCAGACCAGGCAATTGCGGTACACGCCATCAAACTGGAGCCATAACGACTGGCCTGAATAATTTGACGGCAAGGTGAACGTGCGGCGATACCAGCCGATGTTGTTGGTGGTAAAACTGGAATTGCCCACCGGCTTGTAGCCGTGTCCCCCATCTGCGCCCGAATTGAACGGCAATTCCACCGCCCAATCATGAGGCAGAATGAGCTGCCGCCATGCGCTGTCGTCGTAATCGGTCTGGACAAACGAAACATTCTCCCCCGCGTGGGTGGCGAAGATGTCCACCCGGATGGATTCCATATAGGTTTCCGTATTGTTCCCGGCGCCATTCTCATTGGAATCCAGCTTGGCCAGATTGGAGATCTCCGGATACCAAGTGACGTTTGTCGTGACATCCCCCGGATCGCCCAACTGAAAGCGCCAGCCGGAATCCAGCGAAATCTGCTCGCGGGCATACGCGTTGCCGGCCCAAAAATTCGCCGCCGCAAGCAGCAGCGCGCCAAGAATCAAAAATCTGCCAAACTTGACGTCGGCCCGCCCGCTTCCGGCAACCGGCATATCTGGAATGTTCGAGGTTCTCATTTTTTCCGTCCAACCGCGGGTGGTGAACGCGAAACCGGACTCGAATGGGCCGTCGTCCCGCCCAAAAAACTGTCGCCGTCCCAACCACACCCGCCCCCAAACGCGCCGATCATGATCAGTGCGTGAACAAACTCAGATCGATGGCCTGAGCCATCGTCTGGTAGCCGGCCGCGTTCATGTGCAACCAATCATTGGCGTAAGGGCCGGCGTAAAATGCCGCTTGAAAGTTCGTCAGCGTCACCGGGTCCCGCACGGCCAGGTCAAAGTCAATCAGCCCGTCGTAAACGGTGTTGGTTCGAATCCAGGCATTGACGTATTGGCGTTCCTGTTCGTGGAGCGGGGTGTAATACCCGTTTCCGCCAAAGGGCGTGATGGTCGCGCCGTAGGCGAGCATCCCGCGCGCGTGGGCTTGGTTGGCCCATTGGGCAAAGGTGGTGACCAGGTTCGTGGCCGTCGTCATACTGCTGCCACCGCCGCCGATGTCATTGACCCCGAAGAATACAATCACCCAACGCGCTCC
>DATJOW010000001.1:0-20420 GCA_035506715.1 Candidatus Acidiferrum sp. | reverse complement strand
GGCGTGGGCAGCGCCCCTGACCAACGCCACGGAGGCAGCTTGGAATAGCGCCTCCGCACAGTATTGGAATAAATATGTCAGCGAATCCGCCCGTGGCCACGGACTCAGTCCATTTTACTGGAGCACGGCAAGTAGTCTGTTTGATTGGACCACTGGCACAGTCCTTGACGCGCAACGTATTTCCGTTTTGACGGGCGGAGCCGCGCCGCCGCCGCCGAATGGCGCTCCTTACGCCGCGTCGGGCCTCACCGCGACCGGAGGCGTTGGCCAGGTGACTTTGTCCTGGACCGCCGGCAGCGGAGCGACCAGCTACAACCTTTATCGCGCAACGGCCAGCGGTTTGGAGAACTCCAACGCAGCGCCAGTCGTCACCGGCATCACCGGCACGTCCTATACCAACACCGGCCTCAACAGCGGCATCACCTATTACTATCAGGTCACCGCGGTCAACGGCTCCAGCGCATCGGGTTTTTCGCCTGAAGCCCACGCGACAACCTCCGGCTCCACCGATGTGGCGCAATTCAACTTTGAATCCAGTTCGCAGGGGTGGACGGGCGGCGGCGGCATCGTTTCCAACGTGGTGACTTCCACCGCGCAAAAGTATGCTGGGAATCAGTCGCTGGCTGTGAACTTCAATGGCTCGACATCAGGCACCGCGTCTCCGTCCGTGAGCAGCGTGGCGGTAGTTCCCGGGACACCGATTACCTTTCATGTTTGGATTCCCAGCGGCAGCACGATCACCGCGCTCCAGCCCTACATTCAAGATCACAATTATAATTGGAGCAGCAGTTGGTATGGGAGTTTCACCGCCAACGCATGGAACACGCTTACCCTGACTGTGCCGGCCAACGCCGTTTCGCCATTGCAGAGTCTCGGCGTTCAATTTTTCACCAGCGCCGCGTGGACGGGTACTTGTTACATTGATGCCGTTTCATTGCCCGCGGCTTCGCCGGATTTCAATCTGTCGGCTAATCCCTCCAGCCTGACGGTGAATGGCGGAACGAACGGCTCGAGCACGGTCACGGTGACGGCGCTGAATGGCCTGAATGCCTGCTACACGTTGAACGCAACCAATCTTCCCGCTGGAGTGTCCGCTTCGTTCACCAACAATCCTAGCACCGGCGGCGCGAGCACATTGACGCTCACGGCATCAAACAACGTGATCTCCGGCATGACAAATGTAACCGTCATCGCCACCGCCGGCTTGATCAGCCACACCACGACCATCGCCCTCACGTTGACTGCGCCAACCAACACGCCGCCGACGCTCGCTCCGATTGCCAACCAGACCGTGAACGTCGGCCAAACCGTCACCTTCACCGCTAGCGCGACCGACACCGACCAGCCGCCGCAGACGCTCACATTCGCGCTGCTGGCCGGCGCAACGAACGCGACTCTCAACACCAACAGCGGCGCGTTCTCGTTCCGCCCGCTGGTAACGCAAGCCGACTCGACCAACAAGTTCATTCTGAAAGTCTCCGACAACGGCACGCCAAACTTGAGCGCCACGCAGAGTTTCTCCGTCGTTGTGAATCCGCTTTCTGCGCCGGGCATCAGCAATGTTTCCTTCGCCGGCGGACATTTCGGTTTCAACATCAGCGGCCAGAGCGGGCCGGATTACGCCGTGGAAACTTCGACGAATCTCACGCAATGGGGCACCGCCTTCGTCACCAATTCGCCCGCGCTGCCGTTCATTTGGACGGACACGAATTCCGCCTTGCCGCAAAGATTCTACCGCATCAAACTCGGCCCGCCGCTGCCGTGAGTTTTCTTGTCAGGACATTTCTGGGAACAACTGCGCTGGGCCTTGCTTGTATTTGTAAGGCGCAGCCGTATTACGTTTCGCCATCGGGTAACGACGCCAATCCGGGCACATTGAAGAAACCTTTCGCCACGCTGCAGCGCGCGCAAGACGCCGTTCGCCAGAAACGCGGCGAGGTCATCCTGCGCGGTGGCACTTACTATTTGTCCGCGCCGCTCGTGTTCACGGCGCAGGATTCCGGCACGAAAAAAGCGCCAGTGGTTTTTCAAAATTACAAAAATGAAAAACCGGTGATCAGCGGCGGCATCCGGCTCGATCGCCTGAACTGGCAGCTGTTCACGAATGGCATTTTTCAGGCGCAGGTTCCGGCGGATTTGCAGACGGAGGATATCTTCATCAACGGCGAGCGGCAGGTTCTTGCGCGCTATCCGAACTTTGATCCGGCCGCGAAATACTTCGACGGCTTCACCTCCGGCGCGGACATTCAGCGGCGCGCGTCGCGCTGGGCGGAGCCGGCCGGCGGCTATTTGCACGCGATGCATCCGGCGCTCTGGGGCGATTTCACCTGGCAAATCACCGGCAAAGACGCCAACGGTAACTTGACCAAGGAAGGCGGCTGGCAAAACAATCGCGGCGGCGGCATCAACGAGAACATTCAATATGTCGAAAATATTTTCGAGGAACTCGACGCGCCCGGCGAATGGTTCCTGAATGCCAAGACGCACACGCTGTATTTTTATCCGCCCGCCGGACTGGATTTGAACACCGCCGTCATCGAAGCGACGCGCCTGCGCACGCTCGTGGAATTTCGCGGCGATGAGACGCACCCGGTGAAGTGGGTCACCTTGCGCGGCCTGACATTCCGTCAGGCGGCGCGCACGGTCATGGAGACCCGCGAACCCCTCCTGCGTTCGGACTGGGCGATTTATCGCGGGGGGGCGGTTTTCTTCACCGGCGCGGAAGATTGCGCGCTGGAGGACAGCTTCATTGATCAAGTGGGCGGCAACGCCATCTTCGTCAACAATTACAACCGCCGCCTCGCCATTCGCGGTACGCAAATCGCCAAAGCGGGCGCGAGCGGGATCTGCCTTGTCGGCGATCCGCAGGCGGCACGCAGTCCGCTGTTCAATTACGGCCAAGTCCACCGGCTTGAGGAAATTGACCCCACGCCCGGGCCGAAGACCGACAATTACCCGGCGGATTGCCTGGTGGAGGATTGCCTGATTCACCTGACCGGGCGTGTGGAAAAACAGACCGCCGGCGTGGAAATTGATCTCGCCCAAAACATCACGGTCTGTCGCTGCTCGATTTACGACATGCCGCGCGCGGGCATCAACATCGGCGACGGTTGCTGGGGCGGACACGTCATCGAGTTCTGCGATGTCTTTGACACCGTGAAGGAGACGGGTGATCACGGCTCATTCAATTCCTGGGGGCGGGACCGTTTTTGGCGGCCCAACATCGCCGAAGTCAACGCGTGGGTGAGGCAAGCGCCCAAGTTGCCGCTGCTCGACGTGGTGAAACCCATCGTGCTCGCGAACAACCGCTGGCGTTGCGATCACGGCTGGGACATTGACCTCGACGACGGCTCGTCCTGTTACATCATCACGAACAATCTTTGCCTGCGCGGCGGCATCAAGAACCGCGAGGGTTTCGGGCGCGTGGTCCAAAACAACATCCTGGTCGAGAACGGCTATCATCCGCACGTCTGGTATGACGACAGTGGCGATGTTTTCCGGCGCAACATCGTTGGGACCGCCTATCGTCCGGCCAACATGCCTCCCCCGCCGTGGGGCGCAGAGATGGATTTCAATCTCCTGCATGAAGACGGCATGACAAACCCTGCGCCGGCAACGCAGTTGCAGCAGCAGAGCGGGCGCGATGAACATTCCGTCGTGGCCGACGCGCAGTTCGTTGATCCGGCGCGTGGAGATTATCGCGTGAAACCCGACTCGCCGGCGCTGGAGCTGGGCTTCGTGAATTTTCCGATGGATCAATTCGGCGTGCAAAAACCCAAACTCATAGCCATCGCGCGCACATCGCAGTTGCCGCAGGCGGAAACGTCAGCGCGCCTCGCCGCCGCGCGCGCCGCTGAACCGGTGACGTGGCTCGGCGCGAGCGTTCGCAATATTCGGGATGAAGGCGAGATGTCCGCGTTCGGGTTGCCCGCCGTGACGGGGGTTCTAGTTCTGAACCTTCAAGCGGACTCGGCCTTGGCCGAAGCCGGGCTGCGAAAGAACGATGTCATTCTTTCCGTCAACGGCACGAAGACGTCGGACACCGCGACGTTGCTGCGGCAGCTGCCGGCGCTGTCCGGCGGGAAATCTTTGCGGATCGGATTTTCTCGTGATCAAAAGGAAGCCTTCGTCCAAGTCGATCCAAGAGCTCTTGCTCCCGGCATTTTGAAAATTCCAAATTACCCATGAAGAAATCCTTCGCGCCAATCACCGCTCTTGCCAAAAAACTACCCGCGAGCGTGCTCATCCTGCTCGCATTCCAACCCGGCCCTGCGATCGCGGACTCGGCTGGGCCGATTCCCTATGCCGCCATGCACGTGATCGCCGAAGGCGACTCTGCCGCCGTCGTCGCCGAAAAGGCGGCGAAGGTTTTGCCGCGCAAGAATCAGACGGATTGGATGCGGCTGGAGCGGACGTTCTTTCTGCACTTCGGCGTGAACACGTTCAACGAAGTGGAGTGGGGGACCGGCCGCGAAGAGGCTTCGATTTTCAATCCGACGGCGCTGGATGCGAATCAATGGCTGGACGCCGTGACAAATTTTGGCGGCAAGATGATTGTGCTCGTCTGCAAACATCACGATGGTTTTTGCTATTGGCCTTCGCGCTACACGCCGCATTCGGTGGCCGCGAGTCCGTGGCGGAGCGGCAGGGGCGACGAAGTGCGTGAGGTGGCCGATGCCGCGCGGTCGCACGGCGTCAAGCTGGGCGTTTATCTTTCGCCGGCGGACCTTTACCAGCTTCGGACGAATCCAAAGAATCCGGCGGGTTACTACGGCAATGGCAGCAGCAATGCGCTTTCCGTCATTCCAACCGATCCCGCCAGCTTCCAGAGTGATCCTTCAAAGGGACGTGCGCCTGCCCCGGGTTTCACCAACTACACTTACGTCGTGGACGACTACAATCGTTATTTCCTGAACCAGCTTTATGAGTTGCTGACCGAATACGGCTCGATTTCCGAGGTCTGGTTTGACGGCGCCAATCCCGATCCCAGTGTTCATGAGACCTACAACTATGCGGCCTGGTATGATTTGATCCGCCATCTCCAGCCCGGCGCGGTTATCATGGGCAAAGGGCCGGACGTGCGCTGGGTCGGCAACGAAGGCGGGGTGGGCCGCACGACCGAGTGGAGCGTCATTCCTCTGCCGACGTCCCCGGAGAAGTTCAACTGGCCGGACATGCAGGCGGGCGATCTCGGCAGCCGCGCCCGACTCGCCGCCGGCTCGCATCTTTGGTGGTATCCGGCGGAAGTGAACACGACGATCCTCCAGAACAACCAATGGTTCTGGGCGCGTAACAAACTCCCGCGCACCGTCACGCAGTTGGTGGACATCTTCTACACCTCCATCGGCCGCAACGGGAATCTCATCTTGAATCTCTCGCCCGATAAACGCGGTCTCGTTCCCGACAATCAACTTGACGCACTGAAGCAGACGGCGGAGATCATCAATGAAACATTCACTGCAGACCTCGCCGCCGGCAGCAAAGTCACCGCCGACACATTCAACGCCACGAATGGTCCGGCACTCGCACTCGACAACCGCCTCGACACCTGGTGGGAAGCCGCGCCAGGCAGGACCAATGGCACGGTGACACTCACCCTGCCGCGGCCGGTCACGTTTGACGTCGTTTCCTTGCAAGAAGCGGTGGATCATCGCGGCCAGCGAATTGAATCCTTTGTCATCCAGACGTGGAACGGTTCGGCGTGGGTTGCCGCGGAACCAATCGCCTCCGACGCGCTCACCACCGTTGGTCATCGCCGGCTCATCCGGTTGAAATCGCCTGTGACCACTGATCGGGTCCGGATTCGTATCAATGGTTCGCGCCTTGAGCCGACACTTGCCGAAATCGGCCTCTTCAAACAATCGGTCGCGACCTTGCCACCGACGATTTCCGACCGCGGCACCAACGGCACGGTGACCCTCAGCAATCTTGCCGGCAACAAGATGGTTTACACCTTGGACGGCAGCATGCCCACGGGCAACTCTACGGTTTACATCGGCTCAATCGCCCTGCCCATGGACCGCAGCGTCACGGTGCAGGCCGCGTGCCTGCTGCCCAATGGCCAGCTCGGCATCACCGGTTCGAGGGTCTTTGCCGGCCTCCCGCCGATCGGCTGGAAAGTCGTTAGCGTGGACAGCGAGGAAACGGCCGGTGACGATAACTCGGCCGCCCGCGCCATTGACGGCAACTCATCCACCCTCTGGCACACGCAGTGGAACGCCGACCAGAAGCAGCCGCACTGCATCACCGTGGACATGGGCGCGACGCATCGCATCGCCGGGTTAACCTATCTGCCGCGCCAGGACGGATTGCTCAATGGTGTGGTTGATAAATATCGATTTGAAACGAGCATCGACGGCATGACTTGGACCACCAACATCGCCGAAGGCGCGTTCGCCAACATTCAGAACAATCCGGGTCTGCAGGAAGCGGGCTTTGCTCCTGTGGACGCCCGTTATTTTCGCTTCATCTCTTTGCACGCCATTTGGGGGAGCGGCTGGACGAGCGCGGCGGAAATCTCTGTGGTCCCAGCAGGCAATGGTGAATGAATCCGTGGTCCGGAGATTTGCAGATTTGTAGCTCCACATTTGCGGTGTGGGCGTGACGAATACAACTTCCCTTTTTGCGGAGGGGGAATTGCTGGGCGATCTAAATTCCGTCCAGGGAGGATAACGGGGGATTACGCTTGATTGCCCCGTAATGTCAGGCAAAATGACTTCGCAGTTGGCGGGGTTTTCGGCCGATTCCGCCCCCAGCCACCACCCGGGGATTGAAAAGGCGCTGATGAAGCGGGTCATTGTCAGGCTACAAAGATTGTTTAACCGGAGCGCGTTCCTGCTGATCCTGACTGCGGCGTCCGCCCCGGCGGAGGCGCCCAAGCGGGTGCTCATTTTGGATTCCTTCGGCCGCGATGTTGCGCCATTCAACGCGGCTGTTTCTACATTTCGAACCACCTTGGGGCGGGAGATGGGCGAACGGGTGGATATCTACGAGGCATCCCTTGACGCCGCGCGCTTTGCCGAACCGGAAAAGGAAGCGCCGTTCGTCGGGTTTCTCAAAACCCGCTTCGAGAGTCGACAACCGGACCTGGTGGTGACGGTCGGCGCGCCGGCCGCGACGTTCATGGCCAGGAACCGGGATGCTCTTTTTCCCGCCACGCCAACCGTGTTTATGGGGGCAGATCCGCGAATGTTGCCACCCGACCTGCTGCGGACCAACGCGACGCTCGTCACCCAACGCGTCAACCTGCCGGCCATCATTGAGGACATCTTGCAGATGCGACCGGACACGACCAATGTGGTGGTGGTATTTGGCGCTTCGCCGCTCGAGAGGTTCTGGTTGAACGAGTGCCACCGCGAGTTTCAACCCTTCACCAACCGCGTTGGCTTTGTCTGGCTGAATGATTTGTCTCTGGATAAAATGCAGGAACGGCTGGCGGTCCTGCCGCCGCACTCGTTCATCATGTTTGGCCTGTTGGTGGTGGACGCCACCGGTGTGCCCTACGACAGTGGCGATGCGTTGGTACGGCTTCACGCGTTTGCCAATGCGCCGTTCTATGGCTATTTTGCCAGCGAATTCGGGTCAGGAGCCATCGGAGGCCGGCTTTATCAGGACACCGAAGTCGGCGTGCGCGCCGCTCGCGCCGCGGTTCGCATTCTTCGTGGTGAACGGCCCGAGAACATCCCGCCGCAAATTCTGGACACGGCGACGCCGGTCTATGATTGGCGGGAACTCCGACGCTGGCACATCAATGAAGCACTTTTGCCCGCCGGAAGCAGCATCCAGTTCCGGCAGCCGAGTTTCTGGGAGCTTTACCGCGGACGGATCATTTTCATTGCCATTCTTTGCGCCGTGCAAACCGGCTTGATTGTCGGACTGGTGCTCAACCGCATTCAACGCCGGCAGGCGGAGCGATCCTTGCGGGAGAGCGAGGCCCGGTTTCGAACTGTGGCGAACTCGGCGCCGGTGCTGATCTGGATGTCGGCGGTGGACAAGCATTGCACCTTCTTCAACAAGTCCTGGCTGGATTTCACCGGCCGGACCCTGGCGCAGGAATTGGGCAATGGTTGGACCGAAGGTGTGCATCCGGATGATCGTGCAGGCATCCTTGGGAACTACCAAAAGGCCTTCGACGCCCGGCAGACGTTCACCCTGCAATACCGGCTGCGCCGGCACGACGGCGAGTATCGCTGGATCACGGACCGCGGCGTGCCCCGTTTTGACAACACGGGAAATTTCACCGGGTATATCGGTTCTTGCATGGACGTCACGGAAAACCTCCGGGCCGAGGAAAAATTCCGGCTGGCCGTCGAGGCGTCGCCCAACGCCATGTTAATTGTCAATCAGCCTGGGCTTATTTCGCTAGTCAATGCCCAGGTTGAAAAAGTGTTCGGTTACTCCCGTGAAGAACTTCTTGGCCGGTCAGTTGAAACCTTGATTCCAGACCGGTTCTGCTCCGAGCATCCCGCCCAACGGACGGCCTTTGCCCGCCATCCGCAGGTGCGGCCGATGGGCGCGGGACGTGAATTGTTCGGCCGGCGCAAGGATGGCAGCGAAGTGCCGGTTGAGATCGGCCTCAATCCCATCACAACTTCCGAAGGCAAAGTTTTTCTCGCTTCAATCGTTGATGTTACTGAGCGGAAAGAGATGGAACGACAGCAGCGGGAATTCAAGCGGTTGCTCATCACGGCGCACGAGGCGGAACGGGCGCGCCTGGCGCGGGAGTTGCACGACGACATCACCCAGCGGCTGGCCCGGCTCGCCATTGATCTGGGGCGCGCGGACCAAACAGCGCCGGTCAAAAACCAGCCGCTCGTCCGCGAGGAATTGATCCGCCTGAGCGATGATGTTCACGCCTTGTCCTATCAACTGCATCCTTCGATCCTCGAAGATTTAGGATTGGTGGAAGCGCTGCGAACGGACGCGGAACAATTCATCCGCCGTGAAGGTATTCCCATAAATTTGCAACTGGGTGAAATTCCTTCAAACCTGCCGCCGGAAACCGCGCTGGGCTTGTATCGCATCACTCAGGAAGCGCTGCGCAATATCGCGCGGCACGCGAAGGCCAGCACGGTTGGGCTTGCTTTGGAATCGGCCAATGGAGAGATGAAGCTCGTGATTCGCGACGATGGCACCGGTTTTGACGCCGCGAGCAAATCGGCCCACCCCCGTCTCGGCTTGTCTGGCATGAAAGAGCGGGCGAATCTTCTGGGTGGCGATATTGAAATTGCTAGTCAGCCTGGAAAAGGCACAATCCTCGTGATTCGCGTTCCGGTTAGTCAGAGCATTGCATGAAGCGCCCGCGCATTTTGTTGGCAGACGACCATCGGCTGGTGGCCGAAGGATTGCGCAGTCTCTTGCAGCCGGAGTTTGAGCTGGTCGGCGTAGTGGAAGATGGACGAGCGCTGGTGCAAACCGCGCGCCAACTTTTGCCGGATGTCATCGTGGCCGACATCGGCATGCCCAAGTTGAATGGGCTGGAGGCTTTGATTCAATTGAAGAAAGACCATCCCGGGGTAAAAGTCGTCATGATGACCATGCACCGGGAGACGGCGTATGCCCGCCGGGCCATTGAAGCGGGCGCGTCCGGGTTTGTGCTCAAACATTCCGCGGCGGAAGAATTGATCACCGCCATCCGGGCGGCGCTCGAAGGTAAAACCTATATCACGCCGGCCATTGCGGGGGAGGTGTTCAATGAACTGCGCCAGGGCAATCGGAAAAAAATTGATCCGGACCAATTGCTCACATCTCGCCAGCGTGAAATTTTGCAACTCGTCGCCGAAGGCCGTTCCGCCAAGGAAATCGCCGCGCAACTGGATATTTCGACGCGCACGGTGGAATTTCACAAATACCAGATGATGGAAGCCCTGGCGATTCACAGTTCCGCTGAATTGGTTCACTACGCCTTGAAGAACGGCATCGCTCCGCTTTGATCCGGTCCTGCTGGCGACCGCTGGCAGGTAATGTTTCTTGCCCGCTCCTAGTATTTTTACGAGGTCATCCTCCGCTTGGTTTCGGTCATAGTCGCCAGGCACCAAAGGCATTTGTTTATGACCGGCCTCACTATGGAAAGCGTGATTTTGGCGGACCGCCACCACGGTCTCACCGAAGGGGTGCGTGATTTGCTCAAGTCCATGTTTGCCACGGTGCTGATGGTGGCGGACGAAGGATCATTGTTGAAAGGCATTGAGCGGATCAGGCCCAACGTGGCGGTGGTGGACCTTTCCCTGTTTCGGTCCGGCGGCACGCAATGGCTGGCGCGGATCAAAGCTGCCTGCCCGCAGATGCTCTTGATTGTCCTGAGCGTGTACGACGAGGAGACCGTGAAAAACGCGGTGTTGACGGCGGGCGCAGATGGCTTTGTGATCAAGCGCAACATCGCCACGGAACTGCTTTCGAGCATTGAGTCTGCCCTCCACCACGAACATCTCCGGAATGAAGGACCGAAGTTTCAACCCAAAAACTGAAAAATCTTTATGGCAGTCACCACAACGAATATTCCAACCACGGCCACAGGGAACCTGTCCGCGCAGGAAGCCGCGATTGAGAGCGGCAAGCAGGTCATGCACGGCATGGTCACCGACCGCGCGCTGCGGATGTATGAGGCCATCCGCAAATACGGACCGCCGCAAGTGACGCTCGACCGCGCCGTTCTTTTCACCGAATCGCTCAAGGAAACCGAGGGCCAGCCGATGGTTCTGCGCTGGGCGAAGGCCTTGAAGAATTTTGCCGACAAAGTGCCCGTTACCATTTTCCCCGACGAACTGATTGTGGGCCGGCCCAACACTTGGCTGGGCCGCTGGGGCATTGTTTATCCAGAACTGGACGGCAGCATCATGCCCGCCGGCCTGGACATGTTCACCAAAAACAAGGGCAAGCCCGGCGAAGTGGCATTCACGCCGGCGGATGCCAAGGTTGTCACCGAGGTGCTGACGCCGTATTGGACGGGAAAGGATTACGCCACGAATTTTTTGAATGCGCTACCGCCGGAAACGCGCTTTCTCATCCTAGGACCCGATCCCAAAAACACGCTGCTTTACACCTGCGTTGTCGTGTCCACCTCGCCGATGCGGCATTCGCAAAACTGGACGCCGGATTTCAAAAAAATCCTCCAGCGCGGCGTGAAAGGCATTTGCGAAGAGGCGCAGGCCAAGCTCGCCGCGCTCACCGAGCCGCGCGATGTCGTTTACAAAAAGGCGTTCCTCGAAGCAGTGATTCTGGCGTGCGACGCGATGACGACGTGGTCGAAGCGCTACGCCGCTTTAGCAACCGAACTTGCGGCGAAAGAGACGAATCCGACGCGCAAAAAGGAATTGGAGGAAATTGCGGCGGTCTGCACCTGGGTCCCCGAAAATCCGGCGCGGACGTTCCGCGAGGCCTTGCAGGCGCAATGGTGGGGACAGTTGTTCAACCGCATTGAGCAGACCAGCAGCGCGATGGGCCAGGGCCGCATGGACCAATACTTGTTGCCGTATTATCAAAAAGACATTGCCGAAGGCCGGCTCACGAAAGAGTCAGCGATGGAATTGCTCCACTGCCTCTGGCTGCAAATGTCGCAGGTGACGGAACTCAAGTTGAATCCCGTTGCTGCTGCCGGCACGGAAGGTTTTTCGCAATTTTCGGATGTGTGCGTCGGCGGTCTCACGCCCGACGGCAAGGATGCGACCAACGAGCTTTCTTATCTCATCCTCGAATCCATGCGCGGGCTGCAATTGACCAGCCCCGATCCGTGCGTGCGCATCCACGCCAACACCCCGGACGCGTTTCTGCATCACGTCGTGGATTGCATCAAGGATGGCAAAGGCTATCCGAAGCTGTTGAATGACGAAATGGTGATTCCGTTCTATCTCGCGAACGGCGCTACTTTGAAGGAGGCCTTCGACTGGCACATCTCGGGCTGCTGCGAGAACCGGATTCCCAATCGCGAAACGAACCTGACCGCCGGCGGCGGCATCAACTACGGCTCCATTGTCGAAATGACCTTCCGGCAGGGAAAACTCAAGGTGCTGAAGGACATTCAATTCGGCCTTAAGACCGCCGACCCGCGCACCTGGACCAGCTACGATGACGTGTGGAAAGCCTTTTGCGCGCAGATGGAGCATCTTGCGCAGCACGTGTTGATCCAGCAGCACCTCGCGATGAAAATCAAACCGCAATACACCGCCGCGCCCGCGACTTCGATGCTGCACGACTTGGCGATGGCCGAATGCCGCGACCTCTACACGCATGGCGACTATTTTGCCGGGGCCATTGACCACAGCACGTTTGAAGCGATTGGCAAAGGCACGGCGATAGACAGTCTCGCGGCGGTCAAACACCTCATCTATGACACGAAGAAACTGACGTGGGACCAGTTGCTCACCGCGATGGAAGCCAACTGGGAAGGCCACGAAGCCGTCCGGCAGCTCTGCCTGAACGCGCCGAAATACGGCAACGGCGTCGGATGGGTGGACCAGATCGGTTTCGACATCGAGACAGTTCTGCTGGAATTTCTGAACAACCATCCGAAACCGCACAACCAGGTTTTCCTGCTGCGCCAGATACCCATTACGTTCCATGTGCCCTTCGGCAAGGTGACTTGGGCCACGCCCAACGGACGCAAGGCCAGCGAATATTTGTCGGAAGGCATTTCTGCCTCGCACGGCATGGACGTCAAGGGGCCAACCGTCGCTCTCGCCTCCATGGCGCGCGGCCGCAACCGGAGCTATCGCGAGAAAGGCGGCGACCTGATCAACCTGAAGTTCAGCCCCGCCAACGTGGCGGGGGAGGAAGGCACGCGGCGGCTGATGCAGGTGATCCGGACTTGGTGCGAACTGAAACTGTGGCATGTGCAGTTCAACATCCTTAACCGGGCGACGCTGCTGGCGGCACAGAAGGACCCTGAAAAGTATCGCAACCTGATTGTGCGCATCGCCGGCTACTCGGCGTATTTTGTGGATCTCTCGCCCATGCAACAGGCGGAAATCATCGCCCGGACCGAGGAGCAAATCGGTTGATCTCGTTGAAACCGTTCCACCAAACAACGATGAAAAGAAAATCGAAATCAGCCCAGGCAGGGCACAATCAACCGGCCAATCCGCCGCTTGTGGCCGGGGCGAGGCATGAGCGCATTCGCCGCCGCGCCTACGCGTTGTGGGAACAGGACGGCCGCCAGCACGGGAAAGACACGGAACACTGGCTCCAGGCGGAAAAGGAAGATTCAGCCGGGTCATCTTAACCCCATTACAACAGACGATTAAACGTCAACCACCCAACCCAGAAAGCGAGAAAAATTATGGAACTGAAAGGCAAAACCGCAATCATCACCGGCTCGGCCCGCGGTATCGGCGCGGGAATCGCCGTCGCGTTCGCCCGCGAGGGCGCGAATGTCGTCGTCAACGGATTGAAACCTGAAGACTGCAACGAAACCGTGAAACAAATCACCGCGGCTGGCGGCAAGGCCATCGGCGCGGGCGCGGATGTCAGCAAAGCCGCTGAGGTCGAGGCCATGGTGGCGGCGGCCATCAAGGCGTTCGGCAGCGTGGACATTCTGGTCAACAACGCCGGGATTGAGAGCACACCGTGCCTGCTTCACGAAATGAGCGAGCCGCAATGGGACAAGGTCATGGGCGTCAATCTCAAGGGCGTATTCCTCTGCTGCAAGGCGGTTCTGCCCACGATGATCGCCAAAGGCAAAGGCAAAATTATCAACGTCGCCTCCACCGCGGGCATCCGCATGACATTCTTCGGCAGCGCCGATTACACGGCCTCCAAACACGGCGTCACCGGCCTCACGCAGCATCTGGCGTGGGAAGTCGCGGACTTTCACATCAACGTGAACGAAATCTGCCCCGGCGGGGTGCTCACCCCGCTGATGGAGCAACACACCACCGTCGAGTTTCGCGACAAAATCACCAAGCGTCTTGTGCCCCTCGGCCGTTTCTGCAACCTGGACGACATCGCCGAGGCCGCGGTGTTCCTGGCCAGCGACAAATCCGACATGATTACCGGCCAGCTGCTGGCGGTGGACGGCGGATTGTTGACCGGCTTCGGCGAAGATCTGCGCCCCATTGTCCGGAAGCGCATGGCGGACGCGAAAGCGGCCGCGGAGGCGAAAACCGCGCCGCATAACTGAAATCCGGGCGAAGCGCGACACCCGACCTGACGAATGAATCGTCCGACCAAACGCATCGCCATCAACCTGGGCGGCGGCTACGTGCCCGGGTTGAACGCCGTCATTCACGGCGCGGTGCTGGCGGCGGGCGAACTGGGCTGGGAAATCGTCGGCATCCGCGACGGGTATGAGGGGTTGCTGTTTCCGGAACGTTACGCCGATGGCGGCTTGGTCAAGCTGACGGCCGCGTTCATGGAGACGCTCGCGGGTGCGGCCGACGGCGTGCTCGGCACGGCGTCGCGGACCGATCCGTTTCATGTGCGCACGGTCAATGCCGCCAACGCCGTCGAGGAATCGGACCGGTCGGATGAATTGCTGCAGTTGGTCAAAAAGCAGGAAATCGACGCGGTAATTTCCGTCGTGGACGCACCGGCTCTGGGCATTCTGTGGAAACTCCACCGAAAGGGGCTGAAGACGGTGTGTGTCCCGAAGTCGGCCGAAAACCAGATCGCGGCGACCCTGCTGTCCTTCGGTTTCAACAGCGCCCTGAGTTTTGCGGTCGAAGTGCTGGATCGCACGCGTCAGGCCGCGCAGTCGGCCCGAAAAATCGGCGTCGTCGAGGTGCCGGGCGAACATGCCGGCTGGCTCGCGCTGCAGGCGGGGATGGCCGTCTGTGCTGACGCCGTGCTTATCCCGGAAATTCCCTACAACCTGGCCAAAGTCGCGGCGAAGTTGAGCGCGAAGCTGAAAGGCGGCCGGGCGGGTGGCCTGATCGTGGTCGCCGAAGGCGCAACGCCCGCGGATGGAGACCAAGCTGCACCACCGGCCGCGCACCCGCTCAAGGCTTCATTGTCGCCGGGCGCGACCGGTGAACCCGGCTCGCACGTCATCCAGCGCTCCGGCCATGCGGCGGAAACCGTGGCCCTCAAGCTGCAGCGGCTGGTCAATCATGAAACCTACCCGCTTGTGTTGGGCCAACTGGTCAAAGGTGGCCCGCCCACGGCGGTGGACCGCCAGCTCGGCCTTGGCTACGGGGCGGCGGCCGTGCGGGCGATCCGTGAACACCAGACCGGCACCCTGGTCGCGTTCCAGCCGCCCGATCTGAAATTCATTCCGCTGGCGGAGGCGATCAACCGGATTCGCACCGTTCCCGCCGATAGTGTGTTCGTCCAAATTGCCCGCGCGCTGGGGATCGCGCTCGGAGATTGACGCCATGGAGAGTTCGCCCCCCAATCCGGCGGCCTTGAAAGGCACGGTGCTGAACATCCAGCACTTCTGCACGCATGACGGACCCGGCATGCGGACCACGGTGTTCCTTAAAGGTTGTTCGCTGCGCTGCAAGTGGTGCAGCAATCCCGAGAGCATTCATCCCCGGCCGGAGCTGGCCTACAATCTCGGCAAGTGCATTGGCAAGGACCAGTGCGGTCTTTGCCTGAAGGAGTGCCCCGAGTCCGCCATTTTCAACGTGGATTCCGACGCAAAGGTGCGGATCAACTGGGACTTGTGCACCAACTGCGGCAAGTGCGTGCCGGTCTGTCCGCCGCAGGCGCTTTATCTGTTTGGCCAGGAGATGACGGTGGACGAGGTGCTGGCCGAAGTGGAACAGGACAGTTCATTCTACCGCGAATCCGGCGGGGGCCTCACGCTGAGCGGCGGCGAGTGCCAGCTGCAGGCGGACTTTGCGGCGGCGCTGCTGGCGGAGGCGCACCATCGCGGTTTCAATACAGCCATTGAAACCGCCTTCAACGTGCCGTGGGAGAATGTCGAGAAGGTGCTCCGGCACGTGGACGTGTGCCTGCACGACCACAAGGTGACCGACCCGGAACGCCATAAACAGTGGGCGGGCGCGGACAATTCCCGCATCCGCGAAAACCAGCGCCGCGCCTACGAGACGTTTCCCAACGTGAAATTCATCGCCCGCACGCCGGTCATCCCGGGTGTGAACGACGACGAGTCGCACATTCGCGCGGTGCTGGCCTTCATCCGGCCGCACCAAAACGTGCTTGATTACGAGCTGCTTCCTTACCATCGTTTTGGCGAAGGCAAGTACAGCTTTCTCGGCCGGATCTACGAAATGGAGGATTTCAAATCACCGACACCGGAATCGCTCGCCCGTTTGCAGGCGATTATTGACGAGGCGTTTGGACGAAACAAAAAGACGGTGCTCCAAGCAACCGAGGTGGCCAATGGCTGAAACCCTGCAACTCGTTCTCAAGATCACCCTGGTGATTTTCATGGTGGGCAACCTGCTGGACATGGGCTTGCGGCTGCAACTGAAGGAGGCCCTGTCCGGTCTGCGCGACATGCGGTTCGTCATTTATAGCCTGGTCTGGGGATTTGTTTTGCTGCCGGGCTTCGCAATTCTGCTGACGAAGGCCATCCCGACCCAATCGGCGTATGACATCGGTTTTGTTTTGCTGGCGATGACTCCGTGCGCGCCGTTTCTTCCGCCGATGGTGGATCGGGCCCGGGGAGATTTGGGGTATACGGCGGCCTTCATGCTGCTGACGTCCGTGGTCACGGTGGCGTACATGCCGTTCGCGGTCCCGTGGCTGGTCAAGGGATTTACCGCCAACCCCATCACCATTGCGAAACCCCTCGTGCTCTTTTTGCTGGTGCCGCTGGCGATGGGAATGATTCTCCGGCAGCGCTCGGAGGCGCTGGCGACGAAACTGCATCCCGTCGTCAAGAAGGCCACGGGGATCGATACGATCCTGATGCTGATTCTCTGCGTCGTGGTGTACGGCGAGGAATTTCTCGGGCTGGTCGGCAGCCATGCCATCGGAATGCAGGTTCTCTTTTTCACGGTGGCGACGCTCGCCCCGTATTTGCTCAATTTCGGCCTGCCCCAAAACCAAAGGAGCGTGCTGTCGCTCGGCATGGCCACGCGCAATCTCGGCGCAGCGTTCGCCCCGCTGTTCACGGCTCACGACGTTGACCAGCGCGCCATCGTCATGGTCGCGTTCGGGGTGTTGATGCAGGCCACTTTCTCGTTTGCGGCGGCCACCTGGTACGGCCGTCGCGCCGCGGCTGCTCCGCCGTTGCCGCCGCCGGACCATCCCGGGGAGAAAACCGCATGAGCGCGGAACTGCCCATCGTCTATCTCGCGCGGCACGGCGAAACGGCCTGGAGCCTCACCGGCCAGCACACCGGTTTGACCGATTTGCCGCTGACGGCGCGCGGCGAACTCAACGCGCAGAGGCTGGGCCGGCGGCTGGCGGGTTTGAATTTTGCCGCAGTCTTTTGCAGCCCGCTCCAGCGCGCCCGGCGCACCGGCGAACTGGCCGGCTTCGGCGCGCAGGCGGAAATCGATCCGGACCTGGTCGAGTGGAACTACGGCGAGTACGAAGGCAGGACCAGCGCGGAAATTCTGGCGCAGCGTCCCGACTGGGAATTGTTCCGCGACGGCTGTCCGGGCGGGGAAACTCCGCAGCAAGTCGGGGCCCGGGCTGATCGGGTCATCCGGCGCCTGCGTGAGATCAGCGGCCTGGCGCTGGTGTTTTCCAGCGGTCATTTCATCCGGGTGCTGGCGGCGCGCTGGATCGGCGCGGCGGCGGAAGCGCCGGGCCGGCATTTTTTGCTGAGCACGGCCAGCTTGAGCGCCGTGGGGTACGAGCAGAACCTCACCCGGCCGGTGATCCGGCTTTGGAACGACGACCACCACGTTATCGGCTGAGAGCAGCAGCCCATGAAACGAACTGAAGAAATTGTGTTTCTCGTGGACGTGGACGACACGCTCCTGGAGAACGACCGCATTCAGGACGACCTCCAGCGGCACATGGAGCAGCAGTTTGGGCAAAAGTGCCGGCAGCGCTTCTGGGCCATCCAGGAAAAATTGTTTCGGGAGCTGGGTTACCGGGATTACCTGGGCGCTTTCCAGCAGTTCCGGGTGGAACATCCGTACGAGAAACACCTGGTTACCGCGTCGAATTTCCTCATCGATTACCCCTTTGCCAATCGGCTTTATCCCGGCGCGCTGGATGTGCTGGAGAAACTTCGCGGCTGGGGGCGGACGGTGATCCTGACCGACGGCGACGTGGTTTTTCAGCCGCGCAAGGTCGAGCGGTCGGGCATCTACGAGGCAGTCAAGGGCCACGTGCTGATCTACGTGCACAAGGAGGAAGCATTGGCGGATATACGGCGGCGCTACCCGGCCCGGCACTACGTGTTGGTCGATGACAAACTCCGCATCCTGGCCGCCGTCAAAAAGGCCTGGGGCGGGCGCGTCACCACGGTATTTGTGCGCCAGGGCAAGTTTGCCCATGACCCGAAAATTGTTGCCGCCTATCCCGGCGTTGCGGATGCCACCGTGGACCGCATCAATGATTTGCTCGCTTACAAGCTGCCGGACCTGCTCGGCGGAACCAAGAAAGGAACGACGAAATGAAAGCCACCCAACTTCTCCACAACCTGGGCCAGAGCATCTGGCTGGACAACATCACCCGCGACCTCCTCAATACCGGGACGCTCAAGCAATACATTGCCGATTTGTCCGTCACGGGCCTGACGTCCAATCCGACCATTTTCGACCACGCCATCAAAAACAGCACGGCCTACGATTCAGCCATTCGCGAGAAACTCAAGCGGGGCAAATCCGGCGAGGCGCTGTTTTTCGAGCTGGCGCTCGAAGATATCACCCGCGCTGCCGACGCGTTCAAGTCCATTTACGAAAAAACCAACGGGGTGGACGGCTGGACGTCGTTGGAAGTTTCGCCGCTGCTGGCCCACGACACCGCCAGCACGCTCGCCGCGGCCAAAGATCTGCACGGCCGCGCCGGCCGGCCCAACCTGTTCATCAAAATCCCCGGAACCAAGGAAGGTCTGCCGGCGATCGAGGAGGCGATCTTCGCCGGGGTGCCCGTCAACGTCACGCTCCTGTTTTCGCGGGAACAGTACATTGCCGCCGCGGAGGCGTTTCTGCGCGGCATCGAGCGGCGCATTGCGGCCGGGCTGAATCCGGCCGTTGGCTCTGTGGCGTCGGTGTTCGTGAGCCGCTGGGACGCGGCGGTTGCCGGCAAAGTACCGGCCAATCTCCAGAACCAACTCGGCATCGCGATTGCCCAGCGGACGTACAAGGCCTGCCGCGACCTGCTGACTTCGCCCCGCTGGCAGCGCGCCTACAATGCCGGCGCCCGGCCCCAGCGCCTCCTCTGGGCCAGCACTGGAACCAAGGACCCCAAGGCGTCCGACGTGTTATATGTCAAAGCCCTGGCCGCGCCGTTCACGGTGAACACGATGCCGGAAGCGACGTTGAAAGCCCTGGCCGATCACGGGGACATCAGTACCATCATGGCCGCGGACGGCGGCGACTGCGAAACGGTGTTGGCCCAGTTCGCCAAAGCGGGCATCAATATTGACGCCCTCGCGACGCAGTTGCAGGATGAAGGTGCCAAGTCGTTTGTCAATTCGTGGAATGAGCTCATGGGCGTCATCGCCTCGAAAAGCGCCGCGCTGAAATGAACCTGCCGACGAAAGGACCGAATATGAATATCCTAGCCATCGACATCGGCGGAACCCATGTCAAGATTCTCGCCACCGGAGAGACCGAGCGCCGCGAGTTCGAATCCGGATTAAGCCTGACGCCGCGGCGCATGGTCGCCGGCGTGAAGAAGCTGGCGAAGGATTGGAAATATGACGTCGTTTCCATCGGTTATCCCGGCCCGGTATTGCGCAACCGGCCGATGGCCGAGCCGCATAATCTTGCCCGAGGCTGGGTCGGTTTCAATTTCGAGGCCGCGTTCAAGCGCCCCGTCAAGGTGATCAACGACGCGGCGATGCAGGCGTTGGGAAGCTACCGGCGCGGCAAGATGCTTTTCCTCGGCCTGGGCACCGGCCTGGGCACGACGTTCGTCGTGGACGGCATCGTCGAGCCGCTGGAGCTCGGCCACCTGCCTTACAAAAAGGCGACCTACGAAGACTACGTCGGCCTTCGCGGATTGGAGAAGCACGGCAAGAAAAAATGGCGCAAGCACGTTGCCGACATCGTGGAACGCCTGATAGCGGCGCTGGAGCCCGACGATGTGGTGCTGGGCGGGGGCAACGTTCATAAGCTCAAGCAACTGCCCAAAGGCTGCCGCGCCGGCGACAACGCCAACGCGTTCATCGGCGGATTCCGTTTATGGCAGGCGGAGGCAAAACCCAAACGTCGAGCCGGATGAAACCCGGCTGAACCAGGCAGCCTAAACAGACATCGCTTTAACATGAAGCCCATCAACCAATCACTGATCCAACGCCCGGCGTGGAAGGCGCTGGCGGTCCACCACCAGCAGGTGGCGAAGCGGCATCTGCGCGAGCTGTTCGCCGACGATGCCAGGCGCGGCGAGCGGCT